>DASTMN010000035.1:0-47885 GCA_035714165.1 Rhizomicrobium sp.
TCGGGCTGTTGCAGCGGCGCGTTGCGGATGGTCAGCTTCAGGCCCTTGAGCTTGGTCTCAACCGCTTCCAGCTCCGCCCCGCTGGGCCGCGACCAGGACACTTTCAGCCAGCCCTTGAAGGCGTCTTCATCGCCGCTGAAATACTCTTCCACGCCCGCCCAGTCGGTGATGCCGGAGATGATGCTGGCGTCCAGCCGCGCCTTGGCCTCAGCATAGAGGCTGTGCTGGATTTCGGCCAGAAGCTGCACGGCCTTTTCCTCCAGGAACTCGGCGCGGCTGCAGGCGATGGACTTGATCTTGTCGCCGTCGCGCAGGGTATCGCGGCGCATGAAGGTGACATTGCCGCCCGCGGCGTCGCGCGGGCCGATCTCCAGGATCAGCGGCGCGCCCCGGCGCACCCAGTTCCAGCGCTTTTCCGCCGACTTGATCTTCTTGGTGTCCAGCAGCGCGCGCAGCGGATGGCCAAAGACATTCAGGCTGGACAGCGCCGCCACCAGGCTTTCGCAATAGGCCAGCACCTCGGCGTCTTCCGGCTTGTCGCGCAGCATCGGCACCACCACGATCTGGCGGGGCGCGATGGCGGGCGGCAGGCGCAGGCCGTCATCGTCGCCATGGGTCATGATGACGCCACCGATCAGCCGGGTGGAAACGCCCCAGCTGGTGGTGTTGCAGAAGGTCAGCGTGCCGGCATCGTCCTGGAACTTGATGTTCTGGGCCTCGGCGAAATGGGTGCCCAGGAAATGGCTGGTGCCCGCCTGCAGCGCCTTGCCGTCCTGCATCATGGCTTCGATGGAATAGGTCGCCTCGGCGCCGGGGAAGCGTTCGTTCTCCGGCTTCTCGCCCGCGATCACCGGCAGGGCCAGCCAGTCCTCGGCGAAGCTGCGATAGACCTCCAGCATTTTCATGGTTTCTTCGACCGCTTCTTCCTTGCTGGCATGGGCGGTATGGCCCTCCTGCCAGAGGAATTCGGTGGTCCGCAGGAACAGGCGCGGCCGCATTTCCCAGCGCACCACATTGGCCCACTGGTTGATCAGCAGCGGCAGGTCGCGGTGCGACCGCACCCAGCGGGCGAAGGCGTCGCCGATGATGGTCTCGGAGGTGGGGCGCACCACCAGCGGCTCTTCCAGCTGGGCGGCGGGATCGGGCACCAGCTTGCCGTCGATGTTCTTGAGGCGGTGATGGGTGACGACCGCCATCTCCTTGGCGAAGCCTTCGACATGCTCGGCCTCCTTGGCGATGAAGGAGAGGGGGATGAACATGGGGAAATAGCAGTTCTCGTGCCCCGTCGCCTTGATGCGGCGGTCCAGTTCCTGCTGCAGCTGTTCCCACACGCCATAGCCCCAGGGCTTGATGACCATCGCGCCGCGCACAGGGCTGGTCTCGGCCATGTCGGCGTCGCGCACCACCGCCTGGTACCAGTCGGCGAACCGCGTGCGGTCAACAGTCAGGGCGCGCTGCATTTTCAAGGCTCCGGGGCGTGCGTTCCGGGGTGTCTTAGCCCGCCCGGCGCAGCCGGAACAACAGGTAACTGCCCAGGCCCAGAATGCCGCAGGCCGCGATCAGGGCGGTCATGGGCAGGGGGGTGGTGGCATGGACCGCGCCCATCGCCAGCGAGGCGATGGTGGCCCCGCCATAAAAGACGATGCCGATCAGGGCCGAGGCCATGCCGGCGGCATGGCCGAAATGGTGCATCGCCAGCCCGGTCGAGGTGGGATTGATCAGGCCGATCATGGCGCAATAGAGGAACATCCAGGGGATCAGGCCCAGCAGGCCGCCCCAGCCGGTATAGCCGAACAGCAGCGCCAGCAAGCCAATCACCGCATTGGCGGCGATGCCCGCCAGCAGCAGCGGCTCGGCCGGGCGGCGGGCCAGCCAGCGCACCGCGAACTGGCTGAACAGGATCAGCCCGATGCCGTTCAGCACGAAGGTGAAACCGAAATATTCCGGTGGTACATGGTACATGTCGATGACCACATGGGCCCAGCCGGTGAGGAACATGTAGAGACCGCCGCCGGTCAGGGTGGTGGGGATGATGTAGCGCGAGAAGCGCACGTCCTTCAGGATGTCCCAGTAATCCTTCAGCACATGCAGCGGGTGCAGCCGCCGGTCCGAGCCGGGATGGCTTTCCGGCAGCAGCTTCCAGGTCACCGCCAGCGTCACCAGCGCCACGCCCGCCTGCAGCCAGAACAGGCTGCGCCAGCCGGTCAGCGGCAGCAGCGCCCCGCCGATGAAAGGCGCGAACAAGGGCGACACCGACAGGATCAGCAGCATCTGGGCGAAGATGCGGGCCGCCTGTTGCGGCGGGAACAGGTCGCGCACGCAGGCGCGGCTGAGGACCGACCCGGCGCAGCCGCCCAGCGCCTGCAGGAAGCGCGCGGCGTTCAGCGCCAGCGGCCCGTCGCTGAGGGCGCAGGCCGCCGATCCCAGGATGTAAAGCCCCAGCCCGATCATGATGGGCCAGCGCCGCCCGAAACGGTCCGAAATCGGGCCGACTGCCGCCTGTCCGATGGCGATGCCTAGGAAATAGGCCGCCAGCGAATGCTCCACCGACGAGATGGGCGTGCCGAACTCCCGCGCCATGGTGGGCAGCGCGGGCAGGTACATGTCGATGGCGATGGGGGTGAAGACCGTCAGCACCCCGAACAGGACGATCAGCTCGATGCGCCGGGCACGGCTGAAACTGTCACTGGGGGCTGCGGGGTGCGTCATGGCCGCACCGGGTATGGGGCGGGACGAAAAACGGCGCAAGCCCACTGATTTTGATGGGTTTTTGTCATGGACGGGTCGCTTTTGGCCCCTTACCTTGGCCGCCATGCCGGAATCACCCCCCCCATCGCCTGCGGCCCGGAGCACCGGCCTGTTCGCGCCTTTTGAATGGATGATCGCCGCTCGCTATCTGCGCGCCAAGCGGCAGGAGAGCTTCATCTCGGTGATCTCGCTGTTTTCGCTGATCGGCATCGCGCTGGGCGTGGCCACGCTGATCATCGTGATGAGCGTGATGAACGGTTTCCGCATCGAGATGCTGAAATCCATCCTGGGCATCAACGGCCATGTCACCGTCCAGTCCGCGGCCGGCAACCTGCCCGGTTACGATGCCGTGACGCAGAAAGTGCGTCAGGTGCCGGGCGTGGTCTATGCCGCGCCCATCGTGGACGGGCAGGTGATGGCTTCGCGGGGCAACGCCAATACCGGCGTGCTGGTGCGCGGCATGCGGCGCGAAGACCTGGCGCGGTTGCCGGTGCTGGCCGACAAGCTGACGCCCGGCGCGCTAGACAATTACCGGGGCGAGGACACGGTGATCATCGGGCAGGGGCTGGCCAACAAGCTGGGGCTGCGGCTGGGCGGCGAGATCACGCTGCTGGCGCCGCGCGGCAATGTCACGCCCTTCGGCGTCACGCCGCGCATCAAGACCTATACCATCGCGGGCATCTTCCGGCTGGGCAACACGCTCTATGACAACGGCTTCGTCTTCATGCCGCTGGCCGAGGCCCAGATGTATTTCAACCTGGGCGATACCGTCAGCGGCGTGGAAGTGATGGTGGCCGACCCGGAGACCAACACCGCCCTCTTGCCCGCCATCAGCAACGCGGCCGGTCCCAACATGCGGCTGATCACCTGGCAGGAACTGAACGGTTCGATCATCGAAGTGCTGGCGGTGGAGCGCAACACCATGTTCCTGATCCTGTCGCTGATCATCCTGGTGGCGGCGCTGAACATCGTGTCGGGCCTGATCATGCTGGTGAAGGACAAGTCGAGCGATGTCGCCATCCTGCGGACGATGGGCGCGACGCGCGGCGCGGTGATGCGGATATTCTTCATCGCCGGGGCCAGCATCGGCGTTGTGGGCACGCTGCTGGGACTGGTGCTGGGCGTGCTGTTCTGCGCCAATATCGAGACCATCCGCCAGTTCCTGTCACACATCACCGGCACGACCCTGTTCGATCCCACCATCTATTTCCTGTCGCGCATGCCCGCCCACATGGATCCCGGCGAGGTGATCAGCGTGGTGGTGATGGCGCTGGTGCTGACTTTCCTGGCCACGCTCTATCCGTCCTGGCGGGCGGCGCGGCTCGATCCGGTCGAGGCGCTGCGCTATGAGTGAGGTCCTGCGCCTGGATGATATCTCCCGCCGCTACAAGGAAGGCGAGGGCCAGCTGGAGGTCTTCAACGGCCTGAACCTGTCGCTGCGGCCCGGCGAGATCGTGGCGCTGGTCGGCCCGTCGGGCGCGGGCAAGTCGTCGCTCCTGCATATCGCGGGCCTGCTGGAAGCGCCGTCGGGCGGCGAAATCTTCATTGAAGGGCAGGCGGTGTCCAAGCTGCCGGACCAGGAACGCACTCGCATCCGCCGCGACCGCATCGGTTTTGTCTATCAGGCCCATCACCTGCTGCCGGAGTTCGACGCGCTGGAGAATGTGATCCTGCCGCAGATGATCGCGGGCAAGAGCCGCGCCCAGGCCGAGGGCGTGGCCACCCGCCTTCTGACCACGCTGGGGCTGGGCAAGCGCCTGACCCACCGCCCGGCGCAGCTTTCGGGCGGCGAACAGCAGCGCGTCGCCATCGCCCGCGCGCTGGCCAACCGGCCGCGCATCCTTCTGGCCGACGAACCCACCGGCAATCTCGATCCCCGCACCTCGGGCGGGGTGTTCGATGCCCTGATCGCCATTACGCGGGCGGAAGGACTGGCGGCGCTGATCGCCACCCACAATTTCGAACTGGCGGCCCGCATGGACCGGGCGCTTCTGCTACACCAGGGCAGGCTGGTCGAAGGCACCCAGATTCCCGGCCAGGTTGGTTCCCGCTAATCGGCGGATTTTCTTCACGAAAATTCGGAAACCAATCCGTGTGCGGACACTTGTCTGGACATGGCCTATCAGCGTTCTTCCGACTATTGGACCTCTGCCCGGCGCATCCGGGGCAATTCGATCACGATTTGTTCTTGCGTTCTGATCGGAACCAAAGTAGAACAAATCCCGACGCAGAGGGAGATCGTGGTCATGTGGATCAAGGATGTGGCCGCCGGTGCAGGCCTGATGTTGTTCATGGTCTCGGCTTTCGTGCTGGCTAGCGGCGCCCATGCCGTGCTGCTGAACCCGGCTGTCTAGAACCCCACACATTTGTGGCCCCACACAGTTGTGGATAGGGGGCCGGGATGGCCCCATCGGCCCTTCCGCCGGGCGATACTGACCATCGGCATTCCGGGATCGGTTCATGGCGTCCTTTGTCCATCTGCGCGTCAAGAGCGCCTATTCGCTTCTGGAAGGCGCGGTGCGCCCCAAGGAACTGGCGGCGCTGGCCCGGGAGGCGGGCATTCCCGCCGCCGCCGTCACCGACACCAACAACCTGTTCGGCGTTTTCGAGATTACCGAAACCCTGACCAAGGCGGGCATCCAGCCCATTGTGGGCACCCTGCTGTCGGTGGAGTTCGCGCCGCGCAATCCTCTCCAGACCGGCTCGCGCCGCAAGCCGCCGCACCTGCCGCTGCTGGTGCAGAACGAGGTGGGCTATCTCAATCTCACCCGTCTGCTGTCCTCGGCCTATCTGGATGTCGAGGCCGGGGACTGGGCGCATGTGAAGGCCGAGAAGCTTTTGTCCCATGCCGAGGGCCTGATCGCCCTGACTGGCGGTCCGGGCGGGGTGATCAATCAGCTTCTGCTGGATGGGCAGAAGGACGGCGCCAAAGCCGCGCTGTCGCAGCTGGCCGAGGCTTTTCCGAACCGGCTGTATGTGGAATTGCAGCGGCATGGCCTGCCGGAGGAGCGCGCCGCCGAGGAAGGCCTGATCGACCTGGCCTATGACATGGGGCTGCCGCTGGTGGCGACCAACGATGTCCATTTCGGGCGCGCCGACATGTACCAGGCCCATGACGCGTTGCTCTGCATCGCGGACGGGGCCTTCGTCACCCAGGAGGACCGCCGCCGCCTGACGCCGGAGCATCGCTTCAAGACGCCATCCGAAATGCAGGCGCAGTTCGCCGACCTGCCGGAGGCGCTTGCCAATACGGTGGAGATCGCGCGCCGCTGCGCCTATCGCCCGGCCAAGCGCAAGCCCATCCTGCCGCAGTTTGCGCCGGAGTCCGGCCGCAGCGCCGTCGAGGAACTGAAGGCGCAGGCGGAGGAGGGGCTGGATCGCCGCCTCAAGGCCGCGCCCCTTTTCGCCGAACGCAGTGTCTATGACGAACGCCTGGCCTATGAGCTGGGCATCATCAACAATATGGGTTTTCCGGGCTATTTCCTGATCGTGTCCGACTTCATGAAGTGGACGCGCGCGCAGGGCATTCCCGTCGGCGTGCGCGGTTCGGGCGCGTCCTCGCTGGTGGCCTGGGCGCTGGACATCACCAACCTCGATCCCCTGCGCTTCGGCCTGTTCTTCGAGCGTTTCCTGAATCCCGAACGCCTGTCCATGCCGGACTTCGATATCGACTTCTGCCAGGAGCGGCGCGACGAGGTCGTGCGCTATGTCCGCGACAAGTATGGCCATGACCGCGTGGCGCAGATCATGGCGCTGGGAAGCCTTCAGGCGCGCGCCGCGGTGCGCGATGCGGGCCGCGTTTTGCAGATGCCGCTGGGCTTGGTGGACCGTATCGCCAAGCTGATCCCCAATCCGCCGGGCAAATCCATCTCGCTGCGCGAGGCGGTGGACAGCGAGCCGCGCCTGATACAGATCGCCGAGGCCGAACCCATCGCCCAGCGCCTGTTCGAGATCACCGAAAAGATCGAGGGGCTGTACCGCCATGCCTCCACCCATCCGGCGGGCGTGGTGATCGGCGACCGGCCCTTGCAGGACCTGCTGCCGCTCTATCGCGATCCGCGCTCCGACATGCCGGTGACGCAGTTCGACTATGAGGATGCGGAAAAGTCCGGGCTGGTGAAGTTCGACTTTCTGGGCCTCAAGACCCTGACCGTTATCGCCAAGGCCGAGGAGCTGCTGAAGAAGCGCGGCATCGAACTCAAGACCCAGACGATCGATTTCGACGATATTCTCACCTTCGAGATGCTGAGCCACGGCGACAGCGTGGGCGTCTTCCAGATGGAAGGCGCGGGCATGCGCGACCTGCTGCGCAAGATGAAGCCCAACCACATCAACGATCTGGTGGCGCTGGTGGCGCTGTACCGGCCGGGGCCAATGGATTCCATCCCGACCTATATCGCCCGCAAGAACGGCAAGGAGCCGGTGGAATATCTCCATCCCGCGATGGAGCCGATCCTGAATGAAACCTATGGCGTGATGACGTACCAGGATGACGTCATGCGCATCGCCCGCGAACTGGCCGGCTATACGATGGGCGAAGCCGACATCCTGCGCCGCGCCATGGGCAAGAAGATTCCGGCGGAAATGATTCCGCAGCGGGAAAAGTTCATGAAGGGCGCGGCGGAACGCAAGATCGCCCGGAATGTCGCCGAAACCATCTTCGAGCAGGCGGAAAAATTCGCCGGGTACGGCTTCAACAAGGGCCATGCCGCCGCCTATGCCCAGGTCGCCTACCAGACGGCCTATCTCAAGGCGAACTATCCGGTGGAGTTCCTGGCCGCCTCCATGACGCTGGATATCGGCAATACCGACCGTCTCAATATCTTCCGCCAGGAGGCCCAGCGGCTGGATGTGACCATCGCGCCGCCCGACATCAATGTCTCCGAAGCGGTGTTCACCTGCGATGCGGCGAAGAATACCGTCTTCTATGCTCTTGCGGCGGTGAAGGGCGTGGGCATCCAGGCGATGGATCATCTGGTGCAGGTGCGCCGCGAAGGCGGGGCCTTCACCTCCCTGTCCGATTTCGCCCGCCGGGTGGACCCGCGCCTGGTCAACAAGCGCGCCTTTGAAAATCTGGTGCGGGCGGGCGCTTTTGACAGGCTCAATCCCAACCGGCGGCAGCTGGTGGAAAACTCCGACCGCATCCTGGGCGGGGCGCAGGCGGCACAGCGCGAGCGCGAAAGCGGGCAGGTGTCGCTGTTCGGCGGTGAATCCGCGCCGGCCGAGGATCTGCGCCTGACCGCCATTCCCGACTGGCCCGCGCATGAGCGGCTGGGCGAGGAGTTTGGCGCGATGGGCTTTTACCTGTCGGGCCATCCGCTCGATGCTTATGGCCCGGCGCTGAAGCGGCTGGGGGCGCAGACCTATGCCGCGCTGGCGGAAGACCGCCGCCGGGGCTTCAAGGCCAAGCTGGCCGGGACCATGATCAAGAAGTCGGAGCGGCGCGGCCGCAACGACCAGATGTATGCCTTCGTGTCCTTCTCCGATCCCACTGGCATGTTCGAGATCATGCTGTTCCCCGAAGTGCTGGCCTCGGCGCGCCCGCTGCTGGAAGCGGGAAAATCCATGCTGATCAATTGCAGCGTGGAATGGGACGGCGACGAGATGAAGCTGCGCGCGGCGTCCATTCTCGATCTCGACCAGGCGGCGGCGCAGGCGGGCGAGGGCATGGTGGTGCGCCTGTCCGACATCGCCTCGCTGGGCGCGATCCAGGCCGAGATGGGCCAGGCGGGCAAGGGGCTGGTACATCTGGTGGTGCCGGGCGCGGCAGGCGAGGAAGTGGAAATCGCCCTGGCCAGGCGCGTGGCGGTCACCGCCACGCTGCGCAATCGCGTGGCGGCGTTGCCGGGTGTGGCGTCTGTCGAGGCCGTCTGATTTTTCTGTCATGCCCGCGCAAGCGGACATCCAACTTTTTCAACGGCGATGAAGTGGGATTCCCGCTTTTGCGGAATGACAGTCTGCCGCGCGCTTGCGCTACAGCTTGCGGATCGCGCCTTCGAGCCGTTCCAGCGCGCGTTCCATCCGCGCCGCATCCTGTGCGAAGCATATCCGCAGATAGCTGTCGTCGCGGGCATCGCCCAGGCTGAAGGCCCAGCCCGGTGCGATGCCGACCTTGTCTTCCGTCACCATGCGCTGACAGAAACCAAGACTGTCCTTCAGGCCGTCCACCTGCAGGAAGCCATAGAACGCGCCATCCGGCTTCAGCCAGCGCACCCGGTTCTGGCGGCGGATCCAGCCGTCCACCACCGCCAGGCCCGCGCGGCAGCGCTCCAGCACCTCGCCGCGGAATTGGTCGCCCTGCGGCGACAGCGCCGCGATCGCCCCATACTGAACAAAATGCGTGCTGCCGGTGTTGTTGCACTGGGCCATCGCGGCGGCGGCGTTTTCCACGCTTCTGGGATGCACCAGCCAGCCGATGCGCCAGCCGGTCATCGCCCAGGGCTTGGAGAAGGAGTTGATGGCGAACACCGCATCCTGCTCGTCGGCGATGGTCAGGAAGGAGGGGGCGTGCGCCGCGCCGTCATAGATCAGCGTGCCATAGACCTCATCGGCCAGGATGGCGATTCCGCGCCGGCGGCAGAAATCCAGAATGGCCTTCTGTTCTTGCGCCGTCATCATCCAGCCGGTGGGATTGCCGGGCGAGGCCAGGAACATCGCCTTGGTCCGGCCATCGCAAGCGTCGAACAGCCTGTCCAGGTCCAGCCGCCAGCGGCCCGCCTCCCAGTCCTCGTCCAGCCGCACCAGGCGCGGCTCGGCGCCCACCACACGCGCGGCCTGGAAGATGTTGGGCCAGATCGGCGAGACGATGACGATATTGTCGCCGGTCTCGCACACCATCTGCAGCGCGCTCACCACCGCGAGCATGGCGGCGCCGGGCACGGTAATGCGTTCCAGCGCGATGTCGGCCCCGGATGTGCGCCGGTGGAAATCGCGGATCGCTTCGCGCAGGGGCGTGATGCCGCGCGCATTGGTGTAATTGGTCTTGCCATCCATCAGCGCCTGGATCGCGGCGTCGCGGATGAAGTCCGGGGTGGGCAGGTCGGTCTCGCCAAACCACAGCGGCAGCACCGAGGGATCGCCCAGGCCCAGCGCCGTCACCTGGGAAATGCCGGAGGGTTCGAGCGTCCGCATCACATCTCGGATGGGGCTGCGGCTGGGGGATTGGGTGGTCATGGCGGCTGTGTAACCGAAAGGCTTTTGGCCGCATAGTGCGGCGATGGATTCGCTGCCGCCTGTCTTGAAACGTCACTGGCCGCTGCTGGCGGCGGCGCTGTTGCTGGGCGTTTATGGCTGGGCGCTGTTCCTGGCCACCGCCAGCGGGCATGACGGCGCCATCGGACCGGCTTTCAACGCGCCGGGCGCGGACTGGGTGATCTTCATGGCGGCGGGGCGCGCGGCCTTCACGCCCGATATCGCCCATATCTATGACCAGCTCTGGATCACCAACGCGACCAACAGCCAGTTCGCGCACTGGCTGTCGGCGCCGCTGCCGTTTCCGCTGTTTCCCTATCCGCCGGTCTATCTGCTGCTGGTCGCGCCCTTCGCGCATCTGCCGGTCTTCTGGTCGCTGCTGCTGTCGCAGCTTCTCAGCTTCGCGGCGCTGGCCTGGGCGCTACGCCGGTACGCGCCCGACAAAAGCTGGCTGTTCTTCCTGCTGGGCGCGTTCCTGGCCCCGGCGGCCTCCAACAATGTGCTGGCGGGCACCAATGCGGTGCTGGTCGCGTCGCTGGTGGTAGGCGGCTATGCGCTGATGGACAGGCGGCCCTGGGCGGCGGGCGCGCTGTGGGGCGTGATGATCTTCAAGCCGCAATATTTTCCGCTGCTGGTGCTGGCGGTGGTGGCGGCACGGCAATGGCGGATGTTCGGCGGTGGGCTGGCGGCCGGGCTGTCCATGGTGGCGGCCAGCATTTTGCTGTTCGGCCTCCAGCCCTGGCTGGACTGGATGAATGTCTATCTTCAGCCCCAGCGCGCCGCGGCGGTGAACGCCACCGAATGGGGCCATATGTGGGACAACAGCATCTCCACCTGCCTCAACCTTCTGGGCGCGCCGCATGGCGCCGGGCTGGCGGCGCAGGGCGCGGCCATGCTGGCGGCGGCGGTGGCGGTCTGGCGGACCTTTGCCGGGGGACATCCCGCGCGGCTGCCCATCCTGCTCTGTGCCCTGCTGCTGGCGTCGCCCCATGTCTCCAACTACGACATGATTCTGCTGGCCATCGCGGCGCTGATCCATGTGCGGACCCTGCCGGGCGATGCTCGCCCGCTGGCCCTGATCCTGCCGCTGGCCGCCTGGCTGGCGCCGCTCTACAACCCGCCCCGGGTGAACCCGCTTGGGTTCGCCACGCCCCTGGTTCTGCTGGCCATGCTGGCGGTGCTGCTGCTGACCCGTCCGCCCGCCCGGCGGGATTGAGGCTTTCCGGCCGTCCGGGCGGGTTTTCCCTTGATTTTTCCGGCTCCTGCCGCCATAAGCCCCGCCATCTTGCATGCGCGGGTGGCTTTCGGCGGGAGTTCCGCCGTCGCCGTCCGGTGTTCCCTGAAAACAGGGGGATAACCCGCGCATCTGGCCAACCGGTAAAGGAGACGACCACAATGGCTTTGCCTGATTTTTCCATGCGCCAGCTGCTTGAAGCCGGTGCCCATTTCGGCCACCGCCAGCAGCGCTGGAACCCGAAGATGGCGCCCTTCATCTATGGCCAGCGCAACGACATCCACATTCTGGACCTGACCCAGACCGTGCCGCTGCTGCACCAGGCGCTGGTCGCGCTGC
Organism: Rhizomicrobium sp.; assembly: GCA_035714165.1. Taxonomy (GTDB): domain Bacteria; phylum Pseudomonadota; class Alphaproteobacteria; order Micropepsales; family Micropepsaceae; genus Rhizomicrobium. The sequence continues at coordinate 11,513 of DASTMN010000035.1, forward strand.
GCGAAGTCGCCGCCGGTGGCGGGCGCATCCTGTTCGTGGGCACCAAGCGCCAGGCCAGCGAGCCGATCGCCGCCGCCGCCAAGCGCTGCGCCCAGTATTACGTCAACCATCGCTGGCTGGGCGGCACGCTGACCAACTGGCAGACCATCAGCCACTCGATCCGCCGCCTGCGGACCATCGAGGAAACCCTGTCCAGCGCCGAGCAGTCGGGCCTGACCAAGAAGGAACTGCTGGGCCTGCTGCGCGAGCAGGACAAGCTGGAGCGTTCGCTGGGCGGCATCAAGGAAATGGGCGGTCTGCCCAACATGCTGTTCGTGATCGACACCAACAAGGAATCCATCGCCATCGCCGAGGCCCGCAAGCTGGGCATCCCGGTCACCGCGATCCTGGACTCCAACTGCGATCCCGACGGTATCGCCTTCCCGATTCCCGGCAATGACGACGCCGCCCGTGCCTTGGCGCTCTATTGCGACCTGGCCGCCCGCGCGGTGATCGACGGTCTCAGCCAGGGCCAGACCGAGGCCGGCGTGGACCTGGGCGCGGCGGAAGAGATCGTGGACACCGGCGCCCAGCCGGTCGAAGGCGAACCGGCCACCGCTTAAGTTCTACAGACAAGGCCCGCGCGCGCGATGCGCGTGCGGGCGGAATACGGAGATTCCAATGGCGAACATCACCGCGACCATGGTGAAGGACCTGCGCGACAAGACCGGCGCGGGCATGATGGACTGCAAGAACGCGCTGAACGAGACGGACGGCGACATGGAAGCCGCCATCGACTGGCTGCGCAAGAAGGGCATCTCCAAGGCCGCCAAGAAGGCCGGACGCGCCGCCGCCGAGGGCCTGGTGGGTGTGGCGGTGGATGACGGCGCGGGCGTGCTGCTGGAAGTGAACGCCGAAACCGATTTCGTTGCCCGCAACGAGGAGTTCAAGGACTTCGTGAAGTCCGCCACGGCGCTGGCGCTCAAGCAGGGCGGCGACCTGGAGAAGCTGCTGGGCCACCCGATGGGCGGCTCGACCGTGCAGCAGACCCTGACCGAGCTGGTCGCCAAGATCGGCGAGAACATGTCCATCCGCCGCGCTGCGGCGATCACCGTCGATCCCGGCGTGGTCGCGGCCTATGTCCACAATGCCGCGTCGCCCGAGCTGGGCAAGATCGGCGTGCTGGTGGCGCTGAAGTCCTCTGCCGACAAGGACAAGCTGGCCGCGCTGGCCAAGCAGATCGCTATGCACATCGCCGCCGCCGCGCCGCTGGCCCTGACGGTCGAGCACCTGGACAAGGCCCTGGTCGAGCGCGAATACGCCATCCAGAAGGACTTGGCGCTGCAGTCCGGCAAGCCGGAAGCCGTCGTCGAGAAGATGATGGAAGGCCGCATGCGGAAATATTACGAAGAGACCGTGCTGCTGCAGCAGACCTTCGTGATCGACGGCGAGACCCAGATCGCCAAGCTGGTCGAGAAGGCCGGCAAGGACCTGGGCGCGCCGGTCAGCATTGACGGCTTTGTCCGCTTCCAGGTGGGCGAGGGCATCGAGAAGGCCGATGCCGATTTCGCCGACGAAGTGGCCCAGATGGCAGGCGCCCGCTAGACCGGAAGGGGACGCTTCGATGCCCGACGCGCCGAAATACCCCCAACCGAGATACAAGCGAGTCCTGCTCAAGGTCTCCGGCGAAGCCCTGATGGGCAGCGGCCAGTTCGGCATCGACACCGGCACCATCGACCGCATCGCGGCCGATGTGAAGGAGGCGTCCGACGCCGGAACCCAGATCTGCATGGTGGTGGGCGGCGGGAACATCTTCCGCGGCCTGGCCGGGGCGGCCAAGGGCATCGAGCGGGCGACCGCCGACTATATGGGCATGCTGGCCACGGTGATGAACGCCCTGGCCCTGCAGGCGGGGCTGGAGCGTACCGGCCTGTCCTGCCGGGTCCAGTCGGCCATCGCCATGAACAATGTCTGCGAGCCCTATATCCGCCGCCGGGCCGAGCGCCACCTGGAAAAGGGGCGGGTGGTGATCTTCGCCGCCGGAACCGGCAATCCCTTCTTCACCACGGACACCGCCGCCGCCCTCCGGGCCGCCGAAATGACCTGTGACGCCATGCTGAAGGCGACCCAGGTGGATGGTGTTTACAGTGCCGACCCCAAGAAGGATCCCAAGGCGGTCCGGTACGATTCCTTGAGCTATCACGAGGTGTTAGCCAAGGATCTTCAGGTAATGGATGCATCGGCCATTTCCCTGTCGCGGGAAAACGGCATCCCCATCCTGGTCTTCTCGCTGGCCCAGCCGGGCGAGCTGGCCCGGGTGCTGCGCGGCGAGGGCCGGGCCACCATTGTGGAAGATAAATAAGCACTTCCTTTGGGGTGAACGGCCCGGTTTGGGCTAGTCTTGCTCCCGCCGCTTTGGGCGGGATTCCCGAAGGCCCATTGGAGGAGAGACGAGATGGCCGACGCCTATAGCAAGGACGAACTGGACCGCCGCATGAAGGGCGCGGTCGCCACGCTCAAGAGCGAGTTCGGCGGCCTGCGCACCGGCCGCGCCAGCGCCGCGCTGCTGGACCCGGTGATGGTCGAGGCATATGGCAACACCGTGCCGGTCAACCAGGTCGGCTCCATCGCCACGCCCGAGGCGCGCATGATCACGGTGCAGGTCTGGGACAAGGGCCTGGCCAAGGCGGTGGACAAGGCGATCCGCGACGCCGGGCTGGGGCTGAACCCGCAGATGGACGGCCAGCTCCTGCGTATTCCGCTGCCGGAACTGAACCAGGAGCGGCGCAAGGAACTCTCCAAGCTGGCCGCCAAGTATGCCGAGGCCGCCCGGGTGGCGGTCCGCAACGTGCGCCGCGACGGCATGGACCTGCTCAAGCGCCTCGAGAAAGACAAGAAGATCGGCGAAGACGAGCATCATACCAAGGGCGACGAGTTGCAGAAGCTGACCGACGCCAACATCAAGGACATTGACGCTATGCTCCAGGCCAAGGAGCAGGAGATCATGCAGGTCTGATGTCCGACGCGCCCAAATCCCCGCATCTTCCGCGTCATGTCGCCATCATCATGGACGGCAATGGCCGCTGGGCGAAAAAGCGCTACCTGCCGCGCGAGGCGGGGCATTATGCGGGCATGGGCGCGGTGCGCGAGACGGTGCGCGCCGCCTGCGACATGGGCCTTGAGAACCTGACCCTGTTCGCCTTTTCCAGCGAGAACTGGAAGCGGCCCAAGACCGAGGTGGGCGCCCTGATGGGGCTGTTCCGCGCCTATTTCCGCAGCGACATGGACGAGCTGGTCGAACGGAACGTCCGCATGCGGATTATCGGTCATCGCGGCCGCGTCGCCGGCGACATCCAGCAGATGATCCAGGATTCGGAGAGCCGCACCGCCGCCAATACCGGCCTGAACCTGACCTTCGCCTTCGACTATGGCGGCAAGGAGGAGATCGCCGCCACCGTCCGCGAAATGGCGCGCGCCGCCAAGGAAGGCCGGCTGGACCCGGAAACCATCACGCCGGAACTGTTCGCCTCGCGCCTGTTCACGGCGGGCACGCCCGATCCCGACCTGATCATCCGCACCAGCGGCGAGCACCGGTTGTCCAACTTCCTGCTCTGGCAGTCGGCCTATGCCGAACTGCTGTTCCTGGACACGCTGTGGCCGGATTTCGACCGCGCCGTGCTGGCCGGGGCGCTGGAACAGTTCGCCGCCCGCGAGCGCCGCTTCGGGGCGCTGGATTCGGAAGCCGTGGCGTGACCGTGACACAATCCCTCTCCACACAGGCGCCGCGCACGGGCTGGTGGGTCCGGCTGCTGGCGGGCATCTTCATGGCCGTGCTGGCCTGCGTGATGCTGCTGACCAACGTCAACATGTTCGCGGGGCTGACGGCGCTGATCGCCCTGTTCGCGGCGCGCGAATGGCACCGGCTGGTGCGGTCGCCCACCATGCGGGACCGTGCCGAACAGCGGCCCATCCATCTGCAGACCATTATCACCGCCGCCGCCATCGGGCTGGCGATCCTGGCGCTGATGGAAGGCTGGATCCTTCTGGCCTTCGTGCCGCTGGCGGTGGGTGTGGCGGTGGCCTTCCTGCTGGCGCAAAGGCGCGACGACAATCCGGTCTGGCATGCCGCAGGGGTGCTCTATATCGGCATTCCCGCCCTGGCGCTGGTGGCGCTGCGCGATATCCCGCCCCAGGGGGCGATGATCGTGCTGGGCCTGTTCCTGATCGTCTGGTCCACCGATACCGGCGCGCTGGTCTTCGGCAAGCTGATCGGCGGCAAGAAGCTGGCGCCGCGCCTGTCGCCCGGCAAGACCTGGGCGGGCACCATCGGCGGCAGCATCACCGCCGCGATGGTCTTCGGGCTGTATATCGCCTTTTTCGGCTTCTCGGTTTTCGCAGCGATGGGCTTCGCCTTCCTGTTCAGTTTCACCGCGCATGGCGGCGACCTGCTGGAATCCTGGGTCAAGCGCCGCTTCGGGGCCAAGGATGCCGGTTCGATCATTCCCGGCCATGGCGGCGTACTGGACCGGGTGGACTCCACCTTCGCCGCCAGCGTGGCGCTGGCGCTGCTGGTGTTCGGGGCCGGGTTCAATCCCATGTTCGGGGGACATGCTTAGAGTCATGAGGATGTGGGCGTGAAGGCCATCGCGGCGACAAAGATTTTCGACGAACTGCCCGCCACCGACGCGGTGCTGTCGCGCAGCGTCACGGTGCTGGGCTGTACGGGCTCCATCGGCGTCAATACGCTGGATGTGATCGCCCATGTCCGCAAGCTGCATGGTCCCGACGCGCTGCCCATTATGGCGTTGACGGCTGGGGAGAACGTCAAGGTGCTGATCGAGCAGGCGCGGGCGATGAAGCCCCGGCTGGCGGTGATCGGCAATCCGGCGCTGCTGGACGAACTGAAGGCTGGCCTGGCCGGCACCGGCATCGAAGTGGCGGCGGGCCGGGCGGCGGTGATCGAGGCGGCGGCGCGGCCCAGCGATTTCGTGATGGTCGCCATCATGGGCGCGGCGGCGATCGAACCGGCGCTGGCGGCGGTGCGCCGCGGCGTGGTGGTGGCGCTGGCCAACAAGGAATGCGTGGTGGCGGCGGGCGCGGTGTTCCGCGACGCGATGGAGCAGTCCGGCGCGCAGATCCTGCCGGTGGACAGCGAGCATAACGCCATCTTCCAGGTGCTGGGATCGGGCGATGCCTCGGAAGCCGAACTGGTGACCATCACCGCTTCGGGCGGGCCGTTCCGCGAATGGACGCTGGAGCGCATGAAGGCCGCGACGGTGGAGGAGGCGGTCGCCCATCCCAACTGGGCGATGGGCCGCAAGATCAGCCTGGACAGCGCCACCCTGATGAACAAGGGGCTGGAACTGATCGAGGCGCATTTCCTCTTCGCCCTGCCGCCGGACAAGCTGGGCGTGCTGGTGCATCCCCAGTCCATCGTGCACTGCCTGGTCAGCTATGAGGACGGCACCACCATGGCGCACCTGTCGGCGCCCGACATGCGCACGCCCATCTCCCATGCCCTGGGCTGGCCGCGCCGCATCCCGTCGCCGTCGCGCCGCCTCGACCTTGCCACCCTGGGCAGCCTGGTGTTCCAGGCCCCGGCGCATGACCGTTTCCCGGCCCTGAACCTGGCGATCGATTCGATGCGCTCCGGCGGGCTGGCCCCCACGGTTCTTAACGCTGCCAACGAGATTGCCGTGCAGGCTTTCCTGGACCGCCGTATCGGTTTCCTGGACATCTCCCATGTCGTCGGCCGCACGCTGGAACGCGACTTCGGCAGCAACGGCCCGGCGGGAGACCTGGAATGTGTACTGGGCTGCGACGCGCGCGCGCGCGTGATGGCCGAGGAAATCTGCCAACAGGTAAGGGCCTGACATGTTCGACGCCATTCACGGCCTGATTTCCTGGACTCCGCTGGGCCTGCCCGCCTTCCTGTTCGTGATCACCCTGGTGGTGTTCTTCCACGAGCTGGGCCATTTCCTGATGGCCCGCGCCTTCGGGGTGAAGGTGGAGGTTTTCTCGGTCGGTTTCGGCAAGGAGATTTTCGGCTTCAACGACCGGCGCGGCACGCGCTGGCGCCTGTCCTGGATCCCGGTGGGCGGCTATGTGAAGTTCGCGGGCGACGCCGATGCCGCCTCCACGCCGGACCGCGCGGCGGTGGAAAACATGAACGCCGCCGAACGGGAAGGGGTGCTGGCGCTCAAGCCGGTGGGCCAGCGCGCGCTGGTGGCCGCCGCCGGTCCGCTGGCCAATTTCCTGCTGGCGCTGGTGCTGCTGACCGGGCTGGTGATGGTCCAGGGCAAGTCGATGATCACGCCGATCATCGGCCAGGTGACCAAGGATGGTCCCGCCGCCCTTGCGGGCATCCGCAGCGGCGACCGCGTCACCCATATCGACGGCGACCGGATCAACGATTTCCAGCAGCTTCCGGCCATCATCTCGGTCAGCGGCGGCAGCACCCTGACCATCGGGCTGGAGCGGGCGGGCAAGCCCCTGGAAGTCCAGGTCACGCCCAAGCTGATGAAGACCCGCGATGTGCTGGGCAATGCCGTCAGCCAGATGGTGATCGGGGTGCGCCCGGACGCCAAGGCCCCCATCGTGCGCGAACGCTACAACCCGGTCCAGGCGGTGGGCGTGGCGGGCGCCGAAACCTGGAACATCATGAAGACGACGGTGCTGGGAATCGGCCAGCTCCTGACCGGCCGGGGCAGCGCCGACCAGCTCAGCGGCCCGGTGGGAATCGCCAACATGACCCGCCAGGTGGCCGATTTCGGCTTCCTGCCGCTGCTGAATCTGGTGGCTATCCTTTCTGTAAGCATCGGTCTCGCCAACCTTTTTCCGATTCCGCTCCTCGACGGGGGCCATCTTCTGTACTATGCAGTGGAAGCAGTCTTGGGACGCCCGCTGGGTGAGCGGGCCCAGGATGTCGGGTTTCGGCTTGGGCTGGTCTTGGTGTTGGGGCTGATGCTGCTGACGACCTGGAATGACTTGGTCCGGTTGAATCTTTTCTGAAATCCGGCCTGTCGCGCGCAGGCCCCATGAACGAGTTGCCGGACGCAGAATGCGGACATCGCCCAGAAGCAGGTTGTTGCGCGCAACCTCCGCCAGCATGATCCTGGCGCTTGCCGCGGTTCCGGCCGCCGCGCAACTGCGCCCGGACGCCGCCGAACGCGCCCAGGAACTGAACCGCCAGTCGGGTAACGCCGCCGCCGCCGCGGCCGCCAATCCCGCCGGCCAGCCCGCGCCCGCCGCCGAAACCGCGCCCCGGACCATCCGCCATATCGTGGTGCGCGGCACCCAGCGCGTCGAGGCGGGCACGGTGCTGACCTATGTCGGTGTGCGCGAAGGCGACGATTACAGCCCCGCCGAAGTGGACCAGTCGCTGCGCGCCCTGACCGCCACCGGCCTGTTCAGCGACGTCAAGACCCAGTTCGACGGCAATACCGGCACGCTGACCATCCGCGTGACCGAGAATCCCATCGTCAACCAGGTGGTGTTCGAGGGCAATTCCAAGGTCAGCGACAAGGACCTGACCAAGGAAGTGCAGATCAAGCCGCGCGCGGTCTTCACCCGCGCCAAGGTCCAGGCCGACGTCCAGCGCATCATTGAGCTGTACCGCCGCAACGGCAAGTTCGCCGCCCGCGTGGACCCGCAGATCATCCAGCGCCCGCAGAACCGCGTGGACCTGATCTTCTCCATCTCCGACGGCCCCACCACGGGCGTCAGCCGTATCAATTTCAGCGGCAACAAGATTTTCGACGACGACACGCTGCGCGGCCAGATCGCCACCACCGAAAGCGCCTGGTGGAAGTTCCTGGCCACCAACGACAATTACGATCCCGACCGGCTGCAATTCGACCGGGAGTCGCTGCGGCGCTTCTACATGAATCGCGGCTATGCCGACTTCAAGGTGTTGAGCGCGGTGGCGCAGCTGACGCCCGACCGGCGCAGCTTCTTCATCAACTTCACGGTGGACGAGGGGGTGAAATACACCTTCGGCGCCATCACGGTGGATTCCAAGATCCGCGAGCTGACGGCCCGCGAACTTCTGCCGCTGATCGAGGCCAGGAAGGGCCAGACCTATTCCGCCGACCTGGTGCAGAAGGCGATCGACTCCATCACCAATGCGGCGGGCACCAAGGGCTATGCCTTTGCCGATGTCCGCCCGCGCCTGAAGCGCAATCCCGCCAGCCGCACCATCGACCTGTCCTTCGACATCGTGCAGGGGCCGCGCGTCTATATCGAGCGGATCAACATCGCGGGCAACACCCGTACGCTGGATCGGGTGATCCGCCGCCAGTTCCGCCTGCAGGAAGGCGACGCCTTCAACCGCGTGCTGATCGACCGTTCGCGCACCCGCATCCGCAGCCTGGGCTTCTTCAGCAATGTGGAAGTCAAGAATGTGCCGGGCAGCCAGCCCGACCGCACCAACCTGACGGTGAACGTCACCGAGCAGTCCACTGGCTCGCTGTCGGTGGGCCTGGGCTATTCGTCCACCACGGCGCTCCTGGGCGAGATCAGCTATACCGAGGCCAACCTGTTCGGCCGGGGCCAGAATGTGCGCGTCAGCCTTCAGGCGTCGCAGATCACCAAGCAGGTCCAGCTCAGTTTCACCGAGCCTTACTTCCTGGACCGCGAATTGGCGGCGGGCTTCGACCTCTACAAGGTGCAGACCAATTACGACCAGGCGACCTATCAGAGCGATGTGAGCGCCGCGGTGCTGCGCCTGGGTTTCCCCATCTCGGAATATTCCAGCGTGGGCCTGCGCTATACCTACAAGTTCGAGAAGGTGCGCCCCTATGGCAATGCGCCGCTGGAAGTGCGGCTGGCCGCCGGTTCGGCCAGCGGCTCGATCGTCGGCTATACCTATTCCTATAACGACCTGGACGATTACCGCGCCCCCACCACCGGCGGCACCTTCACCTTCAGCCAGGATTTCGCCGGGTTCGGCGGCACGCTGAAATATCTCAGCACCAGCAGCACCTTCTCCAAGTTCACGCCCTTCTTCGAGGGCGCGGTGGTGGGCAGCTTCAGCGGCAATGCCGGTTACATCACCGGCTATAACGGCTCGCTGGTGCCCTTCAACGAACGCTTCTTCCGCGGCGCGGACAGTTTCCGCGGCTTCGCCATCGCCGGCGTCGGCCCGCGCGACCTGGTGGCGCCCAACAATACTGGCTCGGTCGGCGCGAACGTCTATGCCATCGGCACCGTGGCGGCGCGCCTGCCGTCCATTGTGCCGGAAAGCTATGGCATCGGCCTGTCGCTGTTCACCGACTTCGGCACCATCGGCCATCTGGACAACATCACCACCCGTACCTGCACGGGCATCCGCTATTCGGGCGTAGGATCCTGCGTGAAGGACAATCTGGCCTTCCGCGCCACCGCCGGCCTCAGCGTCAACTGGAAATCGCCGTTCGGCCCGGTTCAGATCAGCGTCGCGCTTCCTTACGTCAAGGAGGATTACGATCGCGCCCAGCTCATCCACTTCAGCACAGCCACAGGATACTGACGATGAAGACACTTTCCGCCCTGGCGCTTGCTTTCGCGGTGTTCGCGCCCGCCGCCGCCCTGGCGCAGGGCAATCCGCCCGGCCCGCGCGTCGTGGTGATCGACAAGGTCGCCATCCTGCAATCCTCCAAGGTCGGCCTGGATGTCGCCAAGCAGGTGCAGGCGCTGGCCGAGCAGGCCCGCAACGAACTGACGGCCCAGGGCCGCGCCATCCAGAATGAAGGCCGCCAGCTTCAGCAGCAGGTCGCCATCCTGGCGCCGGACCTCAAGCAGAAGCGCATCGCCGCCTTCGAGGCCAAGCAGCGGTCGCTGCAGGGCGCGGCGCAGAAGAAGGACGAGCAGATCAAGGGCGGTTTCCTGCGCGCCCGCCAGGCGATGGAGCAGGCGCTGGGCCCGATCCTGCAGGAAGTGGTCAAGGAACGCGGCGCCAACCTGGTGCTGGACAAGCAGGCGGTGGTGTTCGCCAACAATGGCGCTTTCGACATCACCCGCGAGGTCATCGCCAAGCTGGACCAGAAGATGCCCACCTACAAGGTGTCGCTGGCCTCCGCGCCCGCGCCGTCGGCTCCCGCCCAGCAGTAGCGCGATGGCCGATCCCCGTTTTTTCGACAATCGCGGCCCGTTCACGCTGGCGCAGATTTGCGAAAATGCGGGGCTGACGCTTCCGGATTCCGCCGATGGTGCGCGCCTGGTGCATGACCTGGCCGACCTGGCCGGGGCCTCGTCGTCGCACCTGACTTTTTTCACCGGCAGCGCGGGGCACCGCGACGCTTTCGCCGCCAGCCATGCCGGGGCCTGCCTTGTGCCGGAGAAGGGCAAGCGCCTCGCCGCGCCGGACGGCATGGCGGTGCTGGAAGCGCCTTCGGTGGTGCTGGCCTTCGCGCAGACCGCGCGGCTCTTTTATCCGGAAAGCTCCCAGCCACGCTGGCGTGCCTCGGACGGCAGCATCTCGCCGCTGGCGCGGATCGGCACGGGCGTGGAACTGGCGCATGGCGTGGTGATCGCGGCGGGCGCGGAAGTCGGCGACGGCAGCCGCATCGGCCCCGGCGCGGTGATCGGCCCCGGTGTCGCCATCGGGCGTCATTGCGAGATCGGCGCCAATGTCACCATCTCCCATGCCTATCTGGGCGACCGCGTGACGGTGCTGCCGGGCGCGCAGATCGGCCAGCCCGGTTTCGGTTTCGCGCCTACCGGCCAGGGCTATCGCAAGATTCCGCAACTTGGCCGCGTCATCATCCAGGACGATGTGGAGATCGGCTCGGCCACCACCGTGGACCGTGGCGCGCTGGGCGATACGGTGATTGGCGAAGGCAGCAAGATCGACAATCTGGTGCAGGTCGCCCACAACTGCCGGATCGGGCGCTATTGCGTGCTGGCCGGGCAGGTCGGCCTTGCCGGCAGCGTGGTGCTGGAAGACGGCGTCATCCTGGCGGGGCAGGTGGGGCTGGGCGATCATACCCGTGTCGGCGCGGGTGCCCGGCTGGGCGCGCGGGCGGGCACCGGATCGCGGATTTTCTTGGAAGGCGGCGTGGATTATGGCGGGGCACCGGCGAAACCTGTAAGAGAGTGGGCGCGCGAGATTCACGCCCTTACCCACCTCGCCAAACGCCGCAAGCAGGACAAAAATGACTGAAACGCTGGTTCTGGATGTCGAGCAGATCAAGAAGCTGCTGCCGCACCGCGCCCCCATGCTGTTCGTGGAAAAGCTGACCGACATCGTGCCGTTCGAGAGCGCCACCGGCTTCAAGGCGGTGAGCATCAACGAGCCGTTCTTCCAGGGCCATTTTCCCGACCGGGCGGTGATGCCGGGTGTGCTGATCGTGGAGGCGCTGGCCCAGACGGCGGGCGCGCTGGTGGTGCACAGCCTGCAGCAGGAAGCAGCGCCGGCCGTCTATTTCATGACCATCGAGGAAGCGCGGTTCCGCAAGCCGGTCGCGCCCGGCGACCTGATCCGCATGACGGTGAAGGCGATCCGCCGCCGTGGCCCGGTGTTCAAGTTCGAGGGCAAGGCCTTTGTGGGCGAAGACCTCTGCGCCGAGGCGACCTACAGCGCCATGGTGGCCGAGCCGGGCCGCGCCGGATGAGCGTGCATCCCAGCGCGGTTGTCGAGGATGGCGCGGTGCTGGGCGCGGGCGTCGAGATCGGTCCTTTCTGCCATGTCGGCCCGCGCGTGACGCTGGGCGAGGGCGTGCGGCTGGTCTCGCATGTCTCGGTCGGCGGGATCACGGCGCTGGGCGCGGGCTGCACGGTCTATCCGGGCGCGGTGCTGGGCGGCGACGGCCAGATCCGGGGCAATGATTTCACCGACGGGCAGCTGGAGATCGGCGCGGGCTGCGTGCTGCGCGAAATGGTCTCCATGAATGTGGGCAGCCGCAAGGGGGGCGGCCTCACGCGCGTCGGGCCGAACGGATATTTCATGGCCAATGCGCATGTGGGCCATGACTGTCATGTCGGCGCGGGCGTCACCTTCGCCAATTCGGTGGCGCTGGGCGGGCATTGCGAGATCGGCGATGGCGTGATCTTCGGCGGGCTGGCCGCCGTGCAGCAGTTCTGCCGCGTGGGCAAGGGTGCGATGGTGGGCGGCCTGACCGGCGTCAACCGCGACGTCATCCCCTATGCGATGGCCTTTGGCGACCATGTGGAGCTGGCGGGCCTGAATTTGGTGGGGCTGAAGCGGCGGGGCCTGCCGCGCGAAACCATCAACGCCATGCGCGCGACCTTCCGGCTGGTGTTTTACGGCAAGGGCGGCGGTATTGCCGACCGCGCCCGCGCGGCGCGTGACCGGTATGACGGCATTGCCGAAGTGGCGGAGATGGTGGATTTCATTCTGGCCGACGCCAGACAGGAATTGTGCCTGGCGCGGCGGCGCGGAGACGGGGTTTGAGCGCCCTGGGCCTCATCGCGGGCGGCGGCGACCTGCCGCGCGCGGTGGCCCAGTCGGTGCGGGCTTCCGGCGGCACGGTGTTCGTGGTGGCGCTGGCGGGCAGCATCAGCGACGACTGGGTGCAGGACTATCCGCACGAGCTTCTGTCGCCGGGCGAACCGGGCCGCATCATCAAGGCCATGAAATCGCATGGCGTGGACAGGGTCCTGCTGTGCGGCCGTGTGGACCGGCCGAAGTTTTCCGACATGAAGCTGGACGCCAAGGGCATGCTGCTGCTGCCCAAGGCCATCGCGGCGGCGAAAAAGGGCGATGACGCGCTGCTGCGGTTCATCGTCGGCATCTGCGAGGATGAAGGGCTTGTGGCGCTCAGCGTGGCCCAGGCCGCACCGGGGCTGGTCTGTGGTGAAGGCGCGCTGGGTGCGGTGACACCGTCACCGGATCATCGCGCCGATATCGCCGCGGCCTTCGCCATTGTGCGGGCACTGGGGGCGCTGGATGTGGGGCAGGCCGCCGTGGTGTGCGAAGGATTGGCGCTGGCGGTGGAAGCCGCCGAGGGCACCGACGCCATGCTGTCGCGCATCGGAAGCTTGCGCGAAAGCCTGCGCGGCACGGCGGCGCAGCCGCGCGGCGTTCTGGTCAAGGCGCTAAAGCCCACCCAGGACGCCAAGACAGACATGCCGGTGGTGGGCGTCGCCACGATCCGCAATGCCCATGCCGCGCACCTGTCCGGCATCGCGCTGGAAGCGGGCAAGGCGTTGATCCTGGACCGTGCAGCGGTGGCGGCGGAAGCCGACCGGCTGGGCCTGTTCGTGGCGGGCGTCACGCCTTGAATCCCGTCCCCGACGCGCACCCCAGAAAACTGAACATCATGCTGGTCTGCGGCGAGCCGTCCGGCGATGCGCTGGGGGCGCAGCTGATGGCGGGCCTGAAGGCGCTGGCGCCGGGCCGTATCGCTTTCAGCGGCGTGGGTGGTCTGGGCATGGCGCGCGAAGGGCTGGAAAGCCTGTTTCCGCTCGACGCCACCTCGGTGATGGGCCTGCGCGAAGTGGTGCCCGCCATTCCGCGCATCCTGCGCCATGTGAAGATCGCGGTGGATTTCGCCGTCCGTACCCGGCCCGATGTGGTGGTGGTGATCGACAGCCCGGATTTCACCCATCGGGTGGCGCGGGGCATCCGCAGGCGCGATCCGTCCATCCGCATCGTGGATTATGTCGCCCCCCAGGTCTGGGCATCACGCGCCTATCGCGCCCGCGACATGGCGGCTTATTTCGACCTGGTGCTGGCGCTGTTTCCGTTTGAAGTGCCCTTCTTCGAGAAATACGGCTTGAAGGCGGCGTTCGTCGGTCATCCGGTGATCGAGCGCGCGGCCCGCATCACGGGCGGGGCGGGCCTGCGTGCCCGGCTGGGCATCGCGCCCGATGCGCCACTGCTGGCGCTGCTGCCCGGCAGCCGTACCAGCGAGATCCGCTTCATCCTGCCCGAGTTCCGCAGTGCGGTGACGCTGCTGGCGGCGCGCATTCCTGGGCTGGTGACGGTGCTGCCCACCGTGCCGCATGTCGCCGGAAAGGTGCATGACGCCACGCAGGGCTGGCCGACGCCGCTGCATGTCCTGGAAAACGAAGCCGACAAGTATGCCGCCTTTGACGCCGCCACCGTGGCGCTGGCGGCCTCCGGCACGGTGACGGCGGAAATCGCGCTGTCGCATACGCCGATGGTGGTGGCCTACAAGGTCGGCGGGCTGACCTTCTTCCTGTCGAAATTCCTGATGAACGTGAAGTTCATGGCGCTGATCAACATCCTGCTGGGGCGCGAGGCAGTGCCGGAATTCCTGCAGGCCGCCTGTACGCCGGACCGGCTGGCGGGGGCGGTGGAACGGCTGTTCACCGACGCGGACGCACGGGCCGCGCAGGTGGCCGCGATGACGGAATTCGGGCGGCTGCTGGGCGAGGGCGATGACGCGCCCTCGCGCCGCGCGGCACGCACCCTGCTGGATTTCATCGCCCCGGAAGCGAACAGGGCCTGAAACGAAAAAAGGCCCGGCATGCCGCCGGGCCTTTCGCGGGACGATAGCCGTCCGGTTATTTACTGGCGCTTGTTCATGGCGACATAGGCGCGTTCGGTCGGGCCGGTATAGATCTGGCGCGGACGGCCGATCTTCTGGTGCGGGTCCTCGATCATCTCCTTCCACTGGGCGATCCAGCCCACGGTGCGGGCCAACGCGAACAGCACGGTGAACATGGAGGTGGGGAAACCCAGCGCCTTCAGCGTGATACCGGAATAGAAGTCGATGTTGGGATAGAGCTTCTTCTCGATGAAATAGGGGTCGCTCAGCGCCACCTTTTCCAGCTCGATCGCCACCTTCAGCAGCGGATCGTCATGCAGGCCCAGCTCGTCCAGCACGGCATGGGCCTGGATCTGCATCGCCTTGGCGCGCGGATCGTAGTTCTTGTAGACGCGATGGCCGAAGCCCATCAGGCGGAAGCCGCTGCTCTTGTCCTTCGCCTTGGCGACGAATTCGGGGATGCGGTCAACCGTGCCGATCTCTTCCAGCATCTTCAGCGCCGCCTCGTTGGCGCCGCCATGCGCGGGGCCCCACAGGCAGGCGATGCCCGCCGCGATGCAGGCGAAGGGATTGGCGCCCGACGAACCGGCCAGGCGCACCGTGGAGGTGGAGGCGTTCTGTTCGTGGTCGGCATGCAGGATGAAGATGGTGTCCAGCGCCTTGGAAAGGACCGGGTTGGGCACATATTCCTCGGCCGGGACCGAGAAGCACATCCGCAGGAAGTTGTCGGTATAGCCCAGCTTGTTCAGCGGATACACGAAGGGCTGGCCGACATGGTACTTGTAGGCCATCGCGGCGATGGTGGGCAGCTTGGCCACCAGGCGATGGCTGGCGATCTCGCGCTGCTTGGGATCGGTGATGTCGGTGCTGTCGTGGTAGAAGGCCGACAGCGCGCCGACCACGCCGCACATGATCGCCATGGGATGGGCGTCGCGGCGGAAGCCGCGGAAGAAAGTAGCCAGCTGTTCGTGCACCATGGTGTGGCGGGTGATGGAATAGTCGAACTTTTCCATCTGCGCCTTGGTCGGCAGTTCGCCGTAAAGCAGCAGGTAGCAGGTTTCCAGGAAGGTGGAATGTTCCGCCAGGTCGGCGATGGTGTAGCCGCGATACTGCAGCACGCCCTTGTCGCCGTCGATGAAGGTGATGTTGGATTCGGTCGAGGCGGTGGAGGTGAAGCCCGGATCGTAGGTGAAGATGTCGGCCTGGTCGTAGAGCTTGCGGATGTCTACGACATTGGGACCCTGGGTGCCCTCATAGACCGGCAGCTCGTAATCCTTGCCCCCGTAATTGAGGCTGGCATTGCCGGCAGGCTTGATCTTGCTCTCTCTCATCATGGTCCCCCATCTCAGGCCGGTATACAGTTTTGCGCCGCAATAAAGCCATGCTTTCGACGGCGCGTCACCCGTCTTTGCGGCACCGCATCATACTTTTTCCTTAAGCCGCATAAGCCCTTAGACGGATACAGGATTCTTCCCGTCCTAACAGCGCCAACATTTCAAACAAGGGCGGCGAGGAGGCTTTGCCGGTCAGGGCGGCGCGCAGCGGCTGGGCCACCGCCCCCAGTTTCAGGCCGCCGGCCTCGGCATGGGCGCGGGCGGCGGCTTCCAGCGCGGCGGCCGACCAGTCGGTGGCTTCCAGCGCGGGCAGGGCGGAGGCGAGGTTGGCCCGGCCTTCCGGCGACAGCAGCTTGTCGGCGGCGGCATCCAGCGTGCGGGGACCGTCGGTGAACAGGAACTCGGCCCCCTGCACGAGTTCCACCAGCGTCTTGGCGCGTTCCTTCAGCCCCGGCATGGCCAGCGCCAGGCGGGCGCGGGCTTTGTCATCCAGCACCACCGGCGGCGTCATGCGCTCGCAGAATGCCACCAGTTCGGCGGTCAGCGTGCCGTCATCCGTCTCGCGGATATAATGGCCGTTGAGATTGTCGAGCTTCTTGTAGTCCATGCGAGCGGCGGACTTGCCGATGGAGTCCAGGTTGAACCAGGCGATGGCCTGCGCGGTGGGAATGATCTCGTCATCGCCATGACTCCAGCCCAGCCGCAGCAGGTAGTTGCGCATGGTTTCGGGCAGGTAGCCCATGTCGCGATAGGCTTCCACCGCCAGCGCGCCGTGGCGCTTGCTGAGCTTGGCCCCGTCGGGACCGTTGATCAAAGGCAGGTGGCCATAGACCGGCACCGGCCAGCCCATCGCCTCGATGATCTGAAGCTGGCGGGCGGCATTGTTGAGATGGTCCGCGCCGCGGATCACATGGGTCACGCCCATGTCC
Organism: Rhizomicrobium sp.; assembly: GCA_035714165.1. GTDB lineage: Bacteria > Pseudomonadota > Alphaproteobacteria > Micropepsales > Micropepsaceae > Rhizomicrobium. The sequence continues at coordinate 28,208 of DASTMN010000035.1, forward strand.
TGGTCGTCCACCACCACCGCCAGCATGTAGGTCGGCGTGCCGTCGGAGCGCAGCAGCACCATGTCGTCAAGCTGGCTGTTCTCGAAGCGCACATCGCCCAGAACCTGATCGCGCACGATGGTCTCGCCATCCTGCCGCGCCTTCAGGCGCACCACGAAGGGCTTGCCGTCCTGTTCCGGCCCCGGCGCGCGGTCGCGCCAGCGGCCGTCATAGCGCATGGGCTTTCCGGCGGCCTTCTGCTCCTCGCGCATGGCGGTGAGTTCTTCGGGCGTCGCATAGCAGCGATAGGCCTTGCCGTCCGCCAGCAGCCGGTCGGCGACGTCGCGGTGACGGGCGGCGCGGGTGAACTGATAGACAACCTCGCCGTCCCAGGTCAGGCCCATCCAGGTCATGCCGTTCAGGATGGCGTCCACCGCCTCGGGCGTGGAGCGTTCGCGGTCGGTATCCTCGATCCGCAGGCGGAACGTGCCCCCGGTATGGCGAGCATAGAGCCAGTTGAACAGGGCGGTGCGCGCGCCGCCGATATGCAGCATGCCTGTGGGCGAGGGCGCGAAGCGCAGGACAGGTTTGGTGTTTTCCGTCATGGTACCGGGACTTAGAACAGGGCAGCCGGTTTGGCAATTCGATGCGACCCGCGTCAGCGGGGCAAATCGGTCCGGTGGACCGATTTGAGCATCGAATGCGCCGAGATCGAGCGAGGCGCGGGAAACCGGAATGGTGTTTCCGAATATTCTCACGGTGTTCTGGCGTGGCTGGACGGCGGAAAATGACCGCTGGCCCTTGTGGCAGCCCGTGGCGCTGGGCACGGGCTGCGCCCTGTATTTCGCATTGCCGGTCGAGCCGGATCTGGTCTGGGGCTGGACGGCGCTGGGCCTGGGGCTGGCGCTGGTCCTCGCCGCAACGGCATGGTTGCCGGGGCGTATCGTGCTGGCCCTGCTGGCGGCGCTGCTGCTGGGCCTGGGGCTGGCGCGGCTGCGGGCCGAGACGGTGGCGACGCCGGTGCTGGACAAGGCCATCACCGCCCATGTCACGGGCCGCATCGTCTTCATCGAAAAACGCCCGCGCGGCGTGCGCTATGTGCTGGATCATGTGCGGTCCGGCGCCTTTGGCGACACCCTGCCGCTGCGGGTGCGGATCGCGCAGCGCGCGGGCGGCGCGGAGCTGAAACCCGGCGACTGGGTCAGCCTGTTCGCGCGGCTGGATGCGCCGCCGCCGCCGGTGGAGCCGGGCGCTGCGGACTTTGGGCGCAGCCAGTATTTCCAGTCCATCGGCGCGGTGGGCTTTGCCTATGGCAGGGCGCGCGGGATCGTGCCCGCGATGGCGCCGGGCCGGTGGGAGCGCGTCACGCTGGCGGTCGAGGCGCTGCGCGGGGAGATGACACGGCGGATACAGGCCGGACTGCCCGGCAGCATGGGGGCCATCGCCGCCTCCTTGGTGACCGGCACGCGCGGCGGCATCGCCGAAGAGGACGAAGCGGCGCTGCGCGATGCCGGGCTGGCGCATGTGCTGGCGATCTCCGGCCTTCAGATGGCGATGGTGGGCGGCGGCATCTTCTGGCTGCTGCGCGCGATGCTGGCCGCGATTCCGGCGCTGGTGCTGCGTTATCCGGTGAAGAAATGGGCCGCCGTCGCGGCGCTGGCCGGGACCGCCTTCTATCTGGTGATCAGTGGCGCAGCGCCGTCCGCCAGCCGCGCCTTCGTGATGTTCGGTTTCATGATGCTGGCGGTGCTGGCCGACCGTCCGGCCCTGAGCATGCGGGTGCTGGCGCTGGCGGCGGGCGTGCTGCTGCTGGCGCAGCCGGAGAATGTCGCCGATCCCGGTTTCCAGATGTCCTTCGCCGCCGTGGCCGGGCTGGTGGCGGTGGCGGAATGGGAGCAGGGGCGGGCGCGGCGCGAACCGCGCGGGTTTTTGTGGCGCTATGTGCGCGGCGTTGCGATGACGGCGCTGGTGGGCAGCATCGCCACCTTGCCCTTCTCGCTGTTTCATTTCGAGCGGGCGGCGCATTACGCGGTGCTGGGCAACCTGATCGCCATGCCGCTGGTGGGGCTGTGGGTGATGCCGGCGGCGGCGCTGGCGGTGCTGCTGATGCCGTTCGGGCTGGAAGGATGGGCGCTGTCGCTCTTGGGGCAGGGCCTTGAGATGATGGTGGCGATGGGGCGCTGGGTGTCGGGGCTGCCCGGCGCGGTGTCGCTGCTACCGTCCCTGCCGCTGTCCGCCCTGGTGGCGGTGACGCTGGGCGGGTTGTGGCTGGTGATCTGGCGGGGCCGCAAGCGATGGCTGGGGCTGGCCGCGGTGCTGCCGGCGATCGTGCTGGCCGTGACGGCGCGGCCCGCCGACATGCTGGTGGGCCGCGATGGCGTCACCGTGGCGGTGCGCGGCGCGGACGGGCTGCTGCATTTCCCCTATCCGCCCCCCGACCGCTTCACGGCGCGCGCCTGGCTGCGGCGCGATGGCGACGGCCGCGAACTGGAACAGGCAACCGGCATGGCCGAAGCGCGCTGCGACGGGCTGGGCTGCGTGGTGCGCCGGAACGGGCTGGTCATCGCGCTGGCGCGGCGTCCCGACGGGCTGGACGAGGATTGCCGCCGGGCACAGGTGCTGGTCAGCGCGGTGGCGGCGCACTGCCCACAGGCGGCGGTGATGATTGACTCCCGCGCCGCATCGGCGGGGCAGGGCTGGCGCGTCCGGCTGTCATCGCCGCCGCACGCCGAAAGCGTGCGCGCATGGCGGGGACACAGGCCGTGGGTGGCCGCGCCTAGTAGCGCCGAATAAGGCCCACCAGCTTGCCCTGCACCTTCACCCGGTCGGCGCCATACAGGCGCGTCTCATAGGCGGGGTTGGCGGCTTCCAGCGCGATGGAGTCACCCCGGCGGCGCAGCCGCTTCAGCGTGGCTTCTTCATTGTCCACCAGTGCGACCACGATCTCGCCGGTATTGGCGGTGTCGGATTCCTGGATGATGACGGTATCGCCGTCCAGGATTCCGGCATTGATCATGGAGTCGCCGGTGACCTCCAGCGCGTAATGGCTGCCGCGCCCGATCATGCCGCCGGGCACGGGCACATCGGCGGTCTTGTTCTGCAAGGCTTCGATGGGCGTACCGGCGGCGATGCGGCCGACCAGCGGCACGTTGATCGCGCCTTCGCTTTCGCTGCCATGGCTGCGGCGCGGCGCGGGCGAGCGGGAATCCGCCAGTCGTATGTCGGAGCGGCCGTGGCGAAGCCCGGCGGCGCTGCGCTGGGCCTGGCTGCGGGTGGTGGCGGGACGCAGCGTCTCGGCCATGTTGTCGGGCAGCTTGAGCACTTCCAGCGCGCGGGCGCGCTTTTCCATGCGGCGCAGGAAGCCGCGCTCCTCCAGGGCGGTGATCAGGCGATGGATGCCGGACTTGGATTTGAGGTCCAGCGCCTCCTTCATTTCGTCGAAGGAGGGCGGAATGCCGGTCTCGCGCACCCGCTCATGGATGAACATCAGCAGTTCGTATTGCTTGCGCGTCAGCATTGGGTTTCCTCCCCACCTTCCTCGCGCGGGGCGCTGCGGGAAGGCATCGGTGATGTGTCCGGTACCGGGCGAACAAAGCCGGTACACGACGAATCGTTCTACTTTAGTTCCCGATACCCGTCAACGCGCTTCATTACGGATCGGAGAGGAACCGGGCGGCGGGGACCGCCGTTGTCTGTCGCGGAGGGCGGATCAACCTATCCCTGCCTGGAGAGACAAGATGAAGTTCAAAGCAGTTCTGTTGAGCGCCCTGGTCGGCATCGGCGCGGCCGCGGCCACCACCGCTGTGACGACCACATCGGCGGCCGCCGCCGTGGTCTGCAATCGCGACGGCGATTGCTGGCGTGTGCGCGACCGCTATAGCTACCGTCCCGCCTGGGGCCTGCGCGTCTATAACGACAACTGGCGGTGGCGCGACAGCGACCGGCATCGTTACCGCTGGCGCGATGCCCGCCCGGGGCGCGGCTACTATCGTGGCGGTGTCTGGGTCACGTTCTGACCCGCATTGATACTCGCGGAACGGCGGTCCCTTTCGAGGAAGGGGCCGCCGTTTTCGTGTCAGCGGAACAGATCTTCGGGCGCGACGCCCGCCGCTGCCGCCAGGCGTTCCGCGACGCCCGGCGACAGGCTGCGTGACTTGCCGGTGAGGAATGCCAGGATTTCGCCTGCGGGCACGTCTGCCTTGGCGGCCCATTCGGTGGGGCGCAGATGCCGGGCCAGCATGAAGGCGCGGAAGGCTTCGCGCCGGGCGGCGATCATCTGTCCTTTGGGCGCGGCGACTTCACCCATCAGCACCTTCGGCTTGGCATAGCGGGAGGTGGAGATGCGGGCCGGCGCGGGCGTTTCCGGCTGCGCCTTGTAAACCGTTGAGACTGGCCGGTGTTCGGGAGCCGGATTGGCGGGCGAACCCCGCATCCCGGCGGAACGGCGGGGCGGGGATTTTTCGTCCGTCACCGGAAGCCGTTGCCCAGCAGCAGGCGGGTGGCGGCGGCGACATCCTTCTGGCGCATCAGGCTTTCGCCGACCAGCACGCTGGTGACATGCGCCGTGGCCAGCCGCTTGAGGTCGGCCAGCGCCGACAGGCCGCTTTCCGCCACCACATGCACATCGCGCGGAATATGGTGCGCCAGCCGCAGCGTCACGCCCAGATCGGTCACGAAGGTCTTGAGGTTGCGGTTGTTGACGCCGACCAGCGCCGCGCCCAGGTCCAGCGCCCGTTCCAGTTCCGGCTCGTCATGGACCTCGACCAACACATCCATCTGCCAGCGCGCGGCTTCGTCCAGCAAAGCCTGGGCCTGGCCGTCGTCCAGCATCGCCATGATGACCAGGATGCAGTCCGCGCCCCAGCTTCGCGCCTCGGCCACCTGATAGGGCTCGATCATGAAGTCCTTGCGCAGCACCGGCAGGCGCACCACCTCGCGCGCGGCGATGAGATAGTCCGGCGCGCCCTGGAAGGACGGGGTATCGGTGAGCACCGACAGGCAGGCCGCGCCGCCTTCCTCATAGGCCATCGCCAGGGCGGGCGGATCGAAGTCGGCGCGGATCAGCCCCTTGGAGGGACTGGCCTTCTTGATCTCGGCGATCAGGCCGAATTCGCCGATCTCCTTTTTGGCGTCCAGCGCGGCGCGGAAGCCGCGCACCGGAGCGGCGTCACGGGCGCGCGCCTCGATCTCGGCCTGCGGCAGGGCGGCCTTGGCGGCGGCTACTTCCTCGCGCTTGTAGGCGACGATCTTGTCGAGAATGGTGTCGGTCATCGGTTCGTGGCTGCGATCAGGGCGTTCAGTTTTCCGGCGGCCGCACCGCTATCAAGCGATTGCGCCGCCAGTGTGACGCCGTCTTTTACATCCTTTGCCACGCCCGCCACCAGCAGCGCCGCGCCCGCATTCAGCAGCACGATGTCGCGGTAGGGGCCGGGTTCGCCGTCGAACAGGCGGCGCAGGGCGGCGGCATTGTGGGCCGCGTCGCCGCCCTTGATGTCGGCCAGCCGGGCGCGCGGCAGGCCCGCATCCTCCGGCGCGATCTCGCCCCGCGTGACGTCGGCATTCTCCAGCGCGGCGAAATAGGTGACGTCGGTGGTGGTCAGTTCGTCCAGCCCGTCTGCGCCATGCACCACCAGGGCGCGGCGGCTGCCCAGTTCGCGCAATGCTTCGGCATAGGGTGTCAGCCACTCCTTGCCGAAGATGCCGGCAAGCTGGCGGGTGACGCGGGCGGGCGAGGCCAGCGGCCCCAGCAGGTTGAAGATGGTGCGGCGGCCGATCTGGCGGCGGGCGGCGGCGACATGGCGCATCGCCGGGTGATGCACCTGGGCGAACAGGAAGACGATGCCGGTTTCGGCCAGCACGCGGGCGGCGGCGTCCGGTTCCAGCGCCAGGTTCACCCCCAGCGCTTCCAGGATGTCGGCGGCGCCGCTTTTGGAGGAGGCGGAGCGGTTGCCGTGCTTGGCGACCGGAACACCCGCGCCCGCCGCCACGAAGGAGACAGCGGTGGAGATGTTCAGGGTGCCGTGCCCGTCGCCGCCGGTGCCGCACAGGTCGATAGCATTATCCGGCGCATCCACCGCGCGCATGTGGCGGCGCATGGAGCGCACCGCGCCCACCACTTCGTCCACCGTGGGGCGGCGTTCGGCGGTGGCGGTGAGATAGGACAGGATGTCCGCCTCGCCGAGTTCGCCCCCGAAGATGCGGTCGAACAGCCGCTCGGTCTGGCCCGCATCCAGCGGCCTGTCCGCCACTCCGGAAAAATCGGTGACGGTCATGCGGGCGCTTTGGCGAAGGCGCGCGCGATCTGCAGAAAATTGTTCAGCAGCGCATGGCCGTTCTCGGAGGCGATGCTTTCGGGATGGAACTGCACGCCATGCACCGGATGGGTCTTGTGCATCACGCCCTGGATCACGCCGTCCTCGCTGGTGGCGGTGACTTCCAGCACATCGGGCAGGGATGGCGGGTCTATCGTCAGCGAATGATAGCGCGTCGCCTGGAAATCATTGTTCAGGCCGCGAAACACCGATTTGCCGGTGTGATGGATCGTGCTCATCTTGCCGTGCATCGGTTCGGGCGCGCGCACGATGTCGCCGCCATAGACCTGCCCGATGGCCTGGTGGCCCAGGCAGACGCCCAGGAGGGGCATGGCGCCATCGGCCTGCCGGATCACGTCCAGGCAGATGCCCGCCTCGTTGGGGGTGCAGGGGCCGGGCGACAGCACGATTCCCTCCGGCTTCAGGCCCAGGGCCTCGGCGGCGCTGATCTCGTCATTGCGGACCACCCGCACATCGGCCCCCAACTCTCCCAGATAATGGAAAAGGTTGTAGGTGAAGCTGTCATAGTTATCGATCAGCAGCAGCAAGGAACACCTAAGTTATTGAAACAAAAAAACGATATGCACGGCGGGGCGGGTGACTCCGGCGCGGGCGCAGTTTCGCCTCTCCGGGGATGAAATGGAAGCGATATGGCAATGGCGCGCCCGACCTGTTAGGGGAACGCGGCCTTTCCGTTCGCCGCTTTCATACCGCACGATCATGCAGCCCGCCGACCTGACCCGCGCCTTGTTGCGTTACCGCGATCCCGACCTCCGCCGCGCCCTGTTCGAGATCGGGGTGACCGTCATACCCCTGGTCCTGCTGTGGAGCCTGATGTGGCTGTCGCTGGATGTTGGCTACTGGCTGACCCTGCTGCTGGCGCTGCCGACCGCCGGTTTCATGGTGCGCCTGTTCATCATCCAGCATGACTGCGGCCACGGCGCCTTTTTCGCCAATTCGGCGGCCAATGCCTGGCTGGGGCGGGTTCTGGGCGTCTTCACCCTGACGCCTTTCGACTATTGGAAGCGCAATCATGCCATCCATCACGGTACCTCCAGCAACCTGGACCGGCGCGGCATCGGCGACATCGACACGCTGACGGTGGAGGAATATCGCGGCAAGTCGCGGCTGGGCCGCTTCCTGTACCGCTGCTATCGCAGCGCGCCGGTGATGTTCGTGATCGGCCCCGCTTACATGTTCTTCCTGCAGCACCGGCTGCCCCTTCACCAGATGCGGCAGGGCTGGCGGCCCTGGGTCAGCACCATGACGACCAACCTGGCCATTGCGGCGATGGTGGTGGGCCTGGCCTGGCTGCTGGGGCTGAAACCCTTCCTGATGGTGCACCTGCCGGTGATGGCGCTGGCCGCCTCGATAGGCGTCTGGCTGTTCTATGTGCAGCACCAGTTCGAGGATGTCCGCTGGGCGCGGGGCGCGGAGTGGGGCCATCACGATGCTGCCATGCTGGGCAGCTCCCATTACGACCTGCCGGCGCCGCTGCGCTGGCTCAGCGGCAATATCGGCATCCATCATATCCACCATCTCAACAGCCGCATTCCCTATTACCGGCTGCCCAGCGTGCTGAAGGACCATCCCGAACTGAAGGCGGTGGGACGGGTGACGCTGCGCGACAGCCTGCGCCTGGCGCGGCTGTCGCTCTGGTGCGAGCGCCAGCAGAAGCTGGTCTCCTTCAAGGCGGCGCTGTCGCAGTCGTCCGCCTGACCGCGCTGGAGGCGCATTGGAGCCAGGCTGGGCCTTCTTGGGGCATCGGTTCCGCCATGCTAGGCTTGCCGCCCAAGAATGAAGAATCCGCCCCGCCGGATCGCCCCAGGAGTAGATGATGACCGCTTTCGATTTTTCCCGGTTCCGGGTTTCGGCGCTGGCGCTGGCCGCCGCGCTGATGGCTTTCGCGCCCGAGGCGCATGCCGCGCGCGCCTATATCGGCACCTATACCCCGCCGCCGGGCGGTGGCCGGTCCGACGCCAATGGCGAAGGCATCTACCTGGTGGATGTGGATGACGCGACCGGCGTGCCCAGCAAGCCCCGGCTGGTGGCCAAGGCCTATTCGCCGAGCTGGCTCACCGTGTCGGAGGACGGCAAGTATCTCTATGCCGTGAACGAGACCAGTTCCTATCCCGGAAAAAGCGGCGGCGTCAGCGCCTATGCGATCGATCCGCAGACCGGCGACCTGGCCCTGATCAACACCGTCAGTTCGCAGGGGGCGGGACCGTGCCACCTGTCGCTGCATGCCAGCGGCAAATACCTGCTGGTCGCCAACTATGCGGGCGGCACCTTTTCGGTCTTCAAGATCGAGCGCAATGGCGTGATCGGCGAAGCCACCCATGTCATCGCGCCGGGCGGCCCGCTGAGCACCGAACCGGCGGCGCAGAATCCGCCCGGCCAGTTCCAGCGCAGCGACCACAGCGCCAGCCATGCCCATATGATCGGGCCGGACCCGACGGGCCAGTATGTGATCGGCGACGATGCGGGCCGCGACCAGATCTTCGTCTGGAAGATGGACGAAGCCACCGACAAGCTGGTGGAGCAGTCGGTCACCAAGTCGCCGCCCGGCTCGGCGCCCCGCCATTTCGTCTTCTCGCCCGACGGCAAGCGCATGTACCAGCTCCAGGAACAGGACTCCCGCCTGGCGGTCTATGATTTCGCGGGCGGCAAGCTGACCCAGAAGGGCGATACCGTTTCGGCGCTGCCCGATGGCTATGAAGGCAGCAGCATTGCCTCGGAACTGCTGATCTCCAGGGACGGCAGGTTCATCTATTTCGGCAATCGCGGCCAGGATTCCATCGGCGTGTTCGCCGCCGACGCCAATGGCGTCAAGCGCATCGCCAATGTCTCCACCGAGGGCAACAATCCGCGCAGCCTGACCCTCGATCCCACGGGCAAGTTCCTCTATTCGCTGAACCAGCGCGTGGACCATGTGACGACCTTCCGCATCGGCGCGGACGGCATCCCCAAATTCACGGGCAAATATATGGGCATCGGCTCGCCTGCCGTGATGGCCTTCCTGCCGGAGGCGAAATAGGCCATGCGCAGGCTGATCCTGGCCGCGCTGCTGTTTGTCGCCGGTGGCCTGGGACAGCCCGCCCTGGCGCAGGCGGAATTGAACGTGCTGGCGCCGGGCGTGGTCTATAATGCGGGACTGCTGGACCTGGCGGCGGCCTATACGAAAGAAACCGGCGTCAAGGTGACGGTCAAGGCGGTGGGCATGGCCGCCATCGTGAACCAGATCAAGACCGGCACGCCGCCCACCGATGTGATGGCGCTGCCGGTGGCCTTCATGGACGGGATGGTGGCGGAAAACGCGGTCCTGCCGGGGACTCGCCGCGATCTGGGCCGTGTGCATGTGGGCGTGGCGGTGAAGAAGGGTGCGCCGCATCCGGATATCTCCACCGTGGCCAAACTGGCGGCGGTGCTGAAGCAGAACGGCCCGATCAATGTCTCCAATCCCGCCAGCGGCAGCATGGTGGCGCGGCTGCTCAACGACATGCTGCGGCGGCATCCCGAATTCGCGGGCGTCAGGACCAAGATAGCGGTGGGCCGCGAAGGCGGCGAGGCGCTGGTGGCGGGCGAGGGCACGATGGCGCTGCAGCTTATCTGCGAGATCGTCAACCATCCGGAGATCGAACTGGTCGGCAAGCTGCCCGCCGAACTGGCCGCCTATATCGACACCGCGCTGGCGGTGTCTCCGCGCGCGCCGGACCCGGCACGCGCCAGGGCCTTTCTGGATTACCTGATGCGGCCGGACCATCGCGCGCTCTGGGCCGCCAAGGGCCTGGAGCGCCTGCCGTAAGGGCGCGCCATGCAGCGCCGGGATTTTCTCGCAGGGAGCGCCGCGATGGCGGTGACCACGACCATGGCAGATGCAAAAGATTTGGCGGACATTCCCATCGTGGATACCCATTTCCACATCTTCGATGCCCGCCGTCCGCAGGGCGTGCCCTATGCCGGGTCGGAGGTCTGGGAGCGCGAGCGCAAGGGTGTGGCGCTTCCGAAGGATTATGTCGAACTGACGCGCGGCCTGAACGTGGTCGCGGCCATCGAACTGGAGGCCAGCCCCTGGATCGAGGACAATCTGTGGGTGCTGGAACAGCTGGAAACCGATCCGCTGTTCGTGGGCACGGTGGGCGACATCGAGCCGGAAAAGCCGGACTTCGTGGAACTGTTCAACCGCTTCCGCAAGAATCCGCTGTTCCTGGGAATCCGCTGCGGCAATATCTGGGGCCGCGATGCGGCGGTGCAGGTGAACGATCCGAAGTTCATTGACGGATTGCGGCGCGTCGCCGACGCCGACCTGGTGATGGACACCTGCAACCCCACCGTGGCGCTGCTGGAAGGCATGGTGAAGCTGAACGACAAAATCCCGTCGCTGCGCATCATGCTCGATCACATGCCGCACCTGAATCCGGTTCCGGCGAAGCAGCGCGCCTATGACGCGGTGCTGCGCGAGATCGCCCAGCGGCCCAACATCTATGGCAAGCTGTCGGATATCGAGAATCGCGACAGCCCGGCGCGGGGGCTGGCGGCGGTGAAGGACCGGCTGGACGTGCTGATGGGCTGTTTCGGACCGGACCGGGTGGTGTTCGGCACCAACTGGCCCGAAACCTGGGGCGTGGCCACCCCGGCCCAGATCGTGGCGCTGGCGCGGGCCTATTTTTCCACCCGTACGCGGGACGAGGCGGAAAAGTATTTCTGGCGGAACTCGCTGCATTTCTACAGATGGAAGCCACGCGCCCCCAATCAGCCCCGCCTGACTTGACCGCGCCGCCGCAGCGCATCATAAGCCCGCCCAGGAGCAAGGTTTAGGGAACGCGGGAGCAATCCGCGGCTGCCCCCGCAACTGTAGCCGGCGAGCGACGTCCGAAAGAGCCACTGGGGAAATCCCGGGAAGGCGGACCGAGCACAGACCCGGCAAGCCAGGAAACCTGCCTTGCGCCGTCGTCTTGTGTCCTGCCGGGGTGTGCGGGGCGCAGCGGGGTGAACCGCAGCGGCGACGAAGTTGGAGTCGCCGCGCGGGGGCAAAGGTCCCTCTACAAGTTCCGTCCGGCGTCTCCGTGCCAGGAGACGAACATGCGTAAGTCCTTTTTCACGACCACTGCCCTGATGGCGCTCTGCGCGCCTGCATTGGCGCAGGCCGGCAACGAGCAGATCGTGGTCAGCGCCACCCGCCTGCCCACGCCCATCTCCCAGGTCGCCAGCAGCGTCACGGTGATCACCGGCGAGCAGATCGAAGCGCGCCAGCAGCGCACGCTGCCCGACGTGCTGCGCGCCGTGCCCGGCCTGACCATCACCCAGACCGGCGGCGCGGGCGGCCAGACCTCCGTGTTCATGCGCGGCACCAATTCCAACCACACCAAGCTGCTGATCGACGGCATCGACATGGCCGATCCGGCCACGCCGGGCGGCGCGGCCGACATCTCCAAGCTGCTGTCCGGCGACATCGCGCGGGTGGAAGTGCTGCGCGGCCCGCAGGGCGCGCTGTACGGCTCGGACGCCATCGGCGGCGTGATCTCGGTCACTACCCGCAGCGGCGAGGGCCCGCTGAGCGTGCGCGGCAGCCTGGAAGGCGGTTCCTTCGGCACCTTCAACCAGTCCGCCTCGGCGTCCGGTTCGGACGGCGGATTCCATTATGCCGCGACCGTGCAGCATGTGCTGGCGTCGGGTACGCCGGTGACGCCGCTGAACCTGCTGCCGCCGGGCCAGCGCCGCAACGACGACTCCTATGACAATCTCAGCGCCAGCACCAAGCTGGGCTATGACGTGGCGGATAATTTCGATATCGGCCTGACGGCGCGCTACAGCAATAGCCTGGGCAAGATCACCGGCGACGCCTTCAATTTCCTCACGTTCGCATCCACCCCGTCGCCGACGCGCACCCGCATTTCCACCATCAGCTACCAGACGCGCGGCGTGGCGCATCTGGTGCTGTGGGACGGCCGTTTCGACCAGACGCTGGGCCTGGCCTATGGCAGCAACATCATCGCCGCCCAGGATCCCAACAATGGCGACAGCCGCGATATCGGCGACCGGGTGAAGCTGGACTGGCAGGGCAATCTGGGCCTGGCGGAAGGCCAGATACTGGTGCTGGGGGCCGAACATGCGCGCGACGCCATCCATTCCAACCTGCAGTTCGGTTTCCCCACGGTGACGGGGCAGGGCATCACCGCCAATGCGGGCTTCGCCTCCATCCAGTCGGATTTCGGCAACGGCCTGACCAACAGCGCCAGCATCCGTTATGACGACAACAGCCGCTTCGGCGACCGTGTCACCTGGCGCATCGCCCCGTCCTGGGCGATCGCAGACACCGGCACGCGCCTGAAGGGCAGTGTGGGCACCGGCTTCAAGGCGCCGTCGCTGCAGCAGCTTTACGGCACCTTTGGCGGCAACTTGGCTCTCAAGCCCGAAACCAGCTTCGGCTATGACGTGGGCGTGGAGCAGGACCTGCTGGGCGGTGCGGTCACCGCGGGCGTCACCTGGTTCCACAACAATATCCGCAACCTGATCGTGTCCGGCCCCGCGCCCACCTTCCAGCTGGCGAATATCGGCCGCGCCCGCACCCAGGGCGTGGAAAGCTTCATCGCCTGGCAGGCGCTGGAGACTCTGAACCTGCGCGCCGACTGGACCTATACCGACGCGATTGACGCCGGCACCAAGCTGGCGCTGCTGCGCCGTCCGCGCCACAAGCTGGCCGCCACCGCCGACTGGCAGGCGACCGACGACCTGACCCTGGACGCCACGCTGCTCTATATCGGGCCGCAGATCGACGGCAACCGCGACTTCTCCATCCCGCGCCTGAAGCAGGATGGGCATGTCACCATGGACCTGGCCGCCAGCTATCGCCTGACCGAGACCTTCAGCCTGTTCGGCCGGGTGGAGAACCTGTTTGACACCAGCTACCAGTCGCCGGAAGGTTTCCTGCGCCCGGGACTGGGCGCCTATGCGGGCATCAAGGTGAATCTGTAAGCATGATGAAGTGGATCGCGGCCATCGTCCTGTTCGTCCTGAATGGACAGGCGATGGCCGCATCCATGCCCGCAAAGCCGATGCGGGTGATGTCGCTGAAAATCTGCACCGACGCGCTGCTGCTGGACCTGCTGCCGCCCGCCCGGATTGCCTCCGTCACCTTCATGTCCCACGAACCGGGGGCGCTGCGCTTCTGGCCGCAGGCCGCACAGGTTGCCGTCAATCACGGCAGCGCCGAGGAAATCCTGGCCACCCGGCCCGACCTCATTCTCACCGATCCCTACATGCCCGCTGCCATGCGGGCGCTGCTGGCCAGGACCGGCGCGCGCGTGCTGGAAGTGCCTCCGGCCAGTGATTTCGCGCAGATACGCGCCGTCACCCGCATGGTGGCGGCCGCGCTGGGCGAAACCGCGCGCGGCGAGGCGCTGATCGCGCGCATGGATAATGAACTGGCCATCGTCAAGGCGCGCCGTCCCAGCACGCCGATCCGGGTCGCCGAATGGGGCAATGGCGGTTATGTGCCCGGCGCGGGCGGGCTGTTCGGCGCCATGCTGGACGCGGCGGGCGGCGCCAGCATCGTCAGGGGCGGCATGGGCTATTACGATGTCGAGGCGCTGATCGCCGCCGATCCCGATGTGCTGGTCTATGGCGACAGCTATCGCGGCACGGCCAGCCTGCGCGCCGACCAGGACAATCATCCGGCCCTGATGAAACGCTATGCCGGGCGGCGCATCCGCTATGCGCCCTTGTATGGCTGCGGTGTTCCCGCCACGGGACAGGTGACGCGGCAGTTGCAGGCCGACCTGCTGAAGGCCGCGCGGCCATGACCCGGTTGAACCTGGCGCTGCTGCTGGCGATGGCGCTGGCCTTCGCGGCCTCGCTGCTGGCGGGCCGCGTCTGGCTGCCGCCGTCCGCTCTGCTGGACGCGCTGCATCACCGCGACACGCTGGCGGCGCTGATCGTCAACGACATCCGCCTGCCGCGCACGGTGCTGGCGCTGATCGTGGGCGCGGTGCTGGGGCTGTCCGGCGCGGTGTTGCAGGGCTTCACACGCAACCCGCTGGCCGAACCGGCGCTGCTGGGCGTATCCGGCGGCGCGGCGCTGGGCGCGGTGATCGCCATTTATTTCGGGCTTGCCGCCCTGTCGCCCGTCGCCGGGCCGCTGATGGGCATGGCGGGCGCGACGGCGGCCTGCGCGCTGACGTTCGCACTGGGGCAGGGATCGAAGGGTGGCGGCACCGTGGCGCTGGTGCTGGCGGGCGCGGCGGTCTCCAGCCTGATGGCGGCGGGCATCGCGCTGGCGCTGAACTTCGCCCCCAATCCCTATGCCGCCTATGAGATCATGTCCTGGCTGCTGGGTTCGCTGGCCGACAAGAGCTGGACACAGGTGATGCTGGCGGTTCCCTTCGTGCTCGCCGGTGGAGCGCTGCTGGCGGTGACCGGACGTTCGCTGGACGCGCTGGCGCTGGGCGAGGCGCAGGCTCAAAGCCTGGGCGTGAACATGGCGCGGCTGGCGGCGCTGGTGGTGGCGGGCACGGCGCTGAGCGTGGGCGCGGTCACATCCGTGGTGGGGGCGATCGGATTCATCGGCCTGGTGGCGCCGCATCTGGTGCGGCCGCTGGTGGGCCATCAGCCGTCGCGGGTGCTGCTGCCCGCGGCGCTGGCGGGGGCGGTGCTGCTGCTCTGCGCCGATATCGCCGCACGGCTGGTCCACACCAATCCGGAATTGCGGCTGGGAGTCTTTACCAGCCTGCTGGGCACGCCCTTCTTCTTCTGGCTGGTGGTCCGCATCCGCAAGGTGGCGCCCTGATGAGGATGGCATGACGATCCTGGCAGCCGAGAATATCACGGTGACGCGGCCCGGCAGGGCGCGCCCGATCCTGGACGGTGTGTCGCTGCAGGCCCATGCGGGCGAGTTCATCGCCGTAATCGGCCCCAATGGCGCGGGCAAGTCCACCCTGCTGAACGTGCTGGCCGGGCTGCTGACGCCGGATGCGGGCCGGGTGCTGCTGGATGCCGCGCCGCTGCGCGCCCTGTCCGCCCGCCAGCTTGCCGCCCGCCGGGCCTACCTGCCGCAATCGCCCCGGCTGGAATGGCCCATATCGGTGGAGCGGCTGGTGGCGCTGGGCCTGACGCCCCGCCTGCCGGCCACCGGCGGCCTGCCGGAGAACCTGCGGCCCGCGATAGACCGGGCGCTGGCGGCCTGCGGCCTGTCAGGCCAGCGCGGCCAGGCGGCCACCACCCTGTCGGGCGGCGAGTTCGCCCGCGCCATGCTGGCCCGCGCCATCGTGTCGGACCCCGCCATCCTGATCGTGGATGAACCCATTTCCGGCCTGGATCCGCGCCATGCCATGACCAGCATGGACCTGCTGTCGGACTTCGCCCGGAAGGGTGCCCTGGTGATCGCGTCCCTGCACGACCTGACCCTGGCGGCCCGCCACGCCAGCCGGGTCATCGTAGTTGTGGACGGAGCGGTGGCCGGGGACACCGATTCGCTCACAGAAGAGCTTATCCACAGGGCCTTCGGGGTCCGCGCAATGGCCGTGGGCGCGGGCCGGGAGCGGTCATTCACACTTGTGTCCACAAGCGAAAAATCCGCCCTGTGAGCAGAAAAGTACGCTTGACCCATCCGCCAAATCAGCACCAGATATAGGCGCTGAGGTTCTCGGCAACGTCACATTTTGGGGTTAGGAAGCAAAACCGGTTGAGTCCCTCCGCCAGGGATTCCACCGTCGGGTTTCTGTCCCCTGCGCGCAGTATTAGGGGGCTCCATAATGTCCGCACTTGGTAAATCCGTCGTGGAAGGCGATTTCGACACCAATGGCCAGGTGGTCGTGCAGTCGCCGCAGGAGCGGGTGCTGGAACGCTCGGTGGTGGTGACCCGTACCGTCACCGAGACGCCCGTGGAGACGCCTGTGGCCGCCCCCGTGACCGCCTCTGTGGAGCAGGGGCAGGGTGATCTTTTGCAGGACGATTCCCGCCATAACGGTCAGCCGCCGCTGCCCTATCCGCTGGCGCCCCGGCCCAGGCCGTCCGACCTGGTGCTGGATCACGGCCGCGACGCGCTGCTGACGCCGTTCGGCAAGGCCACCCTGACCGACCGCTATCTGATGCCGGGCGAGTCCTTTCAGGACATGTTCGCCCGCGTCTCCTGTGCCTATGCCGACGATGTGCAGCACGCCCAGCGCCTGTACGACTATATGAGCCGGCTGTGGTTCATGCCCGCCACCCCCATCCTGTCCAATGGCGGCACCAAGCGCGGCCTGCCGATTTCCTGCTTCCTCAACGATGTGCCGGATTCGCTGGACGGCATCGTGGGCGTCTGGAACGAGAATGTGGCGCTGGCCAGCAATGGCGGCGGCATCGGCACCTATTGGGGCAAGGTGCGCTCCATCGGCGAAAAGGTGAAAACCGGCAAGACCAGCGGCATCATTCCCTTCATCCATGTGATGGACGGGCTGACCCTGGCGATCTCCCAGGGGTCGCTGCGGCGTGGTTCGGCGGCCGTCTATCTCGACATCACCCATCCGGAGATCGAGGAGTTCCTGGAAATCCGCAAGGCGTCGGGCGACTTCAACCGCAAGGGCCTGAACCTGCATCACGGGATTAACATTACCGACGAGTTCATGGAGTGTGTGAAGCAGGGCAAGTCTTTCGGCCTGCGCTCGCCCAAGGACCAGACGGTGCTGCGCGAGGTGGACGCCCGCCAGCTCTGGCAGCGCATCCTGGAGACCCGCCTGCAGACCGGCGAGCCCTATATCCTGAACATCGACCATGTGAACCGGGCGCTGCCCAAGCACCAGCGCGAGCTGGGGCTGAAGGTCAACACCTCCAACCTGTGCAGCGAGATCACCCTGCCGACCGGCGCCGACCATGACGGCAAGGAACGCACCGCGGTCTGCTGCCTGTCGTCGCTGAACATCGAGACCTGGGACCAGTGGGCCGAGGAAGAGGGCTTTGTGGAGGATGTCCTCCGCATGCTCGACAATGTGCTGACCAGCTTCATCGAGGAAGCGCCGGACTCCATGCACCGCGCCAAGTACAGCGCCCTGCGCGAGCGTTCGGTGGGCCTGGGGGTGATGGGCTTCCATTCCTTCCTGCAGCAGAAGAACATCCCGCTGGAAAGCGCGATGGCCAAGTCGTGGAATCTGCGTATCTTCAAGAAGATACGCCGGGAAGCGGATGCGGCGTCTTACATCCTGGCCGAGGAACGCGGCGCCTGCCTGGACGCGCAGGAAAAGGGCATGAAGGCCCGTTTCAGCCACAAGATCGCCATCGCGCCCACCGCCAGCATCTCGATCATCTGCGGCGGCGCCAGCGCCTGCGTGGAGCCGATCCCGGCCAATGTCTATACCCACAAGACGCTGTCGGGCGCCTTCTCGGTCCGCAATCCCTACCTCCAGGACCTGCTGGAGACCAAGGGCCAGAACACCGACGCGGTCTGGCAGTCCATCGTCGAGCATGAAGGCTCGGTCCAGCACCTCGACTGCCTGGATGAGGAGGAAAAGACCGTCTATCGCACCGCCTTCGAGATCGACCAGCGCTGGATCATCGAGCTGGCGGCGGACCGCACTCCCTATATCTGCCAGAGCCAGTCGCTGAACCTGTTCCTGCCCGCCGACATCGACAAGTGGGACCTGCACATGCTGCACTGGACGGCCTGGGAGCGCGGCATCAAGAGCCTGTATTACTGCCGCTCCAAGTCCATCAGCCGCGCCGGTTTCGCCGGCCAGCTGGAAAAGAAGACCAAGGTGGTGGCGGAAGCGCGCACCGATTACGAGGAATGCCTGGCCTGTCAGTAGGACTGATGGCGCAACGGGTTATGGCGGCGTCTTCAGCCGCCGGATGAAGGACGAAGGCAATGGCACTTGATCTGGGAAATGTCGATCCCCGCGCGCTGATCGGAAAAGGCACGGTCGGCCTTTTGAACGCCACCGGCACCTATGACATCACCCGCTATCCCTGGGCCTATGAGTGCTGGAAGCGCCAGCAGCAGACCCACTGGATGGGCGAGGAAGTGCCGTTGGGCGCCGATATCCGCGACTGGCAGTCCGGCCACCTGTCGGAGGCCGAGAAGAACCTGCTGACCCAGATCTTCCGCTTCTTCACCCAGTCCGACGTGGAAGTGGGCGACAATTACCTCAAGCGCTACATCCCCATCTTCCAGCCGCTGGAAGTGCAGATGATGATGGCCGCCTTCACCAACATGGAGACGGTGCATATCGACGCCTATGCGCTGCTGCTCAAGACGCTTGGCATGCCCCAGACCGAGTTCGAGGCCTTCCGCGACTATGCGGAGATGAAGGCCAAGGCCGACTATATGCACACCTTCGGCGTGGGCACGGTGTCGGATGTGGCCCGCACCCTGGCCATGTTCGGGGCCTTTACCGAGGGCATGTCGCTGTTCGCCAGCTTCGCCATGCTGATGAACTTCCCGCGCTTCAACAAGATGAACGGCATGGGCCAGATCGTGTCCTGGTCGGTGCGCGACGAAAGCCTGCATTGCGAGGGCATCACCAAGCTCTATCACGCCTGGAACAAGGAAACCGGCGCGGTGACCAAGGCGGTGCGCGACGACATCATTGATGTCGCCAAGACCATGGTGCGGCTGGAAGAGGGCTTTGTGGACCTGGCCTTCAGCCTGGGCGATGTCCAGGGCATGACGCCGGAGGACATCAAGGCGTATGTCCATTACATCGCCGACTGGCGGCTGACCCAGCTCAAGCTCACGCCGGTCTTCGGCAATTTCGAGGAGACCGAAAGCGGCTACAAGCCGCTCAAGGCCCATCCGCTGCCCTGGCTGGTGGAAATCCTCAACGGCGTGGAGCACGCCAACTTTTTCGAGCAGCGCGCCACCGAATATTCAAAGGGCGCGTCGCGCGGTTCCTGGGACGGCGATGCGGGCGTGTGGTCGAACTTCGACAAGCGCAATCGCATGGCGGCGGAGTGAGAGACTGCGGCGCGCGCAGCGCGTGAGCCGGTCCAGTGGACCGGCGAAAGCAGTCGAGCGCCGCGCGCTTGGGCGAGCGGCCGCGGCAGATGCCGCAGATTTATCCGCGTAACGCCGCCCGGAACGCCCGATCGTTCTTCAGCACATATTCCCGCCGCATCGCGCCTTTGCGGGTGCGGTGCTTTTCGGCATAGACCAGCAGCCATTCCCGCCCGCGCGTGCTTTTCGCGCCTTTGCGCGCGCCGTTATGCTCGGCCAGCCGCCGGTCCAGGTCCAGCGTCCAGCCGACATAGGTGATGACGCCGCCATCGGCCTTGCGCGCCGCCAGGACATAGACAAAGGAAGGCATGGCTTTTCTTTTGACATGAATGCGCCCCCGCGCGGTAGTGGGGCATGGGTTGGGAATCCTTGATTCGCCGCGTGTTGCGTCATGCGCCGGAGGCCGCCTTTGCCGGCCTGTTCG
>DASTMN010000036.1:0-26352 GCA_035714165.1 Rhizomicrobium sp.
GGCGATCAGGGCGTTGATGGTTCCAGCGCCGCCAGCCGCCGCTGATAGGCTTTCGTCAGGCAGACGGCATTGCCGCCGCCACAGGACGCATCGCGCGCCCTGAGGAAAGCGCGCTGCTGCGCCAGCAGCGCCGCGCGCGTCTTGTCGTCGGACGCCGCGTCGCGCTTGCGGGCATAGGCCCAGGCCACCTGCCAGTCCCAGCGCGCCAGCCGGGCATCGGCGCACAGCGCCTTTTCGACGGCCTTCCCGGCCTTATCGCAGGCGAAGGACGGCGCGGGAGCTGCCGGATCGGGACGGATCACATCGGCGAGGGCCGCAAGGGGAATCCGCACATCCTGGCGGCCCGCGACATAGGGCGCCACGGCATATTCGCCGAAATGCAGAATCAGCGCGTCCGGCGTCCAGTCGAAGGGCGTGGTGGCCAGATAGCCGGGCGCGGTGCCCTGGGCGATCCAGTTGGCGTCCGATAAGGCGTTGGGTCCGCGCAACAGCCGCGCCCGCAGCGAATCCCGCGCCAGGCGGCTGATCTTTTCCAGCCCCCGCGCGCCATCCACCAGTTCCGGCAGGAACACGCGCCGCTCGCCCGGCATCAGGAAGACGAAGCTTTCCTGGAAATGGCTGCCATGCGCGCCGCCGGTATAATTCTCCGCCGAGAACAGCACCGCGAAATAGCGCGCATCGTTGCGGGTGATTTTATAGGAGAGGTTGAGGGCATAGGGCACGCCGTGGCTCTGGCCCGGCGGCGGCGCACCCACCTCGGTGATGCGGGCGCGGGCATAGTCCGCGAACAGCCGGTCCAGCACCGCGCGGCCGGTGACGGGATAATGCACCGACAGCGTCAGCATCTTGCTGGTCCGGGTAATGGCCCGGTCGATCACCCGGACCCGGTCCGCCTGCGCGTCCCGCATCCACGCGCCGGGCGTCTGGGCCAAGGCGGGCGTGGCGACGCCCAGCAGGAACAACAGGCAGAGGAACCGGCGCATGGTCTCAGGATAGGCCCCCCGGCCCGGATTCTCCAAGGCAGTTCGCCAGAGGTTGCCCTTCGCGCCGCGAACCACCATCTTTGCCCCAGACAAAGAGAAAGCACACATCATGGCATTGATCGGCCCCGGCGGACGCCCCGTCACCTCCCAGCCCGCCCAGAATGCGGCCAGCGGCAGCAGCCCCCATATCAAGGATTCGGGCCTGGCGACCTTTGCCGCCGATGTGCTGGAAGCCAGCCGCGAGGTTCCCGTGATCGTGGACTTCTGGGCGCCCTGGTGCGGCCCCTGCAAGCATCTCGGCCCGGCGCTGGAAGCCGCCGTGGAGGCGGCGAACGGCGCGGTGAAGCTGGTCAAGGTCAATATCGACGAGAATCCCGAGATCGCCCAGCAGCTGCGCATCCAGTCCATTCCCACCGTCTATGCCTTCCGCAACGGCCAGCCGGTGGACGGCTTCATGGGCGCCCTGCCCGACAGCCAGGTGAAGAGCTTTGTCGCCACCCTGGCGGGCGGCGGCAGCGGGCATGACCACGGCCATGATCACGGTCATGGCGGGCCGGAACATACCGCCGAGGTTCTGGCGGTCGGCGGCGAGGCGCTGGCGGCGGGTGACTTCGCCATGGCGGCGCAGGCTTATGGCCATGTGCTGCAGGACGAGCCGGGCCATCCGGCGGCGGTGGCGGGCCTGGCGCGCGCCTACCTGATGGGCGGCGACGAAGCCCGCGCCCGCGATACGCTGAAAATGGTGCGCCCCGGCGCCGAGCAGGACGAAGCCATCCGCGCGGTGGAAGCCGAACTGGCGCTGCGGGCCGCGCCCGCGCCCGAAAGCGGCGCGACAGCCGCGCTGAAAGCCCGGCTGGAAGCCGATCCCAAGGATCACCAGGCGCGGCTGGACCTGGCGCATGCGCTGGACGCCGCGGGCGACCGCGACGGCGCCATCGAGCAGCTTCTGGAACTGGTGCGGCGCGACCGCAAGTGGAACGAGGAAGCAGGCCGCAAGCAGCTTGTCACCCTGTTCGAGGCGATGGGCCCCACCGACCCGCGCACCCTGGATGCGCGGCGGCGGCTGTCCTCGATCCTGTTCTCGTGATGGCGGGCGGCTATCACAGCTATGCCGACCTGCCCCGGTCGCTGCCGCTGTTCCCGCTGACCGGCGCGCTGCTGCTGCCGCGCGGCCAGTTGCCGCTGAACATCTTCGAGCCGCGCTATCTGGAGATGGTCAATTACGCGCTGCAGGGCGACCGGCTGATCGGCATGATCCAGCCCACCGAGAATGAAGAGGTCGTTCTGCGTCCCGCCCTGTCGCAGGTGGGCTGCGCCGGGCGCATCACCGCCTTCCGCGAGACCGAGGACAACCGGCTGCTGATCACCCTGACCGGGGTGTGCCGCTTCCGCCTGACCGGCGAGATGGACACCATCACCGCCTGGCGCGCGGGCTATACCGATTTCGCGCCCTTCGCGGGCGACCTGGCCCAGACTCCCGACCAGGATTTTCCCCGCGACAAGCTGCTCAGCGTGCTCAAGACCTATCTGTCCCGCCGCGACCTGCAGGCCGACTGGAAGGGCGTGATGACCGCGCCGGGCGAGGCGCTGGTCAACTCGCTGGCGATGATGTGCCCCTTCGATCCGGCGGAAAAGCAGGCGCTGCTGGAAGCCCCCGGTTTCCAGGAACGCTACTCCACACTGGTGGCGCTGCTGGAAATGTCGGCCGATGGCGATGGCGGCCCGGTCACGCTTAATTAGGACGCCGACACCGATGGAAACCGATCCCAAGCTGCTGGAAATCCTGGTCTGCCCCCTGACCCGAACCGGGCTGCGGTACGACCGCGACAGGCAGGAACTGGTGTCGAAAGCCGCAGGGCTGGCCTATCCCATCCGGGGCGGCGTGCCGGTCATGCTGCCGGAAGAAGCGCGGCCCCTGACGGATGCGGAGCGGCACTGATGCCCTGGCCCACCGAAGTCCGCCTCAATCCCGAACGCAATCTTCTGACCGTCGCCTTTGACGACGGCGGGCGGTTCGCGCTGCGGGCGGAATATCTGCGGGTGGAATCGCCCAGCGCCGAGATCCGCAATCATGGCGGCCCCAAGACCATCCTGACCGGCAAGCAGGATGTGACGATCAGCGGGCTGGAACCGGTGGGCAACTACGCCCTTCGCATCGGCTTTGACGACGGCCATGACAGCGGCCTGTTCAGCTGGGATTACCTGCACAGGCTGGGCGCGGAGGAAGACCGCATCTGGGCGGAATACCTGGCGGCCGTGAAAGCCAAAACGGCGTAATGCGTCACGGCGCGGGCGCCTGGGCCAGCATGCCCATGCCGCCCAGGAACAGCCCGGTGGCGAATTGCGCCGCCCCGTCTATGTCGGCCTCGCTTTCCAGTCCGCGCGCGATCTCGAAGCCCACGCCGGTCAGTGCCGCCGTCAGCCGCGCCGCATCCACCGGCGGCAGCACGCCGCCCGCCACCGCCGCCTCGATATCCTCGCGCAGTTCGGCAAAGCCCGCGAAGACTTCCGGCGTGTCCATGCGGAAGCGGCTGGTTTCGCTGGCCGGATGCAGGGCCCGGTTGGCCAGCGCGAAGGCGAAAAAGGCGCGGAACTGGCTGTCCAGGAATGCGCGCGCGTCTTTTGCCTGCCGCCGCGCCTCGCGCAACTGGGGCCGGATCGCCAGCGCCGCGTCGTCGCGCAGCGCCTGGTACACCTCTTCCTTGGACTTGAAGTAATTGTAGAAGGTGCCCGAAGCCAAAGGCGTGGCGCGGATGATGTCGCGCACCGAGGCGGCGGCGAACCCCATTTCCGCGAAAACCGACCGCGCCGCCGCCAGGATGGTGTCGCGGTTCTGCGCCTTGGTCAGGTCACGCCGGCTGGTGCGGGTACGGGAAGTTGGCATCCATAAAGTCTGACCGGAAGCTGACACTCCGTCAATTTACTCCCATCCGCGCGCTGACGAGAGAGGATCAATTGCCCGTTCCCACCGCCGCCGCGACACTTTGGAAGCCATCCCGTTTCAGGCAGGCCAGCAATTCGGCCTTGATCCGCGTCACCAGTCCCGGTCCCTGGAAGACCAGCGCGGAATAAAGCTGCACCAAGCTGGCCCCGGCGCGAATCTTGGCATAGGCGTCCGCGCCCGAAGCGATGCCGCCCGCCCCCACCAGCGTCACCTTGCCCGCCAGCCGCTGGTGCATCGCCCGCAGCACAGCCGTGGACGGCGCCATCAGCGGCGCGCCCGACAGGCCGCCGCTTTCCCCGGCATGGACCGAACGCAGCGACGGCCGCGCGATGGTGGTGTTGGAGACGATCAGGCCCTCGATCTCGCTGGCCGCCACCACGGCGGCGATCTCGTCCAGGGCCGTCTCGTCCAGGTCGGGCGCGATCTTGAGCAGGATGGGCTTGTGTGCGCCTTTGATGCGCGCCTCGACCATCACCGCCAGCAGGCGTGTCAGTTCCTCGCGGTTCTGCAGGCCGCGCAGGCCCGGCGTGTTGGGCGAGGAGACGTTCACCGTCACATAATCGGCCAGCGGCGCCAGCGCGGCGAAACCGGCGGCATAGTCGGCGATGCGGTCGGCGCTGTCCTTGTTGGCGCCGATATTGATGCCCACCAGGCCCGCGCCCCGGCGCGCCGTCAGGTTCGCCGCCGCCACCGCGATGCCGCCATTGTTGAAGCCCATGCGGTTGATGACCGCGCGGTCCTCGGCCAGCCGGAACAGGCGCGGTTTGGGATTGCCCCCTTGCGGGCGCGGCGTGACCGTGCCGCATTCGACAAAGCCGAAGCCGAATTTCGCCATCGCGTCCGGCACCTGGGCATTCTTGTCGAACCCCGCCGCCAGCCCGACAGGGTTGGGAAAGGCCAGGCCCAGCGCCCGCACCGCCAGCGCGGGGTCATCCGGCGCGGGACGGGGCAGCAGCGGCCCCGCCATCCCCGCCAAAGCCAGTGTCACCTGATGGGCCGGTTCGGCCGGAAGCCGGCGCAGCAGGCTGGCCGCCAGATTAAAAATCGCCACGGAACCCCGTTTCCCGGCCCGTCAGGCCGGATTCTTGCGTGTACAGGCGCATGAATGCCCTCTGGACGGGCATCCCGTCACCCTCTATTATTAGGAATAATAACCGGAAAGTCCGGTTTGATTCCTAAACCTTAACATCCATGCTGACCCACCCCCAGATCTGGCGCGCCATTGATGCCCTCGCCGCCCGTCATGGCATGTCGCCATCGGGGCTGGCCAAGCTCGCCGGCCTGGATCCCACCACTTTTAACAAGAGCAAGCGCGGCACCGCCAACGGAAAGCTGCGCTGGCCCTCCACCGAAAGCCTGTCCAAGGTGCTGGCCGCCACCGGCGCCAGCCTGGAGGATTTCGTGGCGCTGGTCAGCGACAGCGGCGGCCGCGCCAGCCGGGCGCGGCTGGTGCCGCTGATCGGCATGGCCCAGGCGGGCGCCAGCGGCTATTTCGACGATGCCGGTTTTCCCGCCGGATCGGGCTGGGAAGACATCGCCTTTCCCGAAATCGCCGACGAGCATTGCTATGCGCTGGAGATCACGGGCGACTCCATGCTGCCGGTCTATCGTGACGGCGACCGCATCGTGGTGTCGCCATCGGGCAGCCTGCGGCGCGGCGACCGGGTGGTGGTCAAGACGCATGCGGGCGAGGTGATGGCCAAGCAGCTGGGGCGCCTGACCGCCCAGCGCATCGAACTCAAGAGCTTCAATCCCGCCTTCGAGGATCGCGGCTTCCCCCTCAGCGAGATCGCCTTCATCCACCGGATCATCTGGGCGAGTCAGTAGTTCTTTTGTTGAACCCCCTCCGGCTTCAACTTTCGCTCGGTCGCTTCGCTCCCGTCGCACGTTGAAGCCACATCCCCTTTGGATGCGCTGCGCGCATAAGGGG
Source organism: Rhizomicrobium sp. (assembly GCA_035714165.1). GTDB lineage: Bacteria > Pseudomonadota > Alphaproteobacteria > Micropepsales > Micropepsaceae > Rhizomicrobium. Next base: position 5,858 of record DASTMN010000036.1, read on the forward strand.
GAGGATGGCCTCTGGAATTCCCTAACAGGAAATCAGTCCGGGTAGCCCTGATACTGGCGCACCCGCGCCTGAAGCGCCTCGTCCGCGCCCTTGGCCTGCAGGCCCAGCAGTTCGCCCGCCCGGTCCTGCATCCGCCGCTCGTAGGCCGTCACCGCCGCGCTGGCCATCGCCGCCTTGAGTTCGGCGGCGATGCGGGCGCGGTACTTGTCCGCATCGAAGCCCAGCAGCGACAGCGCCACCTGGTAATGCACCGCGACATTGCCGGGCGCCAGTTTCAGGGCGCGGTCGAACAGCGCGATGCCCTCCTGCTCGCTGGCGCCATACAGCGTGCGTGCCAGATAGGCCCCGCCGCCGCGCACGATCTCGATATTCCAGCCCCCCAGCGCCGACACCGCATAGGCATTGTCGGGCGCATGGCGCAGCGCCGCATCCAGCGCGGCGCGCGATTCATTGGGCATCCGCGCCACCTGCGCCCGCACCTTGCCCAGGATGCGCGCCTGGTGGCCCAGCGCCGCCGCCAGCCAGACATGATTGTCGGCATGGGCGGGATTGGCGGCGATGCCGGCGCGCGCCAGCGTCTCGGCCCGCTCCAGGCAGGACAGGCAGGGCTGGGGCCGCAGCATCGCCTCTGCCAGCGCGGCGCGGGCGGCGATGGCCAGTCCGTGCGCGCTGCGCGAGTCTTCGCCCGCCCGGATCGCCTGTTCGTAGCGGCCCTCGGCATAGAGGGTGAAGATCGCGTCCGCGGCGCGCGCGGGCGACGCCAGCAACAGCAGCGCCAGCAGCGCCATTCTCATTTTGCGGACTCGCCCGGCTTCAGGAAATCGCCATTCAGCGCCTGGCGGATCATCGCCGCCGTCCGGGCGCAGCCGAACAGCGCCGCGAAGGAGCCGAAGCGCGGTCCCTGGGTCTGGCCCAGCAGCACCTCATACAGCGCCCCGAACCAGGCGCGCAGCGGATCGAAACCGTGCACCTTGCCCACCTCGTAAACGATATCCTGCACCGCGGCGCTGTCGCGCGTTTCGTCGCCCAGCGCCTCGAACCGCGCCGCCAGGTCTTCCAGCGCCGCGCGCTCCTGATCGCTGGGCGCGCGAAACACCTTGGCGGGCTTCACGAAATCCTCGTAATAGCGCAGCGCATAGCCCACCAGCCGGTCCAGGCCCGGATTGGCCTCCGGCGAGGCGCCCGGCGCATAGGCGCGGATATTGCCCCACAGCACCTCGCGCGTGCCCGCATTGGAAGCGGACACCAGGTTGAGCAGCAGCGCGAAGCTGACCGGATAGCGTTCGTCCGGCACCGCGCCGGCATGGATGTGCCAGGCCGGGTTTTCCAGCCGCTGTTCCTGCGTCGTCGCGTTGGAATGATAGCTATCCAGATAGGCGATATACTCGTCCACCGCCTTGGGGATCACATCGAAATACAGCTTCTTGGCGGTGCGCGGCTTCTGGAACATGAACAGCGCGAGGCTTTCCGCCGGGCCATAGGTCAGCCATTCGTCGATGGTGATGCCGTTGCCCTTGGACTTGGAAATCTTCTGGCCCTGCTCGTCCAGGAACAGCTCGAACATATACTGTTCGGGCGGGGTGCCGCCCGCGATGCGGCAGATCGCGTCATACAGCTTGGCGCTGGTGAGATGGTCCTTGCCGTACATCTCGTAATCCACGCCCAGCGCCGCCCAGCGCATGCCCATGTCGGGCTTCCATTGCAGCTTGCAATGGCCGCCCGTCACCGGGACCGTTTCCAGGCTGCCATCCTCCTCGACATAGGTGATGGTGCCCTTGTCGACGTCGCGGTCCACCACCTTGGCCAGCAGCACCTTGCCGGAGCGCGGGCTGACCGGCAGGAAAGGCGAATAGGTTTCCTGCCGTTCCTCGCCCAGGGTGGGCAGCATCACCGCCATCACCTTGTCATAGCTGGCCAGTATCTTCAGCAGGGCGTCATCGAAGCGGCCCGACCTGTAGGTGGCGGTGGAGGAATAGAATTCATAGCGGAAGCCGAAATGATCCAGGAAGGCGCGCAGCCGCGCATTCATGTGATGGCCGAAGCTTTCATGCGTGCCGAAGGGATCGGGAATGGCGGTCAGCGGCTTGCCCAGGTTGGCCTTCAGCATCTCCGGCTGGGGCAGGTTCTCCGGCACCTTGCGCAGCCCGTCCATGTCGTCGGAAAAGGCGATCAGGTGGGTGGGAATGTCGCTGAGGGTCTCGAAGGCATGGCGCACCCAGCTGGTGCGCGCGACCTCGCCGAAGGTGCCAATATGCGGCAGGCCCGACGGGCCATAGCCGGTCTCGAACAGCACGCCCGTGACCTCATGGCCCGCCTTTTTGCGGGCCTCGATGCGGGCCAGCAGCTTGCGGGCTTCCTCGAACGGCCAGGCTTTCGCGGCAAGCGCCTGTTCGGTCAGGTTTTTCACGGACGACTCATCCTTCGCATTCACCCTTCATTAAGAGGGGCTTAAACCATTTGAAAGGGCGCGAAAGCTAGGCTCTGGCAGGGAAAATCGCAATGACCGAGCTAGTCGCGTCGCCGGAAACCACTGCGGACTCGGTCTTTGCCGGCCGCATCGACATCCTGTACGCGCTCGGCCGCCATTACCTGTCGCTGCCCTTTGCCGTGCTCTGCGTGCCCGCCACGCTGGTGGCCGGACACGCGCCGGGCGTGCTGCCCCTGATACCGCTGCTGCTCCAGATCACCGTGGTGATCGCCGCCGAGCAGCTCACCACCGCCTATCGCAACCGGTCACCGGGCAGCGATCCGCATTTCTGGGCGCGCCGCTATACCTTCGTCTCGGCCATTTCCGGCGCCACCTGGGGCGTCGCCACGCTGTTCTGGTTCGTCTGGGATTCCTTCCCCGCCCAGGCCTATCTGGCGCTGGCCTTTCTGGGCATGACGGCGACGGAGTTCATCGCCCGTTCGGCCCATCGCCCCGCCTATATCGCCCACACCGCCTTCGCGCTGGGGCCGCTGGTGGCGCTGCTGCTGTGGCAGGGCGGCCTTTATGCCACGCTGGCGGCGGTACTGGTGACGCTGTTCGCCGCCGTGCTGACCAGCTATTGCCGCGGCATGGGACGGCTGCTGGATGAAAGCATCCATCTGCGCAACGAGAACGGCCAGCTTGTCCTGCGCCTGCAAAGCGAGAAGAAGGAAGCGCTGACCGCCCGCGACAGCGCCCAGGCCAGCGCCCTGGCCAAGTCCGCCTTCATCGCCAATATCAGCCACGAGCTTCGCACCCCGCTGAACGCGCTGCTGGGCATGGCGCAGCTGCTGGAGCGCGCCGACCTGCCCAAGCAGCAGGCCGATCATGTGAAGGTGATGCTGCAGGCGGGCAAGGGGCTTCAGACCCTTATCGACGATGTGATCGCCCTGACCCGCGACGATGACGACCAGCTGGAGGACGAGGATTGCGATCCCCTGCAGGCGGCGCGCGCCGTGGCGCGGCTGCTGCAACCCCGCGCCTGGGAAAAGCGCCTGCACCTGACGCTCTCCGCCGCCAGCGGCCTGCCACGCGTGGCGGCCGATCCGCGCAAGGTGCGCCAGGTGCTGCTCAAGCTGGCCGACAACGGCCTGAAATTCACCGAACGTGGCCTGGTGGACATCCGCATCGACCATGACGCTGAAGCGGGCGCGGTGCGCTTCACCGTATCGGACACCGGCCACGGCGTGGCACCGGAAGTGGCGCACCTGCTGTTCAGCCCCTTTTCGCCGGGCGATTCCTCCTATGCCCGCAAGGAACAGGGCGCGGGGTTGGGGCTGGCGGTGTCCAAGCGCGTCATCGAGCAGGCGGGCGGACAGATCGGTTTCGACAGCAAACCCGGCGAAGGCGCGCAATTCTGGTTCACCCTGCCGGTATCCGGCGTTGCGTCCGGGCCTGCCTCGCTGGCCGACAGCGAAAGCCAGCAGACGCCGCCCTCCGGCCTGTCGCTGCTGTTCTTCCTGCGGACGCCGGAGGTGGGCGAGGTGCTGACGCATCTGGTCGAGCCTTTCGGCAACCGGGTGGTGTGCGCCGCCAGCATGGCCGAGGCGCTGAGGCGCAACGGCCAGGAGCATTTCGACGCCATCATCGCGGGCGCGGGCGATGCCGACATGCTGGCCGCCGCGCCTGGCGTGAAGGCGCCGCTGGTGGCGATCATGCTGCGCGGCGACCGCGCCCCCGCCGCCACCGACATCGCCCTGCGCTGGCCGGTGGAACCGGACCAGTTCTATCGCGCCCTGGACGAGATCTGCGAACCGCAGGCCGAAGACGCCGCCACCGCCGAAGTACCGCCCGCGATCGACGCCGAAGCTTTCAGCACGCTGGAAAAGTCACTGGGCGTTCCGGCGCTGGTGGAAATCCTGCAATGCTACATTGTCACCGCCGAGCAGCTTGCAAACGGGCTGGCCGAGGCCTGCGCCGAGGAAAAATGGGACGAGGCGGCACGCCTGGCCCAGGATATCGTCGGCGCGGCGGGCGGGCTGGGCCTGTCGGCCATCACCCAGGCGGCGCGCAGCTTCGCCAGCGCCGCGCGGGAAGGCCGCAACCGTCATGACCTGCGCAATGCCGCGCAGATGGTGGTGGGCGAACATATCCGGGCGCGGCAGGCGCTGATTCACCTCTATCCCGACGTGGCCTGACGCCCGCATAAATTCCCGCATTAATTATTGGGAATCCCAGACCCCGCGCCGCATAGTCGCGCGCGCATGGAATCCCTTGTCGTTCCCCTTCCCATCCTGACCGCGCTGGTGCCCGCGTCACCCGGAGCTGCGATCGCGCATGCCGATGGAGGAAGCGCGCGCGTGAGCCTGCGCGACGCCCGCGCCCTGTTTGAAAGCGGCGATGTGCTGGTGGCCCATGCCGGTTTCGTGGCGGGGCGGCTGGGCGTGCGCGCCGAGGCGCCGCTGTTCGACCTTATGGAACTGTTCGCCTTTGTGCGGCCGGGCCTGCCCTTCGTGCCCAGCGCGCTGGGCCTGGCGCGGGCGCTGGGCCTGACGCCGCCGCACACACCGGACGAAGCCGCCGCCACGCTGCATGCCATCGCGGCGGCGCTGCTGAAGGAAATGGCGGGCTGGCCGCAGGATGTGCGCGAAAGCCTTGCACCGCTGGTGGGCACACTGGACCGCGCGGGCTGGCGCTGGGCGCCGCTGCTCAAAACCCTCACCGGCGAAGCGCCGCATGGCTCGCCCATCGCCGGGCTGGAAGCCTGGCGCGGCCTGCCGCAATGGGAAGACCAGGCGCCGCCGGGCCAGCCCGGCGCGCAGGCGGTGGATCCGGCGGAGGCGCGCGCCCGCCTGTCGCGCATGGTGGGCGTGATGCGGCCCGAACAGGCCGCCTATAGCGATGCCGCCACCCACGCCTTCGGCCCGCGCGAGCAGGCGGGCGCGCCCCGCATCGCGCTGGTGGAAGCGGGCACCGGCACCGGCAAGACGCTGGGCTATCTGGCCTCCGCCAGCCTGTGGGCGGAGAAGAACGGCCCCGGCCTGTGGATCAGCACCTATACCCGCAACCTGCAACGCCAGATCGTGCAGGAGATCGCCCATCTCTGGCCCGATCCGGTGGAGCGCGCCGAAAAGGCGGTGGTCCGCAAGGGCCGCGAGAATTACCTCTGTCTTCTGAACTTCGAGGAAGCTGCCAAGCGCACGGCGCTGGCGCCGGGGCCGCGCACCGTCGCGCTGGCGCTGATCGCCCGCTGGATCGGCAGCCATACCGACGGCGACCTGTCGGGCGTGGGCTTTCCGGCCTTCCTGGCCACGTCCATGCCGCTCTCCACCGTCACCGACCGGCGCGGCGAATGCATCTATGCCGCCTGCCCGCACTATCGCATCTGTTTCATCGAGCGGGCGGTGCGCCGCGCACGCCATGCCAGCATCGTGGTCGCCAACCATGCGCTGGTCATCGCACAAGCCAGCACCGACTGGCTGGCCAGCGACGAGACGACCGATGCGCCCGCCTCCTACGAGGATGGAGGCCGCCGCCTGCGCTATGTCTTCGACGAGGGCCATCACCTGTTCGATGCCGCCGACAGCGGCTTTTCCGCCTCGCTGTCGGGCCGCGAGATGGCCGAGCTGCGGCGCTGGATTCGCGGTCCCGAAGGCCGCGCCCGCACCCGCATGCGCGGGCTGGAGGAACGGCTGAAAGACCTGATCGCCGACGACGAGGCGGCGCAGGGCGCGCTGTATGACGCGGTACAGGCGGCGGGCGCGCTGGCGGGCGACGGCTGGACCCAGCGCATGGGGCCGGGTGCGCGCGGGCCGGGCGAGGTTTTCCTGGCGCTGGCCTATGCCCATGTGCGCGCCCGCAGCGCCGATGCGGATGCCTTCTACACGCTGGAAGCCGAAACGCACCCGCTGGGCGAGGATCTGATGCGGGCGGTGCGCGACCTGTCGCGCGGGCTGAAACGCATCGCCGATCCGCTGGCCCGGCTGGCGCGGCTGCTGCGCCAGAAGATGGACGACAAGACCGCCGCGCTGGAGCCTTATACCAGGGCACGGCTGGATGCGGCGGCGCGGGGCGTGGAGCGGCGCGCCAGGCGCATCCTGCCCGCCTGGATCGCCATGCTGGACACGCTGGAGGCGGGCGAGATCACCGACGACTTCGTGGACTGGTTCGAAGTGACGCGCGAGGACGGGCGGGACGCCGATGTGGGGCTGGAACGGCATTGGGTGGACCCCACCGTGCCCTTGGCCGCCGAGGTGCTGGAACCGGCGCATGGCGCGCTGATCACCTCGGCGACGCTGCGCGACATTGGCGGCGAAACCGACGCGGACGAAAACAGCCATTGGGCTTCCGCCGAGATTCGCACCGGCGCGGGCCACCTGCCGCTGCCGGCGCGGCGCGCCCATTTCGGCTCGCCCTTCCGCTATGACGACCAGGCCCGAATCTTCATCGTCAAGGATGTCGCCCGGCGCGATCCGCAGGCGCTGGCCGCCGCCTATCGCGAACTGTTCCTGGCTTCCGGCGGCGGCGCGCTGGGCCTGTTCACCGCCGTGCGGGCGCTGCGCGATGTGGGCAGCCGCATCGCCGCCCCGCTGGCCGAGGCGGGATTGACGCTCTATGCCCAGCACATGGACCGGCTGGACACCGGCGCGCTGGTGGACCTGTTCCGGGCCGAGGAGAATGCCTGCCTGCTGGGCACCGATGCGCTGCGCGACGGGGTGGATGTGCCGGGCCGGTCCCTGCGGCTTGCCGTGTTCGACAAGGTGCCCTGGCCCAAGCCCACCATCCTGCACAAGGCGCGGCGGGCCCGCTTCGGCAAGAGCTATGACGACCTCATCACCCGTTTCCGGCTCAAGCAGGCCTTCGGGCGGCTGATCCGGGGGCCACAGGACCGGGGCTGCTTCGTGATCCTGGAAGGGGCCACACCCAGCCGCCTGCTGACCGCCTTTCCGCCCGGCGCCCCGGTCAAGCGCTGCGGCCTGGCCGAGGCGATTGGGGATATCCGCACATTCCTCAACCCCGACCCGCCGCCCCCGCTTATAACCCTGTGATGGCCGCGACCCTGGAAGCCCCCGCCGACGACAGCTATGGCCGTTTCACGACGGGCATCCTGCCCAGCCATGTGCTGACGCGCCTGCTGGACCAGGGCCGCGAAATCACCGCCGCCGAACCCTTCGCACCGGGCCAGATCCAGCCTGCCTCGATAGACCTGCGGCTGGGGCCGGTGGCCTACCGGGTCCGCGCCAGCTTCCTGCCCGGCCCCGCCGCCACGGTGGAAGACAAGTTACGCACCGTCTTCATGCATGAGGTGGACCTGACCGAAGGCGCAGTGCTGGAAGCGGGCTGCGTCTATATCGTGCCGCTGCTGGAACGCGCCGACTTCTCGCCGCGCATTTCCGGCACCGCCAATCCCAAAAGCTCCACCGGCCGCATCGATGTCTTCACCCGGCTGATCACCGACCATGCGCCGTCCTTTGATCGCGTCGCGCCGGGCTATCGCGGCCCGCTTTATGCCGAGATCTGCCCGCAGACTTTTCCGGTGCTGGTCCGCAAGGGAAGCCGCCTCAACCAGTTGCGGCTGCGCCACGGCGCGCCGGGCTTTTCCGACACCGCCCTGCGCCGCCTGCACGAACAGGCGCCGCTGGTCTCGTTCGACGGGTTCGAGGGCGCGCCCAATATCGAGGACGGGCTGGCGCTTTCGATCGACCTGAAAGGCAGCGCGGATGCGGGCGGGCGGATCGGTTTCCGCGCCAAGAAACATACCGGCCTGATTGATGTGGACCGCGTCGGCGCGCTGGACCCGGTGGATTTCTGGGAACCGATTTTCGCCAATGCACGCGGCGACATGGTGCTGGACCCGGACGAGTTCTACATCCTGGTGTCGCGCGAACGGGTGGCCATTCCGCCCGACCATGCCGCCGAGATGGTGCCCTTCAATCCGCTGGTGGGCGAGTTCCGTGTCCATTATGCGGGTTTCTTCGATCCCGGCTTCGGCTATGCGCCGGGCACGCCGCCCAGCGCGCGCGGCGTGCTGGAAGTGCGCTCGCGCGAGGTGCCCTTCATTCTGGAACATGGCCAGGTGATCGGGCGGCTGGTGTTCGAGCGGCTGACCGATCCGCCGCCCGAAGGCTATGGCGAAGGGCTGGGATCCAATTACCAGAACCAGGGCCTGAAGCTCTCCAAGCATTTTCGCGCGCCCTGACGGCACCTTCCGCGCGCCATGCCCGTAACAATTGTTGCGGAAAATCCACAACAGCCCCTCAAAGCACCCGGACCAGCGGCAAAACCGTTGCGCCAAAGGGCCTGACCGGCACAGTTAGCAGGCTGCGGTTGTTTGGGGAAACGCCGAAGCGTCTGGAACCGGGATTGGGGCCCGGAACCAGGTGTCCTTATTGAAGGGGGCAGTATGAGGCGGCCACGGCGCGAAAGCAGCCGGCCGCCTCATGTTTTTTCAGCCCTCTTTTCCCGGCCCACCCATCACCCGGTCCCCGCATGATCCTGCATACCCAACGCCTGATGCTGCGGCCCCAGGAACAGGCCGACAGTCCGGCCCTGTTCGCCATCCTGTCCGATCCGGACGCGATGCGGTTCTGGAGCCGTCCGGCGCTGACGCGGCTGGCGGTGGCCGACGAAATCCTGCGCGGGCAGCAGGCCGCGATGGCGCAGGGCCTTTGCCGCTACTGGACGGTGCTGGAGGACGGCGACGCCATCGGCAGCGTGGACCTCAGCCTGATCGCGGACGGATCGGCGGAACTGGGTTTCCTGCTGCGGCGCGACCGATGGGGACTGGGGCTGGCGACCGAGGCGGCCGGAGCCGTGGCCGCCCACGGGCTGGCACCCGAGGGGCTGGACGGCATGGGCCTGGACCGGCTGGCGGCCGCCACGCGGGCGGAAAACCGGGCCGCGGCGCGGGTCCTGGCCAAGACCGCCTTTACCCTGGTGGAAATGCGAGCCGATGTGCCGCTGCCGGACGGCACGCGCGGCGCCTGCGCCTTTTACCTGCGGCGTCGCTGAAAGTTCCTGCTCCGCAATTCCCCGGCCGGTGCTATGATGTTGGCACACGACACCCTGTCCGCGCCTTATCGGCGGAGGGGAAAACAGCACATGGAGCCTGACACGCAAACACCATAACCGCCTTCGGGCGGAGAACCTGGGAGAGAAAGATGAGCAGCGGTCTTGGAGAGTTCCATCATACCGAAGAAGCACCGACCAGAAGTTCGCGAATCACGCAATGGGCGATCATCGTCCTCATCGTCGGCGGCATCGCCGCCTATGTCGTCAGTTCGGGGATGTTGAGCCCCGCGCCTGCCACCAACACCACGCAAAGCTTCCCGCGCGGCATCTGACGCCGCCGCCTTGTCATTCGCCGTCGGCCTGTCCGGCGCGCGGGATTTTGCCCCCTGAGCACAGGCTTCCCCCGATGCTCAGGGGCAAAAGACCCGGTGACGCTGTTCGTCAGGATTTCTCGCGGCCCGCCCGGCGCCAGCGCCCGACGATTTCTTCCAGCCCTTCGCGATCCATGTTCGGCGCCTTCCAGGCCTTGGAGAAGCCGGTATGCAGGCTGCGCGGCACGCCGCGCCGTCCCAGGTCGTCGAAGCGCACCCGCATGGGCATGGAGACACCCTGCCCCAGCACGATGGCTTCGCGGTCGCCCAGCAGCGGCAGGAAGTCCACCAGGTCCACCATGCCTTCATAGGTCGAGCCGCGGATCACCTCCTGGTCGCGCTCGCTGGACAGGCGCAGGGCGATGGCGGTGCCGCACTGGGACATGATGGTGCCGTCCAGCTCGCAGGGCCGCTGCGTCACCAGCGCCAGCGACAGGCCATACTTGCGCCCCTCCTTGGCGATGCGCGACAGCGCATGGCGGGTGGGCGCGAACTTGACGTCGCCCGAAGGCGCATAGCGGTGCGCTTCCTCGCAGACCAGCAGCATGGGCAGGCCGCCCTTGCTCCACACCGCCAGGTCGAAGGCCAGGCGCGAGATCACCGAGATCACCACATCCAGGATTTCCGGCGGCACGGTGGACAGGTCGATCACCGAAATCGGGCGGCCCTCGCCCGGCACGCGGAACAGCCGGGCCAGGACATCCGACATGGTGTCCTGCACCGAGAGGCTGCCGAACATGAAATTGTAGCGCTGGTCGGTGACCAGGCTTTCGATCCGCGCCTTAAGGCGGCGATAGGGCAGCATGAACTGGCTGCGCTCCAGCCGTCCCAGCTGCTCGTCCAGCCAGGCGATCACATCCGACATGCGGAACGGGGTGGGCGTGTCCACCGTGATCACCATGTTGCTGCTTTCGGAGCGCCGCAGCGCCCCGGCGCGGCTGGTGGCGGATTCGCTGTAGCGCCGCTTGGCATGCACCACCGCGTCCGACAGGATTTCCACCTCGGCGTCATGATGAGCGTCGCGGCTGACAAGCGCCGCGATCATCTCCGGGAAATCCAGCATCCAGAAAGGCAGGCTGAAATTGTCCAGGTTGATGGGTTCGACCAGCCCGCCAAAGGCGGCGGCATATTCATTGTGGATATCGAGGATCAGCACATGGGCATGGGCATGCTCCGACAGAAGCCGCTGCAGGATGCAGGTCAGCGCCGAGGACTTGCCCGATCCGGTGGAGCCCACCACCAGGAAGTGCTTGGACAGCAGGTCGTCCACCAGAAGACGGGCAGGCACGGTTTCATCCTGGAACAGGCTGCCGATCTTGATGCTGGCCGCCTGGGGCGGGGCATAGACGCGCGTCAGGTCGTGCTTGTCGGCCAGCAGCACCGCATCGCCCAGCGTGGGCAGGCTGGAAACGCCGCGCCGGAAGGTCAGGCGGCGGCTCTGATCGGGCACCACTTCGCCCGCCAGGTTGATCTCGATCAGGCCGGTGGGCTGCGGCTCGCCTTCCGCCGCCGGCATGGGCGCGCTGATGGCGCTGATCACGCCCATCACCGCGGCATTGGGTGTGACGATCTTGATCAGCGCGCCGATCTGCACCCGCGCGTCGGTGGAGGCCACCGCGTCCTGGCGTTCCAGCACGGCGACGGCATGGCTGCCGGACACCGACACGACATGCGCCAGCCGGATGGGCGCGGCGGCGGGCAGGCCGCGGCGTTCGCGGAAGGGCGGCGCGGGCGGGGGCCGTTCGATATGCAGGGTCATGCGACATTTCCGATGCGGAAGGATTCGGGAACATGGCCGCTGGCGGCCTGGCCGCGCGGCAGGGTGACGATGGCGGTGGTGCCCGCGCCGGGCTGGCTGTCCAGCAGCAGGCTGCCGCCATGCAGCTTGACGATGCCCATCGCCAGCGGCAGGCCAAGGCCGGCGCCTTCCTGGCTGCGGGCCAGATGCGCCTGCACCTGGGCAAAGGGTTTCATCGCCATCACGATCTGCTCATGCGTCATGCCGATGCCGGTATCGGCGATGGCGATGGTGACGGCGCCGTCGCGCGCACCCTTGGCCATCACCAGCACGCGGCCCTTCTCGGCGGTGAACTTGCTGGCATTGGACAGCAGGTTCGTGAAAAGCTGGCGCAGGCGTCCCGCATCGCCATTGATCTCGCAAAGCCCCGGCGCGATCCGCAGGTCCAGCGGCTGCTGCTTGGCCACAAAGAGCGGGCGCGCATTCTCCACCGCGACCTCCAGCACCTCGCCCACCAGCAAGGGCCGCCGCTCCAGCGCCAGGCTGCCGGATTCCAGCCGGGACATGTCCAGCACATCCGACACCACATCCAGCAGGCGTCGCCCGGCATTGGCGATGTGGCCGGCATAGTCGGCCGCCTGTTCCGGCGTGGCCGCGCCCGGCGCGCGGATCAGATCCGAAAACCCGATGATGGCGTTGAGCGGTGTCCGCAGCTCATGGCTCATGGTCGAGAGAAAGGCGGATTTGGACCGACTGTTCAGTTCGGCTTCGGCCCGCCCGGCGCGGATGGCGCGCTCGGTATACTTGCGCAGCTGCATCTCGCCGAAGGTATCGCAATACCTGGCCAGCAGACGATTGTCCTTGCGCGTGCGCGCGAGTGGAGCCTTCACGACACAGAGTTCCCCGGCAGAAGGCGCAAGCTAGCCTGGCAGCCCTTTGCGGCCCGTTAACGGGGAGAATCCGCCTACGGAGCATATACCTGTGGTTGCACCCGGATTGGGGCGCCGGTCAGCGCGGGTAATCCCGCCAGAGCCATTCCAGTGCGGCAGGGAGCGTCGCCATCACCACGCGGGGATCGACATGCCGCGAGTCCCTGGAGAAGACGTAGCGATAGTCATAGCCCTTCTTCTTCAGCACCGCCGCCATGCGGTCGTTGGCCATCGGCCAGTTGTGCCAGCTTTCCTCCGGGTCTGTATGGTGCAGGTCCTGCTCGCTGACATGCATCCACATGCGGATGGGCTTCTTCGGGGCCTTGGGGATCAGCGTGGCGTGATATTCCCAGCCGCCGCGCGGCGTCTTGGGATCCTGCGGCGAAGCCTGGTTCACATAGGTGCCCGAATAGCCCAGCACCTTGCGATAGCTCTCCGGATGGAACCAGGCCATCGTCCAGGCGCAGATCGCGCCCGAACTGCCGCCCATCGTGCCGCGCCCTTCCGGGTCCTTCGTGAAGGTGACGCCATATTCCTTGGTGACGCGCGGCAGCAGTTCGGTTTCCACCCAGCGGTAATAACGGTCGGAGATGGTGTCGTATTCCAGGCCGCGCTGCGATCCCTGCGCGTCGCTGCCGCCGGAATCGGCGGCGACGATCACCATCGCGGGCAGGCGGCCCGCCGCGATCATATTGTCCAGCACCGGCGCCAGGCGGCGGATATAGGACCGGCCGTCCTGCACCACCATGAAAGGCGCGGGCATGCCGGGCTTGAGCTGGCGCGGGATATAGACCCAGACATGGCGCTGATAGGGACCGGGGCGGCTGACCTGTTCGGCGGGCGCGGGCATGCGGTTGCCCCACGGGTCGCGGCGGGCGCTGATCTCGTTCTCGATCCGCACGATGCCGGGATAGATCACGCTGTCGTCGGAGTTCATGATGAACTCGCGCACTTCGCCTTCGGGCACCGCCGGGTTGGGCACCGTTTCCGGCGCGGGCGTATAGGGCGGCGCGATGGTGAAGTCCTGCGCCGAGGGCGGCAACTGCGCCAGCGCCGGACCGGAGCCGAGAGCGAATGTCATCACCGCCAGAAATGAAACCAGTCCCAGACGCATGCCCATACCCCTTTTGCCGTGTTGTCTATTGTGCGATGGCGGCCGTGGCGGCGTCCACAAGCGCGGGCACGGGACGCGAAATGTCCAGCACCACCGCATCCTCGTCCGGGCCGGGCCTTTCCAGGGTGGCGAACTGGCTGTCCAGCAGCGCCGGCGGCATGAAATGGCCCTTGCGCTTTTTCATGCGGTCGCCGATCAGCTCGCGCGAGCCGTCCAGCAGGATGAAATGCACCCGGCCCGCCACCTGCGCCCGCAGCCGGTCACGATAACTGTGCTTGAGGGCGGAGCAGGACACCACCACGCCGTGGCCGGTCTGGCGCTCCACTTCCATGCGTTCGCCGATCGCGTCCAGCCAGGGCCAGCGATCCTCGTCGGTCAGGGGCGTGCCCGCCGACATCTTCTTGACGTTGGCGATGGGATGCAGGGAATCACCTTCCACGAAAGGCAGGCCCAACTGTTCCGCCAGGCTGCTGGCGATGGTCGTCTTGCCGGAACCGGCCACGCCCATCACGACGATCAGCGGCACATTCGCATTGCCTGTCAGCATTGTCTCTTGCGCGCCCGCCCTTGCGGGACCACTCCCTGTACGCCCGTTCCGGGCCGATTGTGCCTGCCGGGATACTATATCCCGGCATCCCGGCGCCACCGCCAAAAGCAAAGGCCTAGGCGGCCGTCCAGCCCCCGTCGATCACGATATCGGTGCCGGTGACAAAGCCGGCCAGGTCGCTGCACAGGTAACAGGCCAGCGCCCCGACCTCCTCCACCCTGCCCCAGCGGCCCACCGGCAGCTTGGACAGGAACATCCGGTTGGCCTCCGGGTCGTTGATCACCGGCAGGTTCATCTCGGTATGGAAGGGGCCGGGCGAGATGGCGTTGACGGTGATGCCCTCCTGCGCCAGTTCCAGCGCCAGCGACCGTGTGAAGCCCAGCAGGCCCGCCTTGCCACTGGAATAGGCGGTGCGGTTGGGCAGCGAGACATGCGCCAGCATGGAGGACAGGTTGAGGATGCGGCCATAGCCGCCGCCTTTCATGCCCGGCACGAAGGCGTTGCAGGCCAGGAAGGTGGTCACAAGGCTGGAATCGACCACGCTCTGGAACTCGGCCAGGGTGAACTCGGTCACCGCCTTGCGGATGTTGATGCCCGCGCTGTTGATCAGGATCTGCGGATTCCCGAAAGCGCTTTTCACCTGGGCGGCCAGGCGGGCGACGTCCTCGGCATCGGTCATGTCGGCGGTGAAGGCCTCGGCCACGCCGCCCCCGGCCTTCAGATCGCCCGTCACGCGGTCGAGCCTGGCGCGGTTGCGGCCCACCAGCGCGATGCGCGCGCCCGCGTCCGACAAGGTGCGCGCCATCGCCTCGCCCAGGCCTCCGCTGCCGCCGACGATGACCGCCGTCCGGCCGCTCAGGTCGATCTTCACGCGCGCCTCTCGGCATCCGGATTGAGGAACATCCAGCACACCGCCGCCAGCACCGCGCCGGCCGACATGGTGTACATCACCATGCTCCAGTCATTGTTGGTTTCCTGCAGGATGAAGCCGAACACCACCGGCGCCACGAAACCGGCGAAGTTGCCCAGCATGTTCATTGTCGAGGCGACGGTGGCGGTATACTGCTTGCCGATCTCCACGCAGGTGTTCCACGAGATCGGCATGGACAGGTCGCTGCACAGGCTGGCCAGCCCCATCAGGATCATGGGCAGCACGATGCCGGGGGTGTGCGGAATGATCAGCACCAGCGCCGCCGTGGCCAGGAAGCCGCCGATGGCAACATACTTGCGCTTGATCCATAGCGGCAGGAAGCCGGAGATGATCGAGCCGCAGCCGCCCGCGGCCAGCGGCACCATCGCGTAAAAAGCCGATTCCGCCAGCGGCAGGCCGCGCGCCTGCTGCAGCCAGGTCGGCAGCCAGGTGACGTAGAAGTACCAGGTGTAGGAGAAGGCGAAATACTGAAGGCCCAGCAGCGCGATGTCGCGCTGCATCAGCAGGCGGTACCAGGGCATGCCATGATCGTGCAGCACCAGCTTGCGCGAGCTTTCCAGCAGAGTCAGTTCGGCGGCGTTGACCGACTTGTGGTCCTTGGGATCGTTGCGGAACCAGGGCAGGAAAAAGGCCACCCAGGCAAAGCCCAGGCAGGCCAGCGCCACGAAGCCCCAGCGCCAACCGAAATGATAGATGACGAAGAAGGCCACCGGCGGGGCCAGCGCGCCGCCCCAGCGGCCGAAGGCCCACATCAGCGCCTGGGCCTTGACGCGTTCGCCCAGCGGCAGCCAGCCCGACAGCATGCGCGTGAGGTTGGGAAAGCAGCCCGCCTCGCCCGCGCCGAAGATAAAACGGATGATCCACAGCGACACCAGATTCCAGGCGGCGCCGGTCAGGGCGGTGAACAGCGACCAGAACAGCACAAGCTGGCTGAGTACCCAGCGCACGCCCAGCTTGTCGCCCAACAGCCCCATCGGTATTTCAAACAGCGCGTAGGACAGGCCGAAGGCGCCGAACACAAGGCCCATCTCGCCCTTGGTCAGGCCCAGTTCGTCCGAGATCGGTCCCGCCGCCTGGCTGATCGCCACGCGCTGGATATACATGATCATGGCGAGCGATAGCGCGAAGGCGACGACCCAGTAACGCGCGCGCGTGGCTTTCATGGCGTCGTATCCCCCACTGATGTCACCGATTGGTGCCCCGGCCATTTCATGCGTCCTCTCGCGGGACGCCGGAAGCCGGATGGCGCCTTGGCGCCGGGGCGCGGGCTTCACATCGGCTTGCGACTTCTATACTAAATTCCACCTTCGGGAAGTCAATGCAGACCGGGCCGACGAGTCGCCCGGACGCACCGTGAAAGCCCGCAAAAACAAGGGGTTTGGGCTTCGCGCACGCGGCGCGCCCATCATGCGAAACACCCGCCGCGCGGTGATACGGAGTGCAGCGCCTTGACCCCTTCCGTACAGTCGCAATCCATATCGCAATTGCACAATTTCGAGGGCGCGGTGGCACTGGTCACAGGGTCGGGCCGCGGCCTGGGCCGCATGATCGTCGAAACGCTGCTGGCGGGCGGCGCGGCCGTCGCCCTGCACGACATCCATGAAGACGCGCCCGCCCAGTATGGGGAGAGTCCCAGCCTGACGGCGCTGGCCGACGAATTGTCAAAACGCGGCAGCGGCAAGGTAACCGCCGTGACCGGCGATATCGGCAACCCCGATGACGTTGCCGCGATGGCGCAGGCCGTTCAGGACCGGCTGGGCCCCATCTCCATCCTGGTCAATTGCGCGGGGGGCGACATCGCCGCCAAAGGCGGCAAGCCCGATCCCAACGACGCCCTGAACATCAGCCTGGAAGACATCCATGCGGTAATGAACCGCAATTTCATCGGCACCATGCTGGTCTGCCGCGCGGTGGTGCCCGGCATGGCGGCGCGGGGACGCGGCGCGGTGATCAATTTCGGCTCGCTCAACGGCCATGTCGGCGTCTCGCCCGAAGTGGTCTATGGCTGCGCCAAGGCCGCCATCCTGCATTATACCCGCTGCCTGGCGCTGGAAATGCGCCCCCATGGCGTGCGGGTCAACGCCGTCAGTCCCGGCCCCACCACCACCGCCCGCTTCCTGGCCACCCGCGCCACCGATCCGTCCCGGATGGAGGGCGTCTCGCTGGACCGCTATGCCAAGCCGTCCGAGATCACCGCCGCCGTCGCCTTTCTGGCCAGCGAGCAGTCCGCCTTTGTCAGCGGCCAGGTGCTGCGGGTGGATGGCGGCATGACCCTGTTCGCCGGATAATGTTTTTCCAGATCACGCCAACAACCGTTCAACCTTCTAGGAACCGCCATGTCCAAGCCTGACAGCAAGACGCCCCGCAAACTGCGCAGCCGCGCCTGGTTCGACAATCCCGACAATCCCGACATGACGGCGCTGTACCTGGAGCGCTATCTCAATTACGGCCTGACGCGCGAGGAATTGCAGTCCGGCAAGCCGATCATCGGCATCGCCCAGACCGGCAGCGACCTGTCGCCCTGCAACCGCCATCACCTGACGCTGGCCCAGCGCGTGCGCGAAGGCATCCGCGAGGCGGGCGGCATCGTGATGGAGTTTCCCGTTCATCCCATCCAGGAGACCGGCAAGCGCCCCACGGCGGGCCTGGACCGCAACCTGGCCTATCTGGGGCTTGTGGACCTGCTCTATGGCTATCCGCTGGACGGCGTGGTGCTGACCATCGGCTGCGACAAGACCACGCCCGCCTGCCTGATGGCGGCGGCGACGGTGAACATTCCCGCCATCGCCCTGTCAGTCGGCCCCATGCTGAACGGCTGGCATGAAGGCGAGCGCACCGGATCGGGCACCATCGTCTGGAAGGCGCGCGAGATGATGGCGCGCGGCGAGCTGGACTATACCGGCTTCATGGAGCTGGTCGCCTCCTCCGCGCCGTCGGTGGGCTATTGCAACACGATGGGCACCGCCACCACCATGAACAGCCTGGCCGAAGCGCTGGGCATGCAGCTTCCCGGCTCGGCCTCGATCCCCGCGCCCTATCGCGAGCGCGCCCAGATGGCCTATGCCACCGGCAAGCGCATCGTGGAGATGGTGGCCGAAGACCTGCGCCCGTCGCAGATCATGACGAAAGAAGCCTTCCACAACGCCATCGTGGTCAACTCGGCCATCGGCGGCTCCACCAACGCCCCCATCCACCTGACCGCCATCGCGCGCCATATGGGCGTGGATGTGCCGCTGAAGGACTGGCAGACGGTCGGCCACAAGGTGCCGCTGCTGGTCAACCTGCAGCCCGCCGGCGAATATCTGGGCGAGGATTACCACCATGCCGGCGGCGTGCCCGCCGTGGTGAACATCCTGATGGAACAGGGCCTGATCCAGGAAAAGGCGCTGACCGTCAACGGCAGGACCATGGGCGAGAACTGCAAGGGCAAGCGGGTGATGCTGCCCGAAGTGATCTGGCCCTTCGACAAGCCCATGAAGAAGGAAGCGGGCTTCATCGTGCTGTCCGGCAACCTGTTCGACAGCGCCATCATGAAGACCAGCGTGATCAGCACCGAGTTCCGCGACCGCTTCCTGTCCAATCCCGACGACCCGGACGCCTTCGAGGGCCGCGCCGTGATGTTCGACGGGCCGGAGGACTACCACAAGCGGCTGGACGATCCGTCGCTGGGGATCGACGAATATACACTGCTGTTCATGCGCGGCGCGGGCCCGATCGGCTATCCCGGCGCGGCCGAGGTGGTGAACATGCATCCGCCCACGGCGCTGCTGAAGCGGGGCATCAACGCCCTGCCCTGCATTGGCGATGGCCGCCAGTCGGGCACGTCCGGCTCGCCCTCGATCCTCAACGCCTCGCCCGAGGCGGCGGCGGGCGGCGGACTGGCGCTGCTGCAGACCGGCGACCGCGTCCGCATCGACCTGCGCAAGGGCACCGCTGACATGCTGATCTCCGATGCGGAGCTGGCCAAGCGCCGCGCCGACCTGGAGGCGCGCGGCGGCTTCGCCTATCCCGCCTCGCAGACGCCGTGGCAGGAAATCCAGCGCGCCTTCCAGGGCCAGATGGGCACCGGCATGGTGCTGGAGAATGCCGTCAAGTATCAGAAGATTGACGAGACCTACGGCGTGCCGCGCGACAATCACTGAATAGGATTACCCCCTCCGGTTTCAGCTTACGCTCGACGCGTTCCGCGCCTTCGCCCGCTGAAACCACCTCCCCCTTGAATGCGCTGCGCGCATGAAGGGGGAGGCAGGCCTGAGAAGTAAAAAGGCGCCGGATCGCTCCGGCGCCTTTTTCATTTCTCTCTGTCATGGCCGGACTTGATCCCGCCATCCATCTGGATCTGGCATGGATGGCCGCCTCGGAGGGCGGCCATGACAGGTCGTTAGATTTTCGTCCGATACACCGTCTGCTTCTGCGAACCCAGCTTGTCGATGCCCAGTTCCATGACATCGCCCTCTTTCAGGAAGACCGGCGGCTTCATGCCCAGGCCCACGCCCGGCGGCGTGCCGGTGGAGATCACATCGCCCGGCTGCAGGCTCATGAACTGGCTGACATAGCTGACCAGGGTCGGCACATCGAAGATCAGCGACGCGGTGGAGCCGGTCTGCATGCGCTTGCCGTTCACATCCAGCCACAGGTTGAGGCTGTTGAGGTCGCCCACCTCGTCCAGCGTGACCAGATAGGGACCGAAGGGACCGAAGGTGTCGCATCCCTTGCCCTTGTCCCAGGTGCCCAGGCGCTCAAGCTGGTATTCGCGTTCCGACAGGTCGTTCACCACGCAGGCGCCCGCGACATGATCCAGGGCCTTTTCCTTGGTGACGTAGCGGGCTTCCTTGCCGATCACCACGCCCAGTTCCACTTCCCAGTCGCCCTTCTTGGCGGTGGGCGGCAGGTAGACATCGTCATTGGGGCCGATGATGGCGCTGGTGGCCTTCATGAAGATGATCGGCTCGGCCGGGATCGGCGCGCCGGTTTCGGCGGCGTGGTCGGCATAGTTGAGGCCGATGCAGATGAATTTTCCCACGTTCGCGACACAGGGGCCGATGCGCTCGGACGCGTCCAGCTTGGGCAGGAGGTCGATGTCGGTCGCAGCGATCTTTGCGAGGCCCTCCGGCAGCAGGGTCGCGCCGCCGATATCGGCGACGACGCCGGAAAGGTCACGAATGGAACCATCCCTAGCGATGATGGCGGGCTTTTCCGACCCTTTTGGGCCAACGCGAAGCAGTTTCATGGGGCAGGGCTCCTCTTTCTCTGGCCTCGCTGATAGAGGCTAACATGTTAGTCTGTCGAGTGCGACTTTCGCCGATCCCGTTCGCTTGTCAGGATTTTGGGCGGATGATGCCCTTCTTGATCAGGATATTGCCGTAGAGGCGGGTTTCGCCGGACTGGATGACGGCGGCGGCCTTTTTGGCGCGGTCGTAGAAGGCGAAGCGCTCCACGGTCGAAAA
>DASTMN010000037.1:0-26974 GCA_035714165.1 Rhizomicrobium sp.
CGAGCCGGATTTCGACACGCCCCAGAACATCAAGGACGCCGCCATCAAGGCCATCCATGACGGCCAGACCAAGTATACGGCGGTGGAAGGCATTCCCGAACTGCGCGCCGCCATCGCCGCCAAGTTCAAGCGCGAGAACAACCTGGACTACAAGCCGTCCCAGACCTTCGTGTCGCCGGGCGGCAAGACCATCCTGTTCAATGCCCTGATGGCGACCGTCAATCCCGGCGACGAAGTGATCGTGCCCGCGCCCTACTGGGTCAGCTATCCCGACATCGTGCAGCTGGGTGGCGGCAAGCCGGTCATCATCGAATGTGCGCTGGAAGACGGTTTCCGCCTGACGCCCGAAGCGCTGGAAAAGGCCATTACGCCCAGGACCAAGTGGCTGATCTTCAACCAGCCCTCCAACCCCACCGGCGCCTGCTACACCCGCGATCAGCTCAAGGGCCTGACCGACGTCCTGATGAAGCACCCGCATGTCTGGGTGCTGACCGACGACATGTACGAGCATCTGGTCTATGGCGGCTTCAAGTTCACCACCATCCTGGAGGTCGAGCCGGGCCTGTACGACCGCACCCTGACCATGAACGGCGTGAGCAAGGCTTACGCCATGACCGGCTGGCGCATCGGCTATTGCGCCGGGCCGGAAGACCTCATCAAGGCGATGGCCAAGCTGCAGTCGCAGAGCGCCACCAACGCCACCTCGATCAGCCAGTGGGCGGCGGTCGAAGCCCTGAACGGCACCCAGGATTTCATTCCGAAGTTCCAGAAGGTGTTCGAGGAGCGCCGCGATCTGGTCGTGTCCATGCTGAACCAGGCTTCGGGCATCGAATGTCCCCGCCCGGAAGGCGCCTTCTATGTCTATCCCTCGATCCGCAAGCTGATCGGCAAGAAGACGCCCAAGGGCAAGGTGATCGACAGCGACGAGGCCTTCGCGACCGCGCTGCTGGAGGATACCGGCGTGGCGGTGGTGCATGGCGCGGCCTTCGGCCTGTCGCCCTTCTTCCGCATCTCCTATGCCACCTCGAACAAGGCGCTGGAAGAGGCGTGCAAGCGCATCCAGTCCTTCTGCGCCGCCCTGGCGTAGTTCAGACCAGCCGTTCGACCTGGCCGTCCACGGCCATCAGATAGGCTTCATAGGACAGGTCGGGATGAAGCTCGGTCAGCTTCGCCTGGACCTGTTCCATGACGGTTTTATGCTGATCGGCCTCGGCCACGCCATCGGCCTGGAAATCCGCGCCGAACGCCACCTTGTAGGCGCCGCAGTCGCGGTGATCGACGACAATCAGCTTGCGGATATTGTGCAACTGTTTGGCGATGCCGACATGGTCCCAGAAGGCTGCGTTGGAGGAGAGGAATTGGGGCGAGACGCCCGCCAGTGACGCTCCCGCCAGCTGACCTGGTCGTAATCCCGGAACAGCTGGCGCGTGTGGAAAAAGCGGACGGTATCGTCCACCAGCCGGTAGTCGATGCAGGTGATGGCCAGCGCCGTGACGTCCTTGGCCTGGACCGGCATGGGCAGCAGGCTGGCGCCCGCCGCGCCCAAGGTCAGGCCCAGCAGGCCGCGGCGCGTCGGATGACATTCGCACATGAAGGTTTCCCCCGAAATGAGCCTCATGACTGTCCGGCAGATATCACGGCCAGGCTTAACGGGGGGCAAACGCCATTGGGAAACAAAAGGGCCGGCGCTGCGGCCAGGAGAGGCGCGCGCCGGCCCAGTTTAACCGCGCTCAAGGGGGAAGAGCGGGGCAATCGCCGCCTCCGGGGGGAGAGAAGGCGACACTGAAGAGATAGTGCCGACCGGCGCGCTTTCAAGCCCGGCGCCCGCACACCGAAAAAGCGGGCAAAATCCGCGGCGATGCGGCATAACCGTGGCGGGTGATTTCCCGTGATTTGGAGCCCGTAATTTGGAGAACGGCATGCGCGCCTGGGTTGGTCTTGTTCTGGTTGCCGCGATGGCTGTGCCCGCCACGGCCCAGCCGCTGCGTCCGGGCTACCCGGCGGGCGTGCGCGCGGCGCAGGAAAGCGGCGCGAATGGCTGGATGCTGCTGGGCGGCGCGACCATTTTCGGCGTGGCGGGCTATCTGGTGTCGCAAAGCGTCAGCACCTCCGGCACCAACTTGCTGGCCATCAGTGGCGGCAACTCGGCTTATGTGCCGCCCAACAACAGCGCCGTCACCACATCGACCACCGGGACCAGGTAAGCCTCAGTACTGCCAGTCCTTGGAGGACTTCACCGCGAAGTCCCGGAAGGCCGCCACGCGCTTGGACTGGCGCAGCGCATCGGCATAGACCAGATGCACATCGAAGCCAGGCGCGGCCACTTCGGGCAGCACGCGCTCCAGCTTGGGATGTTCGGCGGCGACATAGTCGGGCACCACGCCGATGCCCAGTCCCGCCTCGGTCGCCTGCAGGATGCCGGTGATGTTGTTGATCCGGATGATCTTGCCCGCAGCCCCCGGCTTGGCGGTCTTCTTGTAGGCTTCCAGCAGCCAGTTGATGTCGCGGATCTCCGGCACCGCCGTTTCGCCATAGACGATGATGCTGTGATCGGCGATTTCGTCCAGCGAGCGGGGCGCGGGATGTTCCTTCAGATACGCCTTGGAGGCGTACATGTGATAATGGACGGTGAACAGCTTGCGCTGGATCAGGTCGGCCTGCACCGGCGCGCGCATGCGGATGGCCAGGTCGGCCTCGCGCTGCGCCAGGTCCAGCTCCTTGTCGTCCAGCACCAGGTGCACTTCCACGTCGGGATACAATGCCAGGAACTGGCCCAGCCGGGGCAGCAGCCAATAGGCGCCGATGCCATGACTGGCGGTGATCTTCAGTGCGCCGCGTGGGGAATCATGGACATTCTTGAGCGCTTCCTCCGCCGAGGCCAGCCGCCCCAGCACATCGGTGACGGCGGTGAACAGCAGCTCGCCTTCATCGGTCAGGGTCAGGCCGCGTGCATGGCGCTGGAACAGGGGTGTGGAGATTTCCTCCTCCAGCGCGCTGATCTGGCGGCTGACGGCCGACTGGGACAGGCCCAGCGTCTGCCCGGCATGGGTGAAGCTGCCCGCCGAGGCGACCGCGTGGAAAATGCGAAGCTTGTCCCAATCCATGCGTTTCCCCTTGGCCGTTGATGCGCCTAGGCGCTGAGCGGCAGATCTCCCGAATGCGACGCCGCCAGGAATCTCTCGGCTTCCAGCGCCGCCATGCAACCCATTCCCGCCGCCGTGACGGCCTGGCGAAACACCTTGTCCTTCACGTCGCCCGCCGCGAACACGCCCGCCACGGAAGTGTGGGTGGAGTCCGGCGCGGTCTTGATGTAACCGCTCTCGTCCATATCGAGCTGGCCCTGAAACAGGCTGGTGGCGGGCGAATGGCCGATGGCGATGAACAGGCCATGCACGTCCAGCGCGCGGGTGGAGCCGGTCACCGTGTTCCGCAGGGTCACGCCGGTGACGCCCTTGGGCTCCTCGGTGCCCAGCACTTCGGCGATTTCGGTGTCGTAAACCACGTCTATCTTCTGGTTGGCGTTCAGGCGGGCCTGGTTGGTCTTGTCGGCGCGCAGCGTATCGCGGCGGTGCACCAGCGTCACCTTGTCGGCGAAATTGGTGAGGAAGAGAGCTTCCTCCACGGCGGTGTTGCCGCCGCCGACCACCGCGACTGATTTGCCGCGATAGAAGAACCCGTCGCAGGTGGCGCAGGCCGAGACGCCGAAGCCCTGGAACTTGCCTTCGCTGGGCAGGCCCAGCCAGTTGGCGCTGGCGCCGGTGGCGATGATCAGCGTGTCGGCGGTATAGACCGTGCCGCTGTCACCCAGCAGCGTGAAGGGCCGCCGTGACAGGTCCACCTTGGCGATGGTGTCGCTGACAAAATTGGTGCCCAGGGCGCGGGCCTGTTCCTGCATCTGGTCCATCAGCCAGGGACCCTGAATGGCCTCGGCGAAGCCCGGATAGTTCTCGACCTCGGTGGTGATGGTGAGCTGGCCGCCGGGCTGGATGCCGGAAATCAGCGTCGGCTCCAGCATGGCGCGGGCGGCATATATGGCGGCGGTGCAGCCGGCCGGGCCGCTGCCCAGGATGATGACTTTGGAATGTTGGGGGGATGTCTGGGTGGTCATGGCGCTTTGCAGCTTTCGCAGGTCTTGCCATGTCATATCGTTATGGCGCGGTGGAACGTCAAGCCGGGGCAAAAGCGCTGCCGGTGCATAAGCTTACGGTGCCGTCCGGAAGTGGCCTTTTTCAGGCGGCTCTTCCTCGATTCGAGAAATATTATTGCGCGACCTTCGGCGGCGGCGTTATATGCGCCTGTCTTTTCATCGCAGGAATGGTCCGTGGATACTCGCAAGCTGGACGCCATTGACCTGCGGATATTGTCGGAGCTGCAGGCCGACGGGCGCATCACCAATGTCGAACTGTCCCGCCGCGCCAGGATCACCGCGCCGCCCTGCCTGCGCCGCATCCGCGCGCTGGAGAAAGCAGGGTTCATCCAGGGCTATCACGCCGACCTGAACGGCAAGGCGCTGGGCTTCGAGGTGACGGGCTTTGTCTTTGTCGGGCTGGCGAGCCAGAAGGATGCCGATCTCAAGCAGTTCGAGGAAAGCGCACGGCGCTGGCCGGAGGTACGCGAGTGCCACATGCTGTCGGGCGAGGTGGATTTCATCCTGAAATGTGTCGCCCGCGACCTGTCCGCCTTCCAGACCTTCATCACCGACACGGTGACGGCGGACAAGAATGTCGCCAGCGTGAAAAGCTCGCTGGTCATACATGCCTCAAAGATCGCGCCGGGCTATCCCATCGAGGTCCCGGCGGGCAAGAACTGAGAACAGGAGATCGGACATGAAACGCATGCAGGTGCTTCTGGTGGGCGCGGCGCTGTTCGCCTCCACCATTCTGGCCGTGGCGGCAACCGCCGTTTCGCCCGCCATTCGGGCGGCGGTGGCCGATACGGCGCGTCCCGCCGCCGATACGGAACGCGACGCCAACCGCAAGCCGGCCGAGATGCTGGCCTTTGCGGGCGTGCGGCCGGGCATGGTGGTGGTGGACCTGCTGCCTGGCGGCGGCTATTTCACCCGTATCTTCTCCCGGGCAGTGGGCGAGAAGGGGCAGGTGTATGCGTATTTCAGCACCCACAACGATGCCCGCCTCAAGGAGCAGGGCCGCGATCCCGACAACCAGATGGCGGACCTCAAGAAGGCTTACAGCAACCTGGGCGTGATCCACGGGCCGCTGGACAAGTTCGTCACGCCGCAGCCGGTGGACCTGGTCTGGACATCGCTGAACTATCACGACCTGCACAACAAGAATGTCGGGGTCAATGTCGCGGATGTGAACAAGGCGATCTTCGCCTCGCTCAAGCCGGGCGGTGTCTTCGTGGTGGTGGACCATGCCGCCGCGGACAATGCGCCCGATGACGTTACCTCCAGCCTGCATCGCATCAAGGCCGCCACGGTGAAACAGGAAGTGGAAGCCGCCGGGTTCAAGCTGGTGGCGGAGGGTCACGACCTGCACTTTCCCGGCGACGACGGCAGCAAGCGGGTTTTCGAGAATGACGTTCGCGGCAAGACCAACCAGTTCATGCTCAAGTTCCAGAAGCCGCGCCGTTGAGGCGGCGCCGGAAATCATGACGCGCCATATCCGTTTCGGGCTGGGAGGGGCCGCGCTGTTTTGCAGCGCCATGGCATGTGACTTTCCCGTGGCCGCGCAGGACCTGGTTTTGCCGGTCGCCCAGACGGTGACGAGGGAAAAGGGGCGGCTGGTGCTGTTCGACGGGGAAACCCTGACACTGGAACGGTTGGGCGTGTCCACGCCGGCAGTCGCGCCGCTCGCCATGGTGCCGGGGCGGGGGGTGACCAAGACCGCGCCCGTCACCACGCCCGTCGCCGCGCCACAGGATGAAACGGCCGGAAAGGCGGATGCGCCGTCCCCGGACACCCGCTTCAGCGTGATGGTGACGCCGCAGACCCGGTATGTCGGCACCACCACGGGCGCCTTTGCGGACATCAAGCCCGGTGACTTCGCCGGTGCCGCCGTCACCGAAGACAGCGCCGGCCGCCTGCGGGCGCGGCAGCTCTACCTCTATCCGGAGGCGTTGCGCGGCACCGGGGAAGGGCGTTTCCCTGAAAGCGGCCGGATCATGATCAACGGTACGGTGTCCGGGGTGACGTTCGCCTCCGACGCGGATCGTAGTCGGGGCAATCTGGCGTTGGCCTATCGTGGTTCTGTCCTGACACCGCTGGGCAAGGGGCGCACCGTCTGCGAAGGCCGCGCCGCGCCATTGGCGGTGGCCAGTCCCCTGGAATGCAAGGCCGATGTGGTGATGCAGGTGGCCGCCGACACGCCCGTGACGGCCATGACGCTGGGTGACCGGCGCCTGCTGGAGCCCGGCGTGATCGTCACGGTGACGGTCGTGAAAGGGCCGGATGGCCGTGCCGTGACGCCCGGCCTGGTGATCGAGAAAGCCGCCACCGTGGAAAAGCCGCAATCGGCCCCTTAAGTTTTCCCATCCTCGCTATTCGGAGAAATCGCATGTCCCGACTTCCGGCCTTGGCCCTGCTCTGTAGTGCACTGCTTGCGGGCGGCGCGGTCTGGGCGCAGGAAACGGCGCGGCTGGGCAAGTGGGGTGTGGACCTGACCTCGCTCGATCCGGCGGTGAAGGCGGGCGACAATTTTTTCCTGCATGTGAATGGCGGTTATCTGAAGACCGCCGAGATTCCGCCCGACCGTTCCAGCATGGGCTCGTTCCAGGAGTTGCAGATTCGGAGCGAGCAGCGCCTCAAATCCATTGTTGACGATCTCGCCAAACCAGAGGCGCAGCGCACATCCCCCCTGACGGGCGAGGAGCGCAAGCTGCGCGATCTTTATGACAGCTTCACGGATAGTGCCGCCATCGAGGCGCGTGGACTTCAGCCGGTCCAGAAGGACCTGCAATATCTGGCGGGCCTGAAGACCCTGGACGATGTCGCCAGGGCGATGGCCTCGGTCAAGCTGGCCACCATGAGCATCTACAATATCGGCATCGGCATCGACGACAAGAACCCCGACAACTATTCGGTGAATCTGGGCCAGTCGGGCCTGGGCATGCCGGATCGCGAATATTACCTGTCGGGCGATGCGGCCATCGCCAAGACGCGCGAGGCCTATCGCAAATATCTGGCCGACATGCTGGCGCTGGCGGGCCTGTCCGATGCCGCGGCCCGTGCCGACCGCATCCTGGCGCTGGAGACCGAGATCGCGAAGGTGTCCTGGACGCGCGCCGATCGCCGCGACGCCGACAAGATCTACAATCCCATGCCGGCCTCGCAGTTGAAGACGCTGGCGCCCGATTTTCCCTGGGACGCGTTCCTGGGTGAGACGCACATTCCTTTCAAGACCACCGCAGGCCATGAACGCTATGTGATCGTGGCGGAAAACACCGCCTTCGGCCCGCTGGCCACCATCTTCCGCAACACGCCGGTTTCGACCTGGCGCGATTACCTGACGGTGCATTATCTCAAGGCTTTCGCGCCTTACCTGCCCAGGCGTTTCGACGACCTGGTCTTTTCCTTCTATGGCACCCAGTTGACGGGCCGCACCCAGCAGCTCGACCGCGCCACGCGCGGTGTGCACCTGCTGGACCGGACTTTGGGCGAGGCGCTGGGCAAGCTCTATGTCGCGCGTTATTTCCCGCCGGACTCCAAGGCCAAGATGGATGTTCTGGTGGCCAACCTGCTCAAGGCCTTCGAGCAGGATCTGCACACGCTGGACTGGATGGGTCCGGCCACGCGCGAAAAGGCGCTGGAGAAAATCCGCAACTTCACGCCCAAGATCGGCTATCCCAGCAAGTGGCGGGATTATTCGGCGCTGGACATTCGGCGCGGCGACCTGATCGGCAATGTGCAGCGCGCGGCGGAGTTCGAATGGAACCGTGACATAACGCGCATCAACCAGCCGGTGGACCGGCTGGAATGGGGCATGACGCCCAGCACCATCAACGCCTATTATAACCCCTCCCTGAACGAGATTGTGTTTCCGGCTGGCATCCTGCAGGCGCCTTTCTTCGATCCCAATGCGGACGATGCGGTGAACTACGGCGCGATCGGCGCGGTGATCGGCCATGAGATCAGCCACGGTTTCGACGATCAGGGCAGCAAGTATGACGGCAAGGGGGTCTTCCAGGATTGGTGGACCAAGGAAGACCGCGCCAATTTCGACGCCCGTACCGCGATCCTGGTGCAGCAGTACAATGCCTATGAACCGCTGCCGGGCCTGCATGTGAACGGCCAGAACACGCTGGGCGAGAACATTGCCGACACGGCGGGGCTGGCCATCGCGCTCAAGGCCTATCACCTGTCGCTGGGCGGAAAGCCCGCGCCCGTGCTGGACGGCTATACCGGCGACCAGCGCCTGTTCCTGTCTTTCGGCCAGGTGTGGCGCACCAAGATGCGCGACAGCGCCATCCGTACCCAGACCCTGTCGAACGAGCATACGGTGGCCGAGTTCCGCGTCATCGGGCCGACCCGCAACCAGGATGAATGGTACAGAGCTTTCGACGTGCAGCCCGGACAGAAATACTATCTCGATCCCAAGCAGCGCGTCCGGCTCTGGTGATCATTTCACCGGGTAGTTTTTGGCCAGGTAGTCCACCACCTTGTTGAAATCGGCATCGGTGACGGCCGCGCCGTTGCCGATCATGGTGGTGACGGTGTCGGCCCAGCCTTCCCGCGTCTTGCCGGTATTGGTGACCAGTTCCGCGGCATGGCACTGGGTGCAGGCATCGGCGACGATCTTCTGGCCTTCGCCCGGAGGGAAGGGCGCCTGGGCGAAAGCGGGCGCCGCCGACAGCAGGGCCGGGACAGCCGCAACAACCGAAACAAGAACCGCTAAACGCTTCATGGTATTCCACTCCAGTTTGTACCAGAGCATGGCGCGGGGTTCATGAACCGGACCTGAATGCAATGGGGCCTATTGTGGCGCTTTCAGGAACGCGCCCGGAGCCAGCGCCCGGTCTGTGAAGCGGATTTGTGCCACCGCGCCCCGGAACCAGTTCACGCGATTCATTCTCACTCCCACCATCACGCGGCCCGGGCCATGCGGGATGAATGACACCGGTGCTTCGGCTTCCAGCACACCGTCCACATAGGCGCGATAGGTCGTGCCGTCATAGGTCTGCTGCACGGCATGCCAGCGATTCAAGGGATGGGTCTTGCCCGGATCGATCAGCGCCCTGCTGCCGGCCCTGCTGTTGAGGAAGCTGTCCAGATACCAGCGCCCGTCTTTCACCCGGATCTCGAACATGAAGCGCGGGTTGGGATCGCTGGTGCCGGCGGGATTGGCGTCGAGGCCTGTGAGGGGGTCGGTTTCCGCGATATGCAGCCAGCGCTGCTCGAACGCACCGCCTTCCGGGCGGAAGATCGCTTCGATGGTGAAAGCCTTGGCCCCTACCAGCGGTCGTGACGGAAAGAGCAGGGCATCGTCCACGCCGTTGAAGCGCACCGCCTTGCCCAATGGGCCATCCACCAGCAACGGATCGCCCTCCACCTTGGGCGTCAGTCCGCCGATGCGCGATA
Organism: Rhizomicrobium sp.; assembly: GCA_035714165.1. Classification (GTDB taxonomy): domain Bacteria; phylum Pseudomonadota; class Alphaproteobacteria; order Micropepsales; family Micropepsaceae; genus Rhizomicrobium. The sequence continues at coordinate 9,536 of DASTMN010000037.1, forward strand.
AATTGTCAAATGTCCAAAGCTGCTGTTCGGCCCGCGCGCCCAGCGTCATGGCGCACAGAAGCGCGGCGGCAATCATGCTGCATCTGCGCAAGCTGCACTCCCCGGCTGGTATCGCGATATGTTGACGGGCTTTGGAACCGGCTGCAATCTTCCCGGCAAAAGAGGCTGGAGGAAGCGCATGGACCGTCGTCAGATTCTGATGAACCTCGCCGCGACAGGATCGTGCTTTGCCCTGCCGTTCCAGGCGAGGGCGCAGGCGCTGGCCCGCAAGGTCAAGATCACGGATGTGAAGGTGATGATCATCCGGGGCACCTGGGACTGGAACCTGATCAAGGTCGACACCGATGCGGGCGTGTCCGGCATCGGGGAAGCCTATTGGGGGCCGGGCGTCAAGGACATGATCCTGAACCGCTTCAAGGAGCAGCTTGTCGGCGAGGACCCGATGAATGTGGTCAAGCTCTATACCAAGCTGCTGTTCCTCAATGGCGGCTATGGCGCCACCGGTGGCGTCACCATGCATGCGGCCTCCGGCATCGAAATCGCGCTGTGGGATCTGGCGGGACGCCTGTTGCAGACGCCGGTCTGCAACCTGCTGGGCGGCCGTTTCCGCGACAAGGTGCGCTTCTATCGCACCTTACAGCGCCCGGATCGCCGTCCCGAGGACGCCAAATCCTGGGGCGATCAGGTGGCGGAAGCCAAGGCCGACAATCCCTTTGGCTTTACGGCCTTCAAGGTGCAGGGCGATGCCGTGCCGCCATCGTCCGATCCCGACTTCAAGGAGCCGGGCCATGACCGCTATACCAACCAGCTCACCAACCTGGACATCCGCCGCATCACGGACCGGATGGAGCGCGTCCGCGCCGCCCTGGGCGAAACCGATTTCGCCATGGAGTGTCACTGGAAGTATTCGGTCAACGACGTGATCAAGCTGTGCAACGCCGTCGAGCATACCAACCCGATGTTCGTGGAAGACCCGACACCGGCGGAGAACCCCGAAACGCTGGAGCGGGTGTCGCGCGCCACCAACACCCCTATCTGTACGGGCGAAAATCTCTATGGCCTGCATCAGTTCTCGCAGATCATCCTGCGCCAGGCCACGGCGGGCGTGCACATAGACATTCCCAAGTCCGGCGGCCTGTTCGAGGCCAAGCGCATCGCCGACCTGGCGGACCTGTATGGCATCTGGACCGCCTGCCACAATCCGGCCAGCCCCATCGGCACGGCGGCTTCGGCGCATGCCGCCGCCTCTGTCCGAAATTTCCGCATCCATGAGCTGGCCAAGTGGGTGGACTGGTGGCCGGATTTGGTCACGCATGAGGGGCCGTTCTGGAAGGACGGTTATTTCCATATTCAGGACAAGCCGGGCCTGGGCTTCGACATCAATCCCGATGTCGCCAAGGCGCATCTGGCGCCTGGCGAAGTATGGTGGAGCTAAGCGGTATTCCATGCTCCAAAAGAACATCCGGCACGGAATGAAAAGGAGAAGCGCCATGAATATCCTGAAAGCGGCTCTGCTGGGCATCGCAGGCCTGGCTGCCGCCGCGCCTGTTCAGGCGCAGGTCAACCAGAGCAAGGCGCAGATCCTGTTCTATACGTCGGAATGGAAAGGCGAGCGCTTCGCCGATGGCCGCCCCAAGGTGCCGGACGATCTGCTGAAGCGCGCCCTGGATGTGCCGATGGAGGACATCTGGGGCTATCTGCGCGATCACGGCTACAACACCCAGTTCGACAGCGGCTGGCAGTCGCTGCACCCGGACAAGCCTTTCGCGGGGCGCGCCCTGACGGCGCAATACATGCCGCTGCGGCCCGACATGTGGAAGGCGGTCATGTCGCAGGGCAAGAAGGATGGCCGGGTGAGCGGCAACAACAGTTGGCCGATCCATGACCTGGTGATGGGTGATGTCTATGTCGCCGACGGGTTCGGCAAGGTCGTGGAGGGAACGCTGATCGGTTCCAACCTGGGCAGCGGCATAGCCGCCCATACCCATTCCGGTTTTGTCTTCGATGCCGGCATCCGCGATGCCGAGGAGAACCGCAATATTCCCAACCTGAACGGCCTGTATCGGGCCTATGATCCTTCGGCCTGGAAGGACATGACGCTGACCACGATCAATGCGCCCATCCGCATCGGGCGGGCCACCGTATTGCCGGGCGATCTGGTGCTGGCCAAGCAGGAGGGCGTGATCTTCATTCCCGCCCATCTGGCGGAAGACGCCATCCTGTCGGCCGAGTTCACCCAGTTGGAGGACGGCTACAATTTCGAACTCAACAAGCAGGGCGCCAATGGCGCCCAGTTCGAAGGCGGCTGGACACCCGCCAAGTATGATGCGCTGGCGGCCTGGGTGAAGCAGAACCCGTCGCGCCTGAAGATGTCGCAGGCCCGGTTCGATGCCATGCTGGCGGCGCGCAAAAAGGGTGGGCCGGAAACGATTCCCGGCGCGCCCGATTCCGGTGGACGGCGCTGAGGGCTTTCACGCCCACAGCCGCGCGAAGAACAGCAGGCTCATGATGGTGCCCGTGCTGATGACGATGGCGCGCAGAACCTGTCGCGGCAGGGCCCGCGCCAAGGGAGCGCCGGCATAACCACCCAGCGCGGCGGCGGCCATCATCGCCATTGCCTGGGGCCAGGCGACCAGCCCGGCCCAGGCAAAGGTGACGACCGAAAGCAGGGACAGGACGAAAGACAACCCGTTCTTCAATCCATTCATGGCGTTGAGGTCGCGCATACCCCACAGCGAGAACAGTGCCAGCAGCACGATGCCGAGGCCGCCATTGAAATAGCCGCCATAGGCCGAGACCAGCAGTGTCGACGCAGCACCGCCCTGGGTATCCAGCGCGCGAGCGCGCGCCCAGGTCTGCAGCCTGTCGCCAAACGCGAAGACCAGCGTGGCGAACGCCAGCAGGAATGGTACGGCCAGCGAAAAAGCGCGGTTCGACGACACTAGGAGCAGGCCCGAACCGGCCAGGCCGCCTAGAGCCGTCAGCAGCACGATCCTTTTCAGCAGGCGCGGATCGAAGCTGGACAGCTCGCGCCGGAATCCCGCGGCGCCCGCCAGATAGCCGGGAAAGACAGCAACTGCGCTGGTCGCGTTGGCGGCCACGGGCGGGATGCCCGCATAGACCAGGGCAGGAAAGGTCAGGAATGTGCCGCCGCCCGCCACCGTGTTCATCACTCCGGCGCCGAAGGCTGCCGCCACAAGAAAAAGATAGTCGTTCACGGAAAAGCTCGTTGACGGGTCTGTCTTGAATGGATGCGCCGCCGGGGTGCCATGCCAGTATGGGCAAAGGGCGTGACTTTTGCCAGCGCTACACTAGTTCCAGGTCTTGCGCAGCTGCACGAACAGGCGTGGCTCGGTGCGGGTAAAGCTATCCTGCAGGGTCGGTGCCCCACCCGTGCCGCGTGGCCCGCCATAGAGCCACTGCCTGTACTCGAAACGATAGGGCAGGGCGTTATCGAGTTGCAGCAGGATGCTCCAGTCCGCCGACGGCTTGTAGGTCCAGGAGGCATAGATATAAGGGACATGGAGCGCCACCCGGTTGATCTGCGCGATGCGCCAGGTGGTGCGGTTAAAGCCCGCAGGGATGATGCCCAGCAGCCAGGTGGATTTCAGGGTATCCAGATCTTGCGTGACCTCGAAACTGATGTCGCGGTCGCGCTGGTTGGAGATACGGCGCATCTCGCCCGTGACCGGATCGGCCAGGTTGCTGGCCCACCAGGTCAGCTTGGGCCGCAACAGGCCTTTCTCCAGCCCCAGCCAGTCCAGCGGGAGGGTGCCGATGATGGAAAGCCGGTCCCTCGTTGCGCTGGGAATGTTGCCCGGCGCGTCCAGCCCGCCGCCCGCCGGCACAAAGTCCTGCAGGTCGGTGATTTCCTCGTGCAGAATGCTGACCGATACCGCCCCTTGGCCCCAGAAGCGGTGCTCGGCGCTCAGTTCGTACTGCCAGCGCTGGTCGGGGCGCAGGTTGGAGTTGCCTGCCGCCACACCAAAGCCCGCCAGGTTGGATGAGGCCACGAAATCGGCGAAGTTGAGCTGGCCCATGCTGCGCTCTACCCGCAGCCGCGCCTGATTGTCGGGGTCCGGCGTCCAAGACAGCAGCAGGCGCGGCTTGGGATAGAAGGAACTGCGCGACAGTCCGTTGCCGTCCGCAATGGTGGAGAATTCCAGCCGCAGGCCACCTTCCAGCATCCAGTCGGATGCGATGCGCCAGTTTGCCTGGACGAATGCCTCGCCGCGTTTCTCGTTCACGGAAAGACTGGCATTGGGCAGGGCGGTAGGCACCCCATTGCTCACAAAGCTGGTACGCCCATCAAGGAAATTGTAGGCGGCCTCGCCGCCACCGCGCATTTCCAGCTCCGGCCAGGGCGCATACCGCAGCGTGATACGACCGATGGTTTCGCCGCTGTTGTTGAGGCCGCGAAAGGCGGAGTCACCGGATGGCTGGGCGCCGGTATTGGACGTGTCCTCGCGGTTCAGCCGTTGCAGCACCAGCGCTTCCAGGTTGAAGCGACCGATATCGCCCTGCCAGCGGCTGCCGAACTCGCCCTGGCGTTTGCTGCCGATGGTGTCGAAACGCGCGCCGCCATAACCGTCGTAGAGCACGCTGCTGGAGTAATTGGAGGTCAGCAGCATCAGGTTGCTGCTCCACTCCCCGCCCCAGAGCGGTGCGGCCAGCGCGCCGGTCGCCTGCCAGCCCAGTTTCATGATTCCGCGCCGCTGATGGCCGTCATATTGCGCCGGGCCGCCGGGCGCCTGCAGCAGGCGATAGCCCGTGCCGGGCGCGTCATCCCAATTCTGTGTGGTACGGGCCAAGGTGGCGTCATAGCGGATGCCCCCGCTCTCGCCGTGATATTCGAACACGCCGCCCGGCGCCTGTCCGCCATCGCCGATGAAAGTATTGCTGGCGGCCAGAACCAGGCTGCGTGCGGCTCCCGGGCGGCGCACCACATTGGCGACGATGCTGAGGCCCTGCATGTCTATGCCTGACGCCCCGCCACGGATCACCTCGATGCGCGCCACGGCAGCAGCAGGGATGCGAGCCAGGATCACGAAGATATCGTCGGTCTTGGCGGTGGGACGGGCGCCGTCCACCAGCACATTGCCAGCAGTACCGGCGAAGCCACGTGCCGCCTGGCCGGTCTCGGCCGTGAAGCCGGGCAGGCGACGCACCATGTCGGCGGCGGTGGCCGGATGTGCGTCGGTGAAGAAAGGGGCGGGATAGACCAGGACCGACTGGTCGGCGGGTTTCCCGGCTGCCCAGGCTGTGTTGGCAACAACCGACCCCATCAGCCAGGCCGCGACCACTACTGTCATGCCGGTTTTGCCCATCAAATCCCCCTGTATTACTGTGCAAGGTACTATGCACAAACATGTACCTTGCACAACAAGGTACTGATGTCCAGAGGATTGCGCGCTGACGAGGGGCGGGTTCAGGCAATCATTTGAAAGACGGGAAATGGCGGACAGAGAGGGATTCGAACCCTCGAACGGCTTTCACCGTTACACACTTTCCAGGCGTGCGCCTTCAACCACTCGGCCACCTGTCCACTGGGGAAGTGGGGAATACACGCACCGCCCTGCCCCTGCAAGGGCTTCCCGGACTTTGGCGGCGTCATCCAAGGTCCTGCTCTGGAAGGCTTTTCGCTGCGGACAGCCGCCCGTCAGTAACGGTCTTCGTGCGGCGCCATGGTCAGGTCGCGTTTGGCCGTGATGATCGAGATCGTATAGCCGGCCACCACGTCGAACAGGCACATCATGGTGATCAGGAAGAAGGTCGAGGTGCCAAAGCCTTTCAGCACGATGAACTCCACCAGCGCCGCTACGAAGGTCAGCATGGACATGGCGTGGTTGAGGATTTCGCGGTGGGTGGAATTGGCCGCCTTGACCGTTTCCACGAACAGCATGGCCAGCGCCAGCGTCAGCAGGCCGTCGCCCGTGGAGATGCGCCAGGCGTCGCCGGAGAACATGGTGAGGCTGAGATTGCTGTCCAGCAGGGCGGTCGCCGACTGTCCCGCCGCCATGCCGCCCAGAACGATGACGTTATAGGCCACGACCGCGATCAGGATCATCGGAAAGGCGCGCAGCATCGAATCCTCCAGCTTTGCGTCAGACTATCATGCCGGTTCGGCGGCGATGTGCGTCACAATTCCTGGATGTCGGCGGGGCCGCGATGGCGGCGTTGCAGCCAGCGCACCCCCAGCAGGTCATGGATGCTGACCAGGAGCCGTCCGAAATTGGTGTATTTGGAAGCCCCGGTCAGGCGCGGGCGGTGGTTGACCGGCACGAAGGCAACCTTCCAGCCTTCCCGCTGCACCAGCGCGATCAGATAGCGGTGCAGGTGATCGAAATAGGGCAGGGCCAGGAAGGCCTCGCGCCGGAAGGCCTTGAGGCCGCAGCCGGTATCGGCCGCCCCATCGCCTAACAGGGCGTTGCGGATACCGTTGCCGATGCGCGAGGCCAGGCGGCGGCTGGCGGTGTCCCGGCGCTTCACCCGGACGCCGGACACCAGTCCGGTCCCCTGATCGGCGCGCAGCAGGGCCAGCAGCTTGGGAATGTCGGCCGGGTCATTCTGCCCATCGCCGTCCAGGGTCACGATGATGCCGCCCCGCGCCGCCAGCACGCCGGTACGGATGCCGCGGCTCTGGCCCAGATTGCGGGCATGGCGCAACACGCGCAGGGCCGGAATTTCGCTTTTCAGGGCCGCCAGCACGGCTGCGGTGTCATCCCCGGAGCCGTCGTCCACGAAGATGATCTCGTGCCCCGGCTCGGCGGACAGGGCGGCGGCGATCTCGCGGGCGAGGGGGGCGGCATTGCCTGCCTCGTCCTTGACCGGAACGACCACCGAAACGGCGCTTCCGCCTGACATGCCTGGTTTTTCTCCTGCGGGGACCGGGAGGGGCCTTATACAGGCCCGGCCCTTTGCAACATAGGCCCGGCTGGACATAGTCCGCTCCCATGAGCATCGCCGAATCGGCCCCAGATACCCCCACCCCGGCGATCCAGCCTGTCCCGGCTGTGGCGCCGCGCTGGCTGGAACGGCTGGTCCGCCGCCCCTATGCCCTGCTGGCGCTGCTGGGATTCCTGCTGTGGCTGCCGGGCATCCTCAGCCTGCCCGCCCTGGACCGGGATGAAAGCCGGTTCGCCCAGTCCTCCCGCCAGATGGTGCAGTCCGGCGACCTGGTGGACATCCGGTTCGGCCAGGTGCCGCGCTACAAGAAACCCGCCGGAATCTATTGGCTGCAAGCGTCCAGCACCGCGCTGCTGGGCATGGGCGATGACAGCCGCATCTGGACCTATCGGGTGCCGTCCCTGCTGGGGGCCATCGCGGCAAGCTGGCTGACCTTCTGGTGCGCCATCGCCTTTGCGGGGAGCGCGGCGGCGCTGCTGTCGGGGATGCTGATGCTGGGCACGGTGCTGCTGACGGCCGAGGCGACCATCGCCACCACCGATGCCGTGCTGCAGGCCTGCATCGTGGCGGTGATGGCGGTGCTGCTGCGGGTCTATCGCGCGGCGCGCGACCCGGACGCGCCGTCACCCTCTACCCGCATGGTGATGGCCGGCTGGACGGCATTGGCGCTGGGCGTGCTGGTCAAGGGGCCGGTAGCCCCGGCGGTCGCGCTGGCGGCGATCATCGGCCTGTCCGCCTGGGACCGCGAGATCAAATGGCTGGGCGCGCTGAAGCCGGTGCGCGGTTTTCTGCTGCTGCTAGTGCTGGTGATGCCCTGGCTGGTGGCCATCACCATCCAGAGCAATGGGGCCTTCTTCCAGCAATCCCTGGGCGATGACTTCGCCGCCAAGCTGGCGGGTGGGCAGGAAAGCCACGGCGCGCCGCCGGGTTACTATCTGGCCTTGTCGGCGGCGGCCTTTTTTCCGTCCATCCTGTTCGTGCTGCCGGGGGTGATGCAGGGAATCGCGCGCCGGGCCGACCCTGCGATCCGATTCCTGCTGGTCTGGGCGGCAAGCTGGTGGATCGTTGTCGAGATCGCGCCCACCAAGCTGCCGCATTATGTCCTTCCCGCCTATCCGGCGCTGGCCATCCTGGCGGCGCTGTTCGTGGCCGCGCCGCAGGCGGTGCGCGGCATGAAGGTGGCGCGCTGGATCGCCGCCATCCAGTACCTGGCCGGGGCGCTCCTGCTGGCCGCCGCGCCAGTCCTGCTGCCGCATCTGTATGGCGCGGGCGCAACCTGGTGGCTGATGGTGCTGGCCGCATCGGGCCTGGTGCTGGCGCTGGCGGCGCTGGCGCTGTCGGTACGGCGGCAGATGGTTACGGCCGTGGCCGCCGCGCTGCTGGCGATGCTGGTGCTGGTGCCCACGCTGACGATCGGGGCCGCGCCGCGCCTGGCGCAGTTGTGGGTGACCGAGCGCCTGAAACCACTGGTCGCCGTCAGCAGCCGCCCCGGTGATCCGCCGCCCGCACTGGCGGGATATCAGGAGCCCAGCATGCTGTTCGCGCTGAGCAAGGATGTTCTGCTGACCGACGGCAAGGGGGCGGCCGAGGCGGGTGCGCGCGCGGGCGGACTGGCGCTGGTGGAAGATCAGGAGCTGGGCGGTTTCCTGGCGCGGCTGGCGGAGCTACAGGCCGATGCCGCGCCGCAAGCCGAGGTGTCGGGCTTCAACTATTCGCGCGGACGCAAGGTGCATGTCACCGTCTTCCGGGTGGCGCGGCTGCAGGATCCGCGTGAGCCGCGCCGGTAATCTTCCTTAAGCCGTTTACCACGCCGTCAAGCCTTGCTTGGCCGCCACGCCCGTTGCGCTAAGGGTTTTTCCGAAAACCGAAGGCGCGCTGGGTTAACGCCATGTCCAATCTTCTCCGCTGGCGCAACGAGCACAGGCTGCTGCCGGTGCTTCTTCTGGTGTCTCTGGTCCTGTTGCTGGCGATCGCCGCGGGGGCTTTCTGGTCCGCCCGCAATGGCGGCGCGCCCATGCGTTTTGCTTCCCTGCGGATGCAGGGGGCTTTCGCGCAGGTCGAGATCGGCCGCACCTCCCAGCCGCAGCTCGCCGGCCTGGGTTTCGATGCCCATCGCTTGCGGGCGCGCACTTTGTCGGGCCTGGGCGTGCAGGAATATTTCATGCCCCGCACCAGCCGCGAGTTCGACCGTCTCGATCCGGCGATCCGCGCCTGTTTCGACAGCCCGGACCGCTGCACCGCGCTGGTCTTCCCGTTGCAGGGGCCGAACCTGGAAACCGATGGCATCATCGCCGCCCATGCCGCGCCGCGCGCCGGCGGACGGATCGTGTTCCTGCTGCATAGTGGCCGGGTGACCTACAAGTCCATGGATGCCTGAAACAAAAAAGCGCCCGTGAGGGCGCTTTTCGTTTCTTCGGATTGCTTTCCGGCGCGGGCGCCGACCGTTATCGCGGGGCCAGGACCATCATCATCTGGCGGCCCTCCATCTTGGGATACTGCTCCAGCTTGGCAAAGATCTCGGTATCCTTCTGGACCCGGGTCAGCAGTTCCATGCCCAGATGCTGGTGCGCCATTTCGCGGCCACGGAAGCGCAGGGTGACCTTGACCTTGTCGCCTTCGTCGAAGAAGCGCTTCATCGCCTTCATCTTCACGTCATAGTCGTGATCGTCGATGGTGGGGCGCATCTTGATCTCCTTGATCTCGATGACCTTCTGCTTCTTGCGGGCCTCGTTGGCCTTCTTCTGCTGCTCGTACTTGTACTTGCCATAGTCCATCAGCTTGCAGACGGGCGGCTTGTTGTCGGGCGACACCTCCACGACGTCCAGCCCCTTCTCGTCGCCGAGCGCCAGAGCCTCATCCAGCCCGATCTCGCCATACTTGTGGCCGTCGTCGCCGATCAGAAGAACGGTGCGGGAGGTGATTTCGTCGTTGATGCGCGGGCCGTCCTTGGCCGGCGGCGGGGCATTACCCTGAAAGCGTCTGGGAACTATGTGACTCTCCTAAGTTTGGTTACGTCCACGCACGGCATGACGGTTTCGCGAGGGGGCCAGCCAGCCTCACGAAACGGATAATCCGGTCATGCGCGATGGTGGGTCCTCGTGGCCGCTCAACGAAGGTCGGGCGGGACGGCTTCGGCGGCGAGTTTAGAAATTGCCGCTTCCAGCGCAAGGCTTTCCTGCCCCTCACCCCCCAGTTTTCGCAGGGTAACCGTGCGATTCTCGGCCTCCCTGCGGCCCAGAACCAACAGATTTGGGGTCTTGGCCAGGCTGTGCTGGCGGACCTTGTAGTTCACGGTCTGGTTCTCGGTGTCCAGCACGACGCGCAGGCCAGCGGCCTTGAGCGCCGCAACCACGTCCCCGGCATAGGTATCGGCATCCGCCACAACGGTGGCGACCGCCACCTGGATCGGGGCCAGCCAGAGCGGGAACTTGCCCGCATAATGCTCGATCAGCACGCCGATGAACCGCTCCAGCGATCCGACGATGGCGCGGTGAAGCATGACGGGTGGGTGACGGTTTCCGTCCTGGGCGATATAGGTCGCGCCCAGCCGCTCGGCGGTATTGAAATCCACCTGCAGCGTGCCGCACTGCCAGTCGCGGCCGATGGAGTCGCGCAGCACGAATTCCAGCTTGGGGCCATAAAAGGCGCCTTCGCCGGGATTGAGGACATAGTCCAGGCCCGCCGCCTGGGTGGATTCGGCCAGGGATTTCTCGGCCTGGTTCCACACTGCGTCGCTGCCGATGCGATTCTCGGGCCGGGTCGCCAGTTTCACCCGCACTTCTTCGAAGCCCAGATCCTTGTAGCAGGCCAGCAGCAGCTTGCAGAAGGCGGTGGTCTCCGGCGTGATCTGCTCATGGGTGCAGAAGATATGGGCGTCATCCTGGACGAAACCGCGCACCCGCATGATGCCGTGCAGTGAGCCGGACGGCTCGTAGCGATGGCAGGAGCCGAACTCCGCCATGCGGATCGGCAACTCGCGGTATGACTTGAGCCCTTCGTTGAAGATCTGGACATGCGCCGGGCAGTTCATCGGCTTGACCACCAGCGTACGGTTTTCGTCCTCGACCTCGGCCAGGAACATATGCTCGCGGTAATTGGCCCAATGGCCGCTGGCTTCCCACAGCTTGCGGTCGAGAAGCTGGGGCGTCTTCACTTCGATATAGTCGGCGCGCGTCAACTGGCGGCGGATATAGGATTCCAGCGTGCGATAGAGCGTATAGCCATTAGCGTGCCAGAAAATCTGCCCGGTCGCGACCTCCTGGGTATGGAACAGGTCCATCTCCTTGCCGATCTTGCGGTGATCGCGTTTCTCGGCTTCCTCCATCCGCGTCAGATAGGCGTCCAGTTCCTTCCTGTCGCGCCAGGCCGTGCCGTAGATGCGCTGAAGCTGGGCGTTTTTGGCGTCGCCGCGCCAATAGGCGCCGGAAATCTTGGTCAGCTTGAAGGCGTCGCCGATCTCCGCGGTGGTGCGGAAATGCGGGCCCCGGCACAGGTCGTGCCAGTCGCCATGCCAGTAGATCGAGACATCCTCGCCCGCCGGAATGGAGGAGATCAGTTCGGCCTTGAACGCCTCGCCGATGCCTTTGAAATGCTCGATCGCCTGGTCACGCGGCCACACCTCGCGGCGGGTCGGCAGGCCCGCCTTGATGATTTCGCGCATCTTCTCCTCGATCTTCGGGAGATCGTCGGGCGTGAAGGGCGTGTCGCGGGCAAAGTCGTAATAGAAGCCGTCCTCGATTGCCGGGCCGATGGTGACCTGGGTGCCGGGGTAAAGCGCCTGCACCGCCATCGCCAGCACATGGGCCATGTCGTGACGGATCAGTTCCAGCGACTCCGGGTCCTTGCGGGTGATGATGCGGATCTGGGCGTCCTGCTCGATGGGCCGGAACAGGTCGTATTCCTGGCCGTTGACCGTGATGATCAGGGCGGCCTTGGCCAAGCCGGGGCCGATGGCGGCGGCGATTTCTCCGCCAGTCACACCCCTGGCGAAGGTCAGGGCCTTGCCGTCGGGCAAGGTCATGGTCACCTGGGAGGGATCGGCGGAGGCGGACACGGCAAATCTCCTGAATAATGGCCGGAAAGCAGGGCGGGACCATTGGCCCCTGCCGCGTCCGCCGTCAAGTATTACACAGGTAGTAGACGTGGCCGTCCTGCCGGGCTGGTCCGGGCGGGGGCGCCGGACAGCGCCAAAAGGACCGGCTCACAGGAGCCGGTCCTTTTCTGGTCTTGCTGGCCTGTTCTTGCTGGCGCTCAGTGGCCGGAGTCGGTGCCGGTCCGGCTGGCCTCGAACAGGAACCAGTTGCGCTTTTCGGCCGCGTCGATGAAATTCTCCAGGATCGAGGCCGTCGCCACATCTTCATGCTTGTCGGCGATGTCATGCGCGGCGCGCATCCGCTTGATGACTTTCTTGTTGTCCTCCATCAGCTCGGCAAGCATGTCGCCGGGCGAAACGAAATCCTTGTCATTGTCCTTGATGGTCTGCAGGCGGGCGATCTCGCCGATGGAATGGACCGTCTTGGCGCCCAGCTTGCGGACACGCTCGGCCAGTTCGTCGATGGTGGCGAAAATCTCGGTGGCCTGCTCGTCGAACAGCAGGTGATAGTCGCGGAAGTGCGGCCCCGATACATGCCAATGAAAATTCTTGGTCTTGGTGTAGAGAGCGTAGGAGTCCGCCACCAGCCCGTTCAGGGCTTCGGCGATTTCCGGCACGGCGTTGCCGGACAGGTCGGTCTGGGTGGACAGCCGCGGCGCGGCTTTTGCGGATTTGGCGGGCGTGGACTTGCTGGGTTTCTTGGCCATGGTCATCCTCGAAATCGCGAATAAAAATGGAACGCTTCTAAACGCGCCGATCCTAGACCCGGTTCCCTGCCCATTTCCAGTTGTTCATTTAAAGGGCGGCATCCAAAAGCGGGACGGAACGTTATCGCAAAAGAGGGTGCAAATTCAGGGAGACCGAGATGAAAAAGACTGGGTTGCTGGCCATCGCGCTGGCGGGTGCGGCTCTCATGGCCTGCGCGCCCCGATATGGCTATCATGACAGCTATGAAGGACGGTATCACCGCAACTATGCGCCGGGCGGCGTCTATTATACCGACCGCGACCGGTATAACGATTCCTACTATTCCGAGTATCCCAGCCGGGAATATCGCGACCGGGATTACGACCGGCGCCGCCCTCATCGCTGAGGGCTGAAGGCAAAACCAAAAAGGGCCGGTATTTACCGGCCCTTTTTTGTGCCTGGTTTTCAGCCTGGAGAGCCGGAAAGAAAATCCATCTTGCCCAGTGCCACGCCCCGGTGCCGCAGGATTCCATAGGCCACTGTGATGTGAAAATGGACGTTGGGCAGCACGAACTTTCCAACATAATCCCCGCCCTTGTATTCTAACGTACGGGGGCCGAACTTCAGGACGATGTCCTTGTTTTCGGCATCCCGAAAGGCGGTGGCATCCAGTCCCTTGAGGAAGGCGATGGTCCGGGCGACACGCGCCCGCAACTCGGGATAGGTTGTTTCCACATCCTCATATTTCGGGATATCCGTCCCGGCCAGGCGTGCGCCACAGCCTTTGGCACCGTCGGTGGCGATATAGACCTGGTTCTTGAGCGGCAGCATGTCGGGGGCCAGGCACGCCTCGGCGGGGTCTATGCCCCCATGTGCCTCACCCTTGGCCAGAATGGTGTCCAGGCTGCCCAGCATGTGGATCAGTGGCGGAATGGCAGCGTCGTAGATGGTGTAGGCCATGGTGTTTCCCCGGTGGTGCGGGCGGCATTGAACGGGATTGGCGGGGCGTTGCAATGGCCAACTGCGGCCTGCCGCGCCCTGACTTGAGGGCGAGGGCCGGAGGGGGTATGAGGCGGTGTTTTCCGTTATGAGACCGCCACATGACCGACACCCCTGAAACTGCCCCGCTGCCCGACCGTCTTTCGACCAATCCGTCCAGCCCCTATCACAATGCCGAGCTGCTGGAGCGCGGCGTGGGGGTGCGGTTCAATGGCGTGGACCGCAACAATGTCGAGGAATATTGCGTCAGCGAGGGCTGGGTGCGGCTGGCGGTGGGCAAGACCGTGGACCGACACGGCAACGCCATGACGGTCAAATACAAGGGCGCGGTCGAGCCTTACCTGCGATAGCCCCGATCTCAGACGAAAAGGCCCGGTGTTTCCACCGGGCCTTTTGTCTTTCAGCGGGGTGCCGTCTAGCGGCTGGTATAGATCTGGACGGTGACGCGGCTCGCGCCCATCGCCTGGCAGCGCATGTCCAGGCTGGTCAGGTCGCGGGCCCGGCCGGGCAGGTCCAGCTTGTAGTACTGCCCACGGCGCAGCACATCGCCGCGATTGACGTCCAGGGGCTGGGACCGGCCATTGCCGAACCGCGCCGTCACGCGGCTGCAGCGGGCGTCGGACTCCAGCGGGCGCAGGGCCACCGCTTCCACGCGCTGGCCGCGCCAGCCGGCAAAGCTGCCCTCGCGGTCACCGCGACCCTCGAAGCGGACGCTGTCAAGGTAGCGCCAGTCGTTGACCATGTTGCTGCCCCAGTTGAAGATGCGGCTCCACTGGTTCTGCCATTGCGGGCTGCGGCGCCATTCCTCGCGATAGCGGCCGACATCGGCCACGACATGAATGCGCGCGCCACGGCGGTTGTCGGCGCCGCAGTCGAAGTCGATGCGGGTGATGTTGCGTTCGCGGCCCGGCAGGTCCACGGCGCGGGGCTGGCCGTCTTCCAGCGTGCCGCGGAAAACGGTCTGGGTGCGGCCGTTGCCGAAACGGGCGGTGATGGCGCGGCACATGATGCGCCCGCCCTCGGCCCGGAACTGCAACGCCTCGATCGAGCCGCCCATGTTGAAGCTGCGGCTTTCGCGGTCGCGGCCCTGGTCGATGCGGACGACGCCGACCTCGTCCCACGCCGCCAGGGCGGGGACGGCGGTGGCGGCGCACAGGGTGGCGGCCAGCATGGCGATTCTGGTTTTCATGAAATTCCTCCCACGGGACTTGCGGCGCATAATTGCGCTTTTCAAACGGGTGCCCTCACGCGGGAACAACGGGCCGGTCGCGCCAAAGTTCCCGAAACGGGGCGTGGGCCGGCCTGATTTCCGTGCCATTCCGGCGCAACAGCCGCCACGGAGGGGCATTGGGGTGGCCTTTAGGCTGGCACGGCTTGTGAAGCGCAGAGCCCGGAACATCAGGACGCGCGAAGGGGACACGATGCGTAAACAGATCTTGCTGGGCACCGCCCTGTCGGGGGCGGGGCTGCTGCTGGGCGCGGCCTGCGCCCAGGCGGGCGGCTTTGGCGGCGGTTTCGGCGGACGGACGCCGGGGGTGAACGTGTATGCCCCGGTCAACGTCACCAACAACATCAACCGCTCGGTCAATATCGACATCGACAAGCGGGTCAACGTCTATGCGCCGGTCGAGGTCTACAAGCCGGTCACTGTCACCAAGACTATCGACAACCGCAGCTGGGTGGACAATTCCCGGTATGTGGACACCTCCAGCAGCGTGTCGGTGAACAAGGAGATCAATGTCCGCACCACCAACGTCTTCAACTATGGCGGGGGCGGGGTGGGCGGCAGCGACCATAGTCATGGCGGCCAGTGGGGCGGTCATGGCGGCTGGGGCAATACCAGCGGCGGCGGCAGCAACAATAACAACACCAATGGCAACGGCAACAGTAACGGCAATGCCAATGGCAACTGGAACGGCAACGGCAATTCCAACGCCAACGGCAATACCAACGGCAGCAACAACAGCTATACCTATAACGACAATTTCAATTTCGACGCATCGGGCGCCATCGATTCCTTCTTCGGCGGGATGAACGGGCTGCGCCGCTAAAATCTCTCCAGGCTGACACCCGGAGGAAAGAAAAGGCCCGGCGGGCAAGGCCGGGCCTTTTTCATGCGCGGGTGGGCGTTTACGGGCCGTTATGGGCGGTGACGGAGGCGGGCTGGGTCCAGTTGCCCGGCGGGGTGAGGGCGTCACCCTCCTGCACCGAGGAGAGGGCGATGCGCGCACCGTCCACTTGCCTCGCCTTGCATGCGAATTGCAGCGCCGCGACATTGGCGTCGGTGCCGAGGATCGCAATGGTCTTGATGGAATCCTTTTCCATCGTGCCCTCGAACACCTTGCGGACGATGCCGTCCTTGTAGACGACGTTGATATGGGCGCAGTCCACCGTGTCGGCCACGGGGGAAAGGGCCAGCATCTGCACCGGGCCTTCGAAACGGGTCCAGGTCACGTCGGTGAACTTGTCGGCCGCGACATTGACCGAACCGATCTGTGTGACCTCGGCGGCGGCGGGATGGGTGGTGACGAAAGCCAGGGCGGCGCAGAAGGCGGCACCGGCAAACAGTTGGGCGGCAAGGCGCATGGAACTCTCCATCGGTCGTGTTCCCGCCCCGCCGAGGAAACGAGGGGGCCGGGGGGATGGTTCCGGGGGTGCCGCGCGGCGCCAGTCATTGTCGTCAGTCATTGTCGTCCACGATGCAGAGCAACTGGCCGCAGGCCTTGCAGTGGACCGCATCGGGTTCGTGGCGGGTCAGGCCGCAGCTGGGGCAGGGATAGCGCACCTTGTTGGGGCGCATCACCACCTGGATCAGCCGGAAGAACAGCGAGACGCCGCCGATCATGATCAGCACCGAGATCAGGCGGCCCGCCACGCCCGGCAGCACGATGTCGCCAAAGCCGGTGGTGGTCAGGGTGGCGACGGTGAAATAGAGCGAATCCACATAGGAGCCGATGGTGGGCACGCGCGCGGCGAACAGGCTGTGGACCAGCCCGGCCATGACGAAGACGAAGACCAGCAGGTTCACCGCTGCCTTGGCGGTGTCGGCGGCGGAGGTGTCGCGCCAGCGGCCGCGGCCCACCACGCGCCAGAAGCTGCGTTCGTGCACCAGGGAATAGGCGCGCAGGGCGCGCAGGAAGCCCAGATTGACGCCATAGTAAGGCACGATCAGCGAGGCTAGCACGGCGATGTCGGCCCAGATCAGCGGACGGCGCAGCCAGAGGCGGAAATTGCCATAGGACCAGCCGCGCAGGAACAGGTCGGCGGCCAGCAGGAAGGCGATCAGGTAATCCAGCGCGTAGAAGACCGCGTCATGGGTGACGAAGGGCGCGGCGATGAAGAAGGCGATCACCAGGATGTCGAAGGCGATCCACACGCCCTGGAAGCGCAGGGCATAGCGGCTTTCGCCGTAATAGAGTTCGCGGATCTGGGCGCGGCTGGGCAGGTGCACGGATCGTTTCTCCTTTGCTGGGTGGATGGTGCCTGCGCGGGGGCGGGGGCCGCAAGCCCGGCCCCGGTCCAGGGGCGCGCGGATGCGGCCGCAGGAATGGGTGCGGAGATGGCGTGTGCAGGGCCGCGAAGGCGGCCATGTGGTTTCGGTCCGCTGCTTTTCACAGCGGTGCCTTCCTTTCGGAAGGCGCGCTTTGCCTTTCGGCCCCGCACACGCCCGGCGATTTTGGGCCGCCAATCGGGCTGGCGGCGGACACGGGCCCCACAGGGACACCGGCTGGCCGCAACGTCTTGCCGCCCTTCCG
>DASTMN010000038.1:0-42147 GCA_035714165.1 Rhizomicrobium sp.
CCATTTTCGAAAAAACAGTATTGTCAGGTGTCATATGCTCTTGACTCCGCGCGGCAGCCGGAAGAGCTACGGCCAAAAGCACTGCGATCAACACTCTCATTCCGCACCCCCACTCACATCATGTCCCGCATGGGTCATGCCGGCAGGCTCGAAGGCCCAGCCGCGCAGGATTTTCAGCGCCGCTTCCAGTCCGTCCTTCACCGCGCCCCGCGCGATGGCGGCCCGCATCTGCTCGGTGTTCAGCAACACCTGGGCGGCATGGTGGCCGCGCGGGCCGGGCAGCGACAGGAAGACCGGAATGGAATTCATCACCCCCGTCACCACGAAATCCTGGAACCAGCGCTGGCGCACCGTCTTCAACGGATTGCCCACCAGCATCAGGTCGATCCCGGTATCCATCCCGAAGGCATCGGGAATGCCGCGCGTCTCCACCTGCGGGAACACGCCGGACAGATCGGGCCGCCACCCGTCATCGAAAATCTCCACCGTGCGCCAGGCGCAATAGAAGCTGCGGCAGACCTGCGGGCGCGTGTCATAGACGGCGCAGCCCGTATCGCCACGATGGCGGCAGGTCGCGCCGGAGACCTTCTGGATATCGGGCTGGTCTATGCGCGGCACGGTGCAGCAGACCGTACAGTCGCCGCAATCGCGCCCCGGAACCAGTGTCATGCCGTCCCACATGCGCCGATCCTACACCGCTCACACCCGCCCGCCATCCTCCAGCGGCGAATAGCCCGCCGCCGCCCGCTTTTCGTTGACGGTGAGGAAGCTGGCCCCATCCAGCTTGGACCACAGGCTTTCGCGCTGCGCCGCCAGCGCCTCCACCGCATCGGCATCGAAGCCGATCCGCAGGGTTTCGCCGAAGCGCGGCGCCAGCCAGCGGGTCAGCGCCGCCGCCGTGCGCGCCACCAGCGGCAGCACCGCCTGACGCCAGAAGGTCTGGTTGGCCTCGGCATAGTTGGAATAGGTATTGTCGCCGGGAATGCCCAGCAGCATGGGCGGCACCCCGAAGGCCAGGGCGATTTCGCGCGCCGCCATCGCGCGGCTTTCGGCGAAATCCAGGTCGGCGGGGGCATGGCTCATCGCCTTCCAGTCCAGCCCGCCTTCCAGCACCATCGGCCGCCCGGCATTGGCGCTGCCCTGATAGGCGTCTTCCAGTTCGCGCTTCAGCCGCCCGAACTGTTCCTCGCTGAGGCCCGATCCCTCCACGCCCTTATATATAAGTGCGCCGCTGGGCCGGGCGGCATTGTCCAGCAGCGCCTTGGTCCAGGCCGCCCCGGCATTGTGGACCTCGATCGCCGCCCCCGCCACTTCCAGCGGCGACAGGCCGTAATAGTCATCCAGCGGATGAAACAGCGCGGTGTGCAGCACCGGCAGGAAGCCCGAGGCATCGCGCCCGATGCGCGTGCCCTGCCCGTCCACCACATAGTCATAGGCGACCGGCCAGCCCCGCGCCCCCGCCACCACCCTGACCCGGTCGGGCCGCAGCACATGCAGTTCGCGCGGCATCCCATCCAGCATCACACATTCCAGATAGGCGTTGCCCGCCGTCTGGAGGAAGGCATGCCAGCGCTCGAAGAGGCCCGCGCCATCCTCCATGCCATTGGGCCGCGCCAGCAGCGTCAGCAGCGGATGGCTGTCCAGTTCGCGGTCGCCGTCATACAGCAGCCAGGGCACGCTGGCCGCCGCGCCCGCGATCTTGCGGACACAGGCATAGGCGATGGTGTTGGTCATCACCCCCATGCGGGCCAGGCTGGCGGTGTCGCGCCCGCTCCAGCGGGTGCGGCCCTGCAAGGACAGGGCGATCAGCGGCGCACCGCCCTTTTTCTCGGGCGGCGCCTTGCGGAAGAAATCGAACATGATGGGTCCTACAGCTTGCGAATGCGCGGGGCGGCGCGGCGGGTGCCGAACAGGTCGGCCAACGCCCAGACCAGCGCATCCATCCGGTCCGGGCTTTTTCCAGCCTGCCCATCGTAATGGCACATCTGGTCCTCCAGTTCGGCAAAGCGCCCGGCATGATGCACGCGGCCCGCCTCATACAGCGCCGCAAAGGGCGCGGCGCGGGCCAGCTTGCCGCGCGAGGCATGCACCAGCGTCACCGGCGCATCGGGATCGGCCTGATGCAGCACGCTGCGCACCATCTCGCCGCCCTGGTTGGCTTCGGCGATGATCGCGTCGGCCTCGAAATCGGCAAAGGCCGTGATCGCGCGCGCCGCCCAGCCTGCGGGCGTCAGGCCGCCCGCCGACAGGTCGGCCAGCACATAGCCCTGGTCCGCATGACGGCCCGCAACCACGATGCCGCATTCGTCACCGGCCAGCCCGGCGGGCGGGTCCAGCGCGACAACGATGCGGTCCAGCACCGGAACATCCGCCACCCGTCCCGCCTCGATCCAGCCGCGCTTCCACAGCGCGCCGTCATGGTCGGCGATCAGCTCGCCATCCAGTTCCTGCCGCCCCAGCGTGCTGGCGCCATAGCGCGCCTGCATGAAATCGTAAAAACCGTCGGCCAGGTTGGCCTGGTTGTCGGCGGTGCGGCTGCGCGTCACCGCCACATCGGGCGATTCCAGCAGCGCCTTCAGCGCCGGAATGTTGCGCGGCGTGGTGGTCAGCAGCATGCGGGGATCGCGCCCCAGCCGCAGCGCCATCAGCGCCATGTCCAGTGCCACCTGCGGGTCGCGCCACTTGGCGAACTCGTCGCCCCACAACCCGTCGAACTGATGGCCCCGGAAACTGTCCGGCTCCTCCGCCGAGAGCAGCATCGCCACCGCGCCGCCCGGCCAGCGGACAAGATTGTTGGACGGCTGGAAATCCAGCCCTTCCACCACGTTCAGCAAGCCCGATTCCCCTTCCACCATCACGGCGCGGACATCGCGCATGGTCGCGCCCACCAGCCCGATGCGGGCCATGCGGCGTTCCCGTACCTGCTCGGCCAGCCATTCCGCGCCGCTGCGGGTCTTTCCCGCGCCGCGCCCGCCCAGGAACAGCCAGATGCGCCAGTCACCCGGCGGCGGCAGCTGCGCATCGCGCGCCCAGAACCGCCAGCCGTCCAGCGCCCGCACATCATCGGCGCTGAGGCTTTCCAGAACCGCCCGCCTGTGCGGCGGCGGCAAGGCGTTTATCCAGTCGGCGCTCCAGCGCCGTTCGGGCCTGTCCGTCATGCGGGGCAATCTTCTTCTCGCGCACCGCGGCGCGTTCGCGTTCCAGTTTCGACAGCCGTTCCAGCGTGCGTTCCAGCGCCGCCAGGGTGCGGGCATCGGCGGCGCGGCTGCGGGCATCGCCGCCCTCCTCGGCCTTGGCGATGGCCGCAAGCTGCTGCTCCAGGGTCGTCATCAGTCGTTTCACCATCGTGTCCAGCCATTCGGTTTCCGGGACGTTCCTGGACGCCGCCGGGGTCTGCCCCGCCATGTCATGATCCTGTGAGGCCCGAAGAACGCATCGCGCCGCGGCGCCTGAAAGCGCCGCGGCGGTGCATCCGCAATCCGGGGAATGGTCGTGATGTAAGGTTCATCCGCGCGTCCGGTCAATGGCTTGGCGCGATTTCCATACCCTGTGCCACGCCCGCACCTTGAATCCGCCGCAAATATCGGTCAGCTATCCGCCCCATGCCCGCTCCCCAGGACCGCTGGACCCGCGAGAATTTGCGTCAGGTGACGCGGATCACCGACCGGTATGCGCCGGCTTTCGCCATCACCATGGCGGTCATCGCCCTGCCGCTGGCGCTGCTCTACCTGCTGCCGGTCATTCTGGGCCTGTTCGCGCCGCCGCTGGACCCCAAGGTGGACCTGTATGCCGTCAACCGCCCCCTGGCCTTCACCTTCCTGGATACCGAAGGCAACGAGGTCGGCCATCGCGGCGCCATCGTGGGCGACCGGCTGAAACTGTCGGAGATGCCCGCCTACCTGCCCGCCGCCTTCATCGCGATGGAGGACCGGCGCTTCTTCGATCACAATGGCATAGACCCGCGCGGCCTGGCGCGCGCCATCATCCTGGACCTGCGCGCCGGGCAGGTGGTGGCGGGCGGCTCCACCATCAGCCAGCAGACGGCCAAGATCGTCTATACCAACCAGCAGCGCACCTTCTCGCGCAAGCTGACCGAGCTGGTGAACGCGGCGGGGCTGGAGAAATCCCTGACCAAGGAACAGATCCTCCAGCTCTATCTCAACCGCATCTATCTGGGCAGCGGCGCCTATGGCGTGGACGGCGCGGCCCGCGTCTATTTCGGCAAGTCGGCACGCGACATCAACCTGGCCCAGGCGGCGATGCTGGCGACGCTGACCCGCGCGCCCAGCGTCTTCTCGCCGCGCCGCGATCTGCTGCGCGCCCAGCAGCGCGCGTCCTATGTGCTGGATTCGATGGTGGCGCACGGCGCGATCACCGAGGAACAGGCCGCACAGGCCCGCGCCCATCCCGCCGTCATCACCGACCGCGCCGCCGCCTCGGCCCGCAACTATTTCCTCGACACCGCCGCCGACCAGGCGGTGAAGCTGGCGACCATCAACGGCACGCCGCCCGCCGCCGACATGGTGGTGAAGACCACGATGGAGCCGAAGATCCAGGAAGCGGCCCGCGCGGCGGCCGCTAAGACGATCGCCAAATACGGCAAGCGCTCCAAGGTGCATCAGGCCGCCGTGGTGGTGATGAAGCCGGACGGCGCGGTCAGCGCCCTGATCGGCGGCGTGGATTACCAGGACAGCGTCTTCAACCGCGCAACCCAGGCGCGCCGCCAGCCCGGCAGCGCCTTCAAGCCCTTTGTTTTCCTGGCCGCGCTGGAAAACGGCCTGACGCCCTGGGACTGGCGCGATGACGCGCCGGTGGACATCGCCGGTTACACCCCCACCAACTATGGCGGAAAGTATTACGGCACCATCACCCTGGCCGACGCGCTGGCCCACAGCGTCAACACCATCACCGTCAACCTGGCGCAGGAAGTGGGCATCCGCACCGTCATCAACACGGCCAAGCGGGTCGGCATCACCTCGCCCATGCCCGCCAATGCCAGCCTGGCGCTGGGCACCGCCGAGGTGACGCCGCTGGAACTGACCGCCGCCTATGCCGCCTTCGCCAATGGCGGCCTGCATGTCGAACCCTATCTGATCACCGAGATCACCATCCTGGGCAAGCCGGTCTATCAGCGCCACGCCCCGCCGCCGAAGCGCGTTATCGCCGAGGATGTCAGCCACGACCTCAACGCCATGCTGTTCGGCGTAGTGGCGAACGGCACCGGCGGCAATGCCTCGCTGCACGGCCGCGAGGCGGCGGGCAAGACCGGCACCACCCAGGATTCCCATGACGCCTGGTTCGTGGGCTACACCACCGACTATGTCGCCGCCGCCTGGGTCGGCAACGACGATTCCTCCCCGACGCGCAACGTCACCGGCGGCACCCTGCCCGCCTATATCTGGCGCGACACCATGCTGGCGGCGGAGAAGGGCCTGCCCTACCGCTCGCTGCCGCGTTCGGTCGCCCCGCCGCCGGAGGATGACATGCTGATGGCGTCGGGCGCGGCCTGGGGCAATTCCGAAGATGAATTGAGCACGCCCCCACCCGAGGCACAGACGCAGGAATTGCCGCGCAGCGAGCGCCGCCGTGGCGGGCTGCTGGGCTGGCTGTTCGGCGATGACGAGTGACACGCGCCCACGCGGCGGCTGACCACTTTCCCGTCCGGCATGCTATAAGGCGGGCATGACCAGCCGCCGCGCCCTTCTTGCCCTTCCCGCCCTGCTGCCCTTCGCGCGCGCCGCGCAGGCGGCCACGAAAATCCGCTTCGTCACCGACTGGAAGGCCCAGGCCGAACATGGCGGCTTCTATCAGGCCGTGGCGGAAGGGCTGTATGCCCGGCGCGGACTGGATGTGCAGATCGTCCAGGGCGGACCGCAGGTGAACGTGCCCCAGCTTCTGGCCGGCGGCGCGGCCGATTTCGGCATGGGGTCCAACAGCTTCATCGCGCTCAACCTGGTCAAGCAGAACATTCCCATCCGCGCCGTGATGGCGATCTTCCAGAAAGACCCGCAGGTGCTGATCAGCCATCCGCGCCGCGACCTGAACTCCATCGCAGAGATGCGCGGCAAGCCGGTGCTGATCTCGGCGGCCACCATGACCGCCTTCTGGCCCTGGCTGAAGGCGAAGTTCGGTTTCACCGACAAGCAGATCCGCAAATATACCTACAACCTGGCGCCCTTCATCCGCGATCCCAACGCCATCCAGGAAGGCTATCTGACCAGCGAACCCTTCACAATCGAACAGCAGGCCGGGTTCAAGCCCAAGGTCTTCCTGCTGGCCGATTACGGCTATCCCGGTTACGCCAACATGGTGCTGGCGCCGCAGAAACGCATCGATACCGACCGCAAGACGGTGCAGGCCTTCGTGGACGGCAGCCGCGACGGCTGGCTGCATTACATGAAGGACCCGCGCAAGGGCAACGCGCTGATCAAGCGCGACAATCCCGACATGACCGACGCCATCCTGGCCCAGGCGCTGGACAAGATGAAGCGCTACGGCATGGTGCTGTCGCGCGACGGCACCGCCTTCGGCCTGGGCAGCATGACCGATAAGCAGTGGAAGCTGTTTTACGACACCATGGCGTCGGAAGGGCTGTATCCCAAGGGACTGGACTACAGGAAGGCCTACGATCTCAGCTTCGTGCGCGCCACGCTCCAGAATTTCCAATGACCCTGCTGGCGCTGTCGGATGTGGGCAAGCGCTTTTCCGGCGGCACCCGCTTTGCCGATGGCACGGAGGCGCTGCGCGGCCTGTCCTTCACCGTCACGCCCGGTGAATTCGTCGCGCTGGTCGGCCCCAGCGGCTGCGGAAAATCCACCGCGCTGCGCCTCGCCGCCGGGCTGCTGACGCCGGATGCGGGCGCCGTCGCCTGGCCGCAGGGCAGGCCGGAAACCGGCTTTGTCTTTCAGGACCCCACGTTGATGCCCTGGGCCGATGCGCGGACCAATGCGCGCCTGCCGCTGGACCTGAAACGCGTGCCGCGCCGCCAGGCCGATGCCCGCGCCACCGAGGCGCTGGCCCGCGCCGGACTGGCGGGATTCGGCCATGCCTTTCCGCGCGAACTGTCCGGCGGCATGAAGATGCGGGTCAGCCTCGCCCGCGCGCTGGCCTCGCAGCCCCGGCTGCTGCTGCTTGACGAACCCTTCGCGGCGCTGGACGAGATCACCCGGCAGGCACTGGGCGACGACCTCAAGCGGCTCTGGCAAACCCATAACCTGACCGTGCTGTTCGTCACCCACAGCGCCGCCGAAAGCGCCTGGCTGGCGGACCGCGTGCTGGTGATGACGCCGCGCCCCGGCCGCATCGCCGCCGACATCACCCTGCCGCCCGGCCGCGACAGCCGCCTGGCCCCTGCCACCATCGAGGCCCAGCGCGCCATCTCCGCCGCGCTCGGGGACGCGATGGCGGCGGCATGAAACGGATCGCCGACATCGCCCTGCCACTGGCCGTCGCCGCGCTGGCGCTGGGCGGCTGGGAATGGGCCGTGCACCATTATGCCGTGCCCGAATATGTGCTGCCCGCGCCCAGCGGCATCGCGCGCGCTTTCTGCGCGAATTTCTCCTCGCTGATGGGATCGCTGCTGGCGACCCTGTCCGTCACCCTGCAGGCCTTCCTCGCCGCCAGCCTGCTGGGCGTGGCTCTGGCCGTCGGCTTTACCCAGAGCCGGCTGCTGGAGCGCACATTCTATCCCTATGCCGTCATGCTGCAGGTGACGCCGGTGGTGGCGATCGCGCCGCTGATCCTGATCTGGGTGGGGTTCGACCATGTGAACCTGGCGCTGGTCATCATCGCCACCATCGTGGCTTTCTTCCCGGTGCTGGCGGGCGCGACGCTTGGGCTGAAATCCGCAGACTTCAACCTTCTGGACCTGATGCGGCTGCATGGCGCGTCGCGCTGGCAGACCTTGTGGCGCGTGCGCCTGCCCACCGCCCTGCCCTATCTGCTGTCCGGCATGAAAACGGCGGGCGGCCTGGCCCTGATCGGCGCGGTCGTGGCCGAGTTCGTGGCTGGCAGCGGCACCGCCACCGGGCTTGCCTGGCGCATCGTGGAATCGGGCAACCGGCTGGAAATCGCCGCCCTGTTCGCGGCGCTGGCGCTGCTGGCGGTGGCGGGCGTGGCGATCTTCGCCGCGCTCACCCTGCTGGAATGGCTGCTGCTGCGGCGCTGGCACGAAAGCGCGATCAACCGGCCCTGACCCGCCTGGCGGGCGCGGTTTCGCGCACCATCAGCATGGCGCACCATCCGATCGCCAGGATCAGGCAGAGATAGACGGCGGGCGCCAGCGGCGAGCCGGTCAGCGCCGTCAGCCAGGCCACGATGAAATTGGCCGTGCCGCCGAACAGCGAGATTGCCAGCGCATAGATGATGCCGGTGCCGCCGGAGCGCATCTGCGGCGGCAGGCTTTCGGTCAGCGAGGCCATCACCGCGGGCGTGCCCAGCGCCAACAGCGTCGCCATGATCGCCGCCCCGGCATAGAGGGCGGGCGCGCTGCGGAAATGCGCCATCATCACAAAACAGGGCAGCGCCACCAGGCCCAGCAGGCCATAGGCCCCCATCATCACCGGCTTGCGTCCCAGCCGGTCGCTCAGCCAGCCGCCCACCGGGTTGAAGATCACGCCGCAGCTTCCCGCCACCACCACCGCGCCAAAGGCCTGCGCCGACGGCAGGCCCAGCGTATGGCTGCCAAAGATGTTCATGTAATTCATGGTGTAGGTGGCGACGGTGGCGGCGGCCAGGGTCAGGATCGCGAAAAAGCCGATCCGCACCTGCTCGCGGCTGGGACGCGGAAAGGTGGTTTCGGACTTGTGATCCAGCGTTTCGGGCAACCGTCGGCGCAGGATCAGCGCAAAGGGCACCACCAGAAGGCCCAGCGCCATGGCGGCCCGCCAACCCCAGTCGGTCAGCTCCTGCGCCGACAGCAGGTTCGACAGCAGCACGCCCACCAGCCCCGCCGTCAGGATCGCCGCCTGCTGGGTGGCGAATTGCAGCGAGACATAAAGCCCGCGCCGCGCCGGCGTGGCGGCTTCCATCAGGAAGGCCGTGGCCGGTCCCACCTCGCCGCCCAGGGCAAAGCCCTGCAGCAGCCGGAACAGCACCACCAGGATCGGCGCGGCGATGCCGATGCTGGCATGGGACGGCGTCAGCACCAGGCCCAGGATGGAAAAACCCATCAGCCCGAAACAGAACAGCATGGCGGGCTTGCGCCCGATCCGGTCGCCCAGCGACCCGATCACCGCCCCGCCCAGCGGCCGGGTGACGAAACCGACGCCGAAGGTCGCCAGGGTCAGCAGCAGGCTGCCGGTCGCGTCATGGCCAGGAAAGAAACATTGGCCGATCTGGACCGCGAAAAAGCCGAAGATCAGGAAATCGTAGAATTCCAGCCCATTGCCCGCCACCACCGCCGCCAGTTGCGGCAGGGTGAGCTCCCGTCTTTCGCTGTTCATGACGCCCCTTTTTTCCCGACTATGCCCGGTTCCGGCGCGGCATTAATACATATTTCAAATGTAGTTATTCAAAAACTACAGGAAGCTCGTGTTGAAGTCTTGATTTCAGGGTCCGGAAGTGGTGAGTACCGGCCATGAGCGCACCTGTCTTCAAGATGCTGACCGCCAACCGCCTGCGGGATGGCGATGTGCTGTACCGCAAGGGCGATGGTTGGGTTCTGTCCCTGGCCGAGGCCGATGTCTATGCCGAAACCGCCGCCGCCGAGGCCGCCCTGGCCCAGGCCCAGGCCGAACTGCCGCAGAACATCATCGTCGCGCCCTATCTGTTCGACGTCCGCCGGGAAAACGGCGCCCTCCATCCGGTCAAGGAGCGTGAGATCATCCGCGCCGCCGGTCCCACCGTCCGCGCCGATCTCGGCAAGCAGGCAGGTCAATTCAATGTCTGATGTGTCCGAAGTCACCCCGAACATGTACCGCTATGACGAGTTCGACGCCCGCTTCGTCGCCGAGCGCACCGCGCAGTTCAAGCGCCAGGTCGAGCGCCGCCTGGCGGGCGAACTGACCGAGGACCAGTTCAAGCCGCTGCGGCTGATGAACGGCCTGTATCTCCAGCTGCACGCCTACATGCTGCGCGTCGCGGTGCCCTATGGCACCGTCTCCTCGCGCCAGATGCGGATGTTCGCCCATATCGCCCGCAAGTATGACAAGGGCTATGGCCATTTCACCACCCGCCAGAATATCCAGTACAACTGGCCCAAGCTGGTGGATGTGCCCGCCATCCTGGAAGACTTGGCCAGCGTGGAAATGCACGCCATCCAGACCTCCGGCAACTGCATCCGCAATGTCACCGCCGATCATTTCGCGGGGGCCGCCGCCGACGAGATCGAGGATCCGCGCCCGCTGGCCGAAATCGTGCGCCAGTGGTCGTCGCTGCACCCCGAATTCGTCTTCCTGCCGCGCAAGTTCAAGATCGCGGTGTCGGGCAGCCCGCACGACCGCGCCGCCCTGGCCTATCACGACATGGCGGTGGAGATCGTGCGCAATGCCGAAGGCCGCACCGGCTACAAGGTGCTGGTGGGCGGCGGCATGGGCCGCACGCCCTACATCGCGCAGGTGATCGGCGACTTCGTGGAAAAGACCGACATCCTGGCCTTCATGGAGGCCGTGATGCGCGTCTATAACGAGCAGGGCCGCCGTGACAATATCTACAAGGCGCGCATCAAGATCCTCACCAACGCGCTGGGCATCGAGGAGATGCGCCGCCAGGTGGAACGCGAGTTCGACGAGATCAAGGCGCGTGGCGCGCTGCAGGTGCCGCAGGAGGAGATCGACCGGATCACCGCCTATTTCGCGCCGCCGGATTTCGAGGCGCTGGAAGACGCCATGCCGTCCGGCGATGCCGCCTTCGAGGCCTGGAAGAAGCAGAATATCGCCCGCCACCGCG
Source organism: Rhizomicrobium sp. (assembly GCA_035714165.1). Classification (GTDB taxonomy): domain Bacteria; phylum Pseudomonadota; class Alphaproteobacteria; order Micropepsales; family Micropepsaceae; genus Rhizomicrobium. Next base: position 10,888 of record DASTMN010000038.1, read on the forward strand.
CGCCGGGCTATGCCATCGCCACCATCAGCCTGAAGGGCATCGGCGCCGTGCCGGGCGACGCCTCCGCCGAGCAGATGGATGTCATCGCCGACATCATGGATCGTTTCAGCCTGGGCGAGGTGCGCGTCAGCCACGAGCAGAATCTGGTGCTGCCGCATGTGCGCCAAAAGGACCTGCCCGCCATCTTCGCGGCGCTGCAGGCCATCGGCCTGGGCACGCCCAATGCGGGCCTGATCACCGACATCATCGCCTGCCCCGGGCTGGACTATTGCGACCTGGCCAATGCCCGCTCCATCCCCATCGCGCAGAAGATCGCCACGCGCTTTGCCGACCTGGACCGCCAGCACGAGATCGGCGAGCTGAAGATCAAGATTTCCGGCTGCATCAATGCCTGCGGCCACCACCATGCCGGTCACATCGGCATCCTGGGCGTGGACAAGAAGGGCGTGGAGTTCTACCAGCTCCTGCTGGGCGGTTCGGGCGCGGAAGACGCCAGCATCGGTGAAATCCTGGGACCGGGCTTCACCGAGTTCGAGATCGCCGACGCGGTCGAGCGTGTGGTCCATGTCTATCTTCAGGCGCGCCAGCCGGGCGAGCGCTTCCTGGACACCACCCGCCGCATCGGCATCGCCCCCTTCAAGGAAGCCGCCTTCCAAAAGGAAGCCGCCTGATGAAACTGCTCAAGAGCGGCGCCTGGGCGCAGGATGCCTTCACGCCGGTCGCCGACGATGCGGCGCTGCCGGAAGGTCCGGTGATCGTGTCGCTGGCGCGTTTCCAGAAGGAGCACGAGCAGCTTCTGGAACGCAACACGCCGCTGGGCGTGCGCCTGCAGAGCCACGAAAACCCCGAAGCGCTGGGCGCCGATGTGAGCCGCCTGTCGCTGGTGGCGCTGGAGTTCCCCAAGTTCCGCGACGGCCGCGCCTTTTCCTGGGCGCGCATCCTGCGCACCCGGCTGGGCTTCACTGGCGAAATCCGCGCCGTGGGCGATTTCCTCTACGATCAGCTGAGCTACCAGCATCGCGTGGGCTTTGATGCCTGGGAAGTGCCCGACAGCTTCACGCTGGAGGATTTCCGCAGCGCCCTGTCGGAAATGACCAACGTCTACCAGCCCAGCGCCGACGGCAAGAAGACCATCCGCCAGTTGCGGGAAGGGCTCTAGTTTTAAAAACCCTCCGGCTTCAACTTACGCGCGCCTCGTCCGTACCCTGCCGCTACGGACGGTCGGCTTCGCACGTTGAAGCCACCTCCCCCTTCATGGCGCTACGCGCCAAAGGGGAGGCGGGCCTGTGCTTCCCTGAATAGCGCGGGACGGCCCCGGCCGCTCGCTTTGGCTCGCGGCAACAGGCCGCTTTCGCAGGTCCACCGGACCTGCTCATGCGCTACGCGCAACGCGGCCTGTTCATCTGGCGTTCAGGCGGCTTGCGCCTTATTTTGCCACGCCGGGCTGCCGTCCCCAACGGTCCCGCCCGTTTCACTCAAGCCGGAGAAGTCCCCCCATGCGAAAAAGCCTCCTGCCCATGTTCGCCGCGCTGGTCCTGTGCGGGGCGTCCGCCGCCGCCCTGGCTGCCGCCAACGCCCAGCCCGAAACCACGGTCCGCAAGCCGGTCATGACGGCAGCCCCGCTGGCCGCCGCCCAGGCCGCGCCACTGCTGCTGGCCCAGAACGATCCGCGCGGCATGCGCCGCGCTCCGCCGCCCCCGCCACCCCAGGATGACGGCCCGGCCTGCAACGAAATCTATTCCGGCCGCGCCGACGACCTGCGCCAGCTGGAAACCCGCCTGTCGCTGACCTCGGCCCAGGCGCCGCTGTTCGCCCGCTGGCGCCAGGTCACGCTGGACGGCGCCCGCCGCGCCGAACGCGAATGCAACGCCGCCCAGCGCAATACCGGCAACATGGACCTGTTCCGCATGCTGGACGAGGAAGAACGCGGCCTGCGCCAGCGCCTGTCCGACCTGCAGGCCGAACGCCCGGCGCTGGAAGCCTTCTACCGCTCGCTGAATCCCGGCCAGCGCGCCGAGTTCGACAATGGCGGCCAGCAGGACGAGCGGGACGATCGCGGCCCGCCGCCGCGGCGCTAATTCTTTCGCGGAATTGTCATGAAAAGGGGCAGCGAAGCGCCGCTGCCCCTTTTTTGTTGCGTCCGCCACCCCGAAGCCCCAAAAGGCCCCCATGAACGCGACCGCGACCTTCGACGCCCTGCCCCGTTTCGCCTCGCCCCTCAAGGCGATCGAAACCCTCAAGCCGTCCGAACCGCTCTACCTGGTGCATCCGGACAAGTTCGCCGCCGCCGCGCAGCAGTTCCTCAAGGGCTTTCCCGGCGATGTACTCTATGCGGTGAAATCCAATCCGCATCCCATCGCCATCACCAATCTGTGGAATGCGGGCATCCGCCATTTCGACACCGCCAGCCTGGGCGAGATCGAGGCGGTGAAATCGCTGTTCCCCGACGCCGTCTGTCATTTCATGGCCCCGGTGCGGCTGGCGGGCCAGGCCAAGGCCGCCTTCGAGCAGCACGGCGTCACCGATTTCGTGGTGGACAGCGAATCCGAACTGACCAAGCTGCTGGCCGAAACCGGCAACCCCAAAAAGCTGCGCGTCTTCGTGCGGCTGGTGGCGCAGCTGGGCGGCGCGCTGCTGGAAATGTCCAGCAAGTATGGCTGCCGGCCCGAAGAAGGCGCGCACCTGCTGCAGAAGGTTGCCGCCAGCGGCGCCCAGCCCTGCCTGACCTTCCATGTCGGCAGCCAGTGCCTGTCGCCCTTCACCTATGCCCAGGCCATCGAGATCGCCCAGCAGACCATCCGGCTGGCAGGCGTGCAGATCACGGCGCTGGACATCGGCGGCGGCTTTCCGGCCGCCTATTCGGGACAGGAGCCACCGCCCTATCACTGGTTCTTCGACATGATCGGCACGGCGCTGGACAATCTGGCCATGCCCGATCTGAAAGTGATGTGTGAGCCGGGCCGCGCCCTGTGCGCGCCGGGAATCTCGCTGGTGACCCAGGTGGTGATGCGCCGTGACGACCGGCTGTACATGAATGACGGCATCTATGGCAGCTTCGACGAACAGCGCTTCGCCAGCTTCGACGAGGACTATCCGCCCACCGGCATCACGCTGGACGCCAAGGGCAAGGCGAAAGCGCTGGCCGGCGAACTGCGCCCCTTCCGCTTTTACGGTCCCACCTGCGACAGCGCCGACAAGCTGCCCCGCCCGGTGATGCTGCCCAATGCCATCGCGGCGGGCGACTATGTGCTGTTCGGGGCGATGGGCGCCTATACCGTGTCCTCGCGCTCGCCCTTCAACGGATATTACCCGGACTCCTGGGCGGTTATCGCTTAACCGTCTCTGGTTACACCCTCCGGTCCCGGCCTCAGGCCACGCGCCAAGCGCGCGGCCTTGCGGCGTTCGACCGGGCCAAAGGTCCACAGGACCTTTGGCTGATCCGGTGTCACCCCTCCGGTTTCAACTTACGCTCGGTCGCTTCGCTCCCGTCGCACGTTGAAACCACCTCCCCTTCCTGTGCGCTGACGCGCACGAAGGGGAGGCGGACCTGTGATTTTAACCCGCCGTTAAGCAGTCGCGCCGGGTTTGCGCGCAGATTCATCGCCAACGAAACATTAAGGGTGATGCGCCAGCATGTCCGGCAACGGAGATGCCGATGGCCGCCTCGCACAAACTCTCGCACCTGCTGCAACTGGCCGACCAGGGCCCGGCCCTGCGCGCCGCGCTGGCCGAGGAAGTGACCGAACTGCTGACCGCCTGGCCCGCCGATTATCCCGACTCCATGCGCGGCGTCTGCGAGGCGCTGCTGGCCAAGGCCGCCCGCGACCTGGACGCACCCGCCCGCGCCCGGCTGCGCGTGCGCCTCTACTCCGATCCCGAACTCGCCCAGCGCGTGCTGCCACGCGTCTCCGCCGCCCCCAGCCTGGTGGCGGAAGCCCGCAACGGCCGCGCCGTCGCCGACCTGCTGGCCGAAAAGCTGGAAGTGGACGCGGCCACCGCGCGCCAGATCGTGGATGATGAAACCGGCAACGCCCTGGCGGTAGCCTGCAAGGGCGCGGGCCTGGACCGGGCTGCCTTTTCGGCGCTGGCGGTGATGGCCGCACCTGCCCGTGCGCCCGCGCTGAGCTTCGCGGTGCTGGATGCCTTCGACAGCGTCCCGGCCGACGAGGCGGGCCGCGTGCTGCGAAGCTGGCGCGAAGGCCATGCCAGCGCGGCCTGACCATCGCCCGAAAAGGATGAACCGCCGCCGGATCAGCCCGCCGCCGCGTTCACCTCGTGTCGCTCGCGGGTCTTGAGCAGCTTCACGTTCGGAAACCGCTCGGCGACATAGCCGATTTCCCAGGCGCTCTTGGCCAGGAAGACCGGCGCGCCGTCCCGGTCGGTCGCCATGCCGCCCTTGTTGGCATTGTTGAACTTCTCGATCTCGGCCTCGCTGCCCGACAGCCAGCGGGCGCTGTCATAGGGCGAGGCTTCCAGGTCGGCATTCAGGTCGTATTCCGCCACCAGCCGTGACTTGAGCACATCGAGCTGGAGCGCGCCCACCACGCCCACGATCCACTGGCTGCCGATGGCGGGCTTGAAGACCTGGGTGACGCCTTCCTCGGCCAGCGATTCCAGCGCGCGGGCCAGGTGCTTCTGCTTCATCGGATCGGACAGCCGCACCCGGCGCAGGATTTCCGGCGCGAAATTGGGAATGCCCGTAAAGACCACGCCGCCCGATTCCGACAGCGTGTCGCCCACCCGCAGCACGCCATGATTGGGAATGCCGATAATGTCGCCGGGCCAGGCCTCGTCCACCGTCTCGCGCTCGGAGGCGAAGAACAGGATCGGGTTGTGCACCCCGATGGTCTTGCCGGTGCCGGACTGTTTCAGCTTCATGTTGCGGCGGAACTCGCCCGACGCCAGCCGCAGGAACGCCACCCGGTCGCGGTGGTTGGGGTCCATGTTGGCCTGCACCTTGAAGACAAAACCCGTCACTTCCTTGTCGCCGGGATGGGCGGGCTTGCCCAACGCCGCCTGTTCGCGCGGCGGCGGCGCATAGCGCGCCAGACCGTCCAGCAGTTCCGACACCCCGAAATTCTTCAGCGCCGAGCCGAAATAGACCGGCGACAGATGCCCCTCGCGATAGGTGGCCAGGTCGAATTGCGGCAACCCCTCGCGCGCCAGCAGCGCGTCTTCTTCCAGCTTGGCGATCTCCGCCTCGGTGGGCACCGCGTCGTTGAAGGCGATGAAGCGATCGTCATGCAGGCTCTGGATGCCGCGGAAGTTCAGCCCCATGCCCACCGGCCACATCATCGGCGCCGTCTCGATCTGAAGCTGGTCGGAAATCTCGTCCAGCAGCTCGAAGGGATCGCGCGCCTCCCGGTCCATCTTGTTGACGAAGGTCATGATCGGGATGTCGCGCAGGCGGCAGACCTCGAACAGCTTGCGGGTCTGGGCCTCGATGCCCTTGGCGGCGTCGATCACCATCACCGCCGAATCCGCCGCCGTCAGGGTGCGATAGGTGTCTTCCGAAAAGTCCTCATGGCCCGGCGTGTCCAGCAGGTTGAACACCGCATCCTTGTATTCAAAGGTCATCACCGCACTGGTGACGGAAATGCCGCGCTCCTGCTCGATCTTCATCCAGTCGGACTTGGCGCGGCGCGCCTCGCCGCGCGCCTTGACCCGCCCGGCGGCATGGATCGCCCCGCCCAGCAGCAGCAGATGCTCGGTGAGCGTGGTCTTACCCGCGTCGGGGTGGGAGATGATGGCGAATGTCCTGCGTCGGGCGGCTTCGCTGGCGGGGGTCTTGCTCATGCGGCGCAGGTAGCAGACCCCCGGACCGGGGGCAAGGAAAGCATCAAACCACCGGCTCGTCCACGAAAGCGCGGCCCTGCCGGTCCTCGATTTCCAGGATCCAGACATCAGGATCGAACTGCGCCTGGCGCGCGCACCATTCCGCCGCGCGCGCCTCCGGCACCTTGCCGCCGAACGGCCGCGCCCAGACCAGGTCGCCCTTGCCGTCACGCGCCTGATTCAGCAGCAGCACCGCGCCGTCCAGCGTCGCCACCTTCAGGATGACGGCGCCCGCCTCTTCAGATCCCTTGCGCGCGATGAATGCGGACGCGCCTTCCACCTCCGCCCGCCGGATCAGTGCGCGGATGAATATGCCAGCCTTCAGACGCGGCGCGGGCGTCATCACCAATCCATCTCCATGTAACGCAGGGGATCATAGCATCCGTTATAAATCCTGCTGCAGGGCAACATCCTATAGGCGATTTTGCACCCAGCTTGGGGGTCTGGCGACATGACAGCCTGTCGGACGCGCGGGATGATGAGTGCCATTGAAAACAAGTATCCTAGTGTCGCTTACCCAGTCCCAAGCCCAGCATATCCTGTCCCGAAGCGGCCTGACGCCGCGCAGCCAGCAGATTGCCGATTATTGGCTTTCGCTCTGGACCCACGACGCGCCACCCGCCCGGACCCAGATCAATCCCGCCGCCATCAAGCCGCTGCTGCCCGGCGTCATCTTCTTCATGGTCATTCCCCAGCAATCCGTCCATGTCGGCATGGCCGGGACGGGCTTTCGCACCCATCTGGGCCGCGAGATCACCGGCGCGGACTGGCTGGCGCTGACGCCGGAAGACGCGCGCTGGCTGCGCCTGTCCACCTTCTCGGCGGTCACCCAGGGCGCCATCGCCATCAATCGTTGGCGCTTCCCCATTTTTGAGAATAGCATTTGCAGCTGTGAGAAGCTGCTTCTCCCGCTCAAGCCTGAACAGGGCGAGGCCATCCCCGTTCTCGGGCATGTGGACTGGCATGATGCGCGGCCTTATGCCCTCGAGCCATTTAAACTTTCCGATATTTCCCCTCCCAACCTGTTGGACGCCGTCCCTTCGCGGATGGGGGAGGCCGCATGCTGACAAAGACAGATAAGCCGGACCAGAGGAAGCGCCTGCATGACAAAAATCCAGCCCAGGGACACCACCGGCGGTGATCCCGAATTTACAAGCCAGAAGGACATAAGCGACACCAGCCTCAACGACACCGAACGCGCCAAGATCATCTACCGCCTGACACTTCGCCTGATGCTCACCATCCTGGGCGAGGCCATGCGCAAGACGCCCCTCGATCCGATCGATCACATCCTTGCGCTGGGCATCGGCAGCGCCAACCTCTCCCACATAGACAGCAACCCCGAACTCTGCCGCCAGCATGCCGCCGGCATCGAGCCCGATGCGCTGCGCCGGGGCATCAGCCGCGGCGGCATCGCCCGCGCCCTGCACATGCCCGCCGAAACCGTGCGCCGCCGCCTCAATGCGCTGATCGAGGCGCAGATACTCGTGGAGCGCAATGACGGCCTGGTGCTGGCGGCGGACAATCCGCTGCGGCTGGGCAGCAACGAGGAATCCTGGCTTTTCATCACCCACCAGTTCGAGCGCCTGGTGCGCGACCTCAAGGCGCGCGGTGTCTCGCTGGACGAGCGCCCACCGACGATCAGCTGACGGCGCGGAACGGCAGGATTTTCGCGGGCGCCAGGCGTTCGCCTTTCGCATTCACCGCCGCATGGGGCAGCCGCACCGTGACGCGGGTGCCTTCGCCCAGCACCGATGACAGCTCCGCCTCGCCACCATGCAGCGCGGCCAGCGACTTCACCAGCGCCAGGCCCAGGCCGGTGCCTTCCTTGGCGCGGACCTCGGCATTCTCCACCTGCTCGAAAGGCCGTCCCAGCCGCGCCAGGTCGGCGGCGGAAATGCCGGTGCCGGTATCGGCCACCACGATCTCCACGCCCCGCCCAACCTCCGCCGTGATGCGCACCTCGCCGCCCGGCGGCGTGTATTTCACGCCGTTGGACAGAAGGTTGATCAGGATCTGCTTCACCGCCCGCTGGTCGGCATAGGCCAGCCGCGCGCCGGGCATCACCGACAGCGACAGCGACACGCCTGCCCGCTCCGCCGGAATCTTCAGGAAGCGCACCGCGCTTTGCGCCGTTTCCTCCAGGTCGAACAGGTCCTCGGCCAGTTCGAACTTGCCCGCCTCGATCTTGGACATGTCCAGCACCGAGTTGATCAGGTCCAGAAGATGCGCGCCTGATTCATGGATCAGGCGGGAATATTCCTGGTAGCGCGGGCCCACCGGCCCGAACATCTGGCGCGTCATCATTTCCGAAAAGCCGATGATGGCGTTGAGCGGCGTCCGCAGCTCATGGCTCATATTGGCCAGGAAACGGCTCTTGGCGCGGTTGGCCGCCAGCGCGGCGTCGCGCGCTTCCAGCAGTGCCTGCTCCTGTGCCTTGGCCTGGGTGATGTCGCGCGTCACCGCCACGATATCGCCCGCCCCCGCCTGTCCCGCCGCCGCCGGGCGGCAGCGCATCTCCACCCACACATGATGCCCGTCGCGATGCTTCAGCCGCAGTTGCGCCGATCCGGCGCGGCCGTGATAGCTGGACTGCACCAGCGCCGCCTGCGCCGCATGCCAGTCCTCGGCATGCACCAGCATCGCCAGGGTCTGGCCGGTAATGTCCTCCGGCAGCCGTCCCATCAGCGTCAGTGTGGCGGGGCTGGCGAAGGTGATGCGCCCGTCGGCGGCATGGCGGGTGATCAGGTCCATGGCATTGTCCGCCAGGAAGCGGTACAGCGCCGCGCCTTCGGCCGCCGCCGCATCGGCGGCGCGCTGGCGGTCCTGTGCCGCCGCCGCGATCAGCACGGCCTGCACCAGCGCCGCCAGCGCCGACACCGCCATCACCTGCCAGGCCGGCAGGGTCAGGCGCGACTCTGGCAACAACGCCAGCCCCTGCAGCGCCGCCACCGCCAGCAGCACCAGTCCGGCGGCGATCCCGGCCCGCACCACCGCCCTGTTCGATCCGGCGGGCGCGCCCGTCAGTGCCGCTTCGGCCGGAACCAGCGCGAACCAGATCACCAGCGGCGAGGCCAGCCCGCCGGTCAGCACCGCCAGATATCCGATCAGCAGCGCGAACAACGCCAGCCCCGCCTGTTCCAGCACCGGCAGGGGAATGCGCGTCAGGCCCAGCAGCGCCAGCCCGGCCGGAGCCAGAAGCCCCGCCAGCGCCAGCAGTTCCGCGCCGTCCGGGCGGCCCGTCACGCAGAAAAAGGCCAGGCCCAGCGCGGCGCCCACCGCCGCCTTGGCGGCCTGCACCAGCACGAACTGCCGCCGCACCAGCGTCAGGACGCCAGCCGCCTGCCCATTGCCGTGGATGCCCGTAGCGGTCATGTCTCCGTCTTGTCCCGCTGTCCTGCCGAAATACCGCGCGCAGTCTTGCCGCACAGGCTTAACGAAATCTGAAACAGGCGCGCCGCCGTTTAGTTTTCCACAAGGATTGCGGCGCGCACCGCCCGGCGGATCATGGCGCGATTCGCCCACTCCTGTCGCCAAACCGACACGCATCCTGCACGGGGGTTGCCGCAGCCCTAACCAATCGGCAACGCAAAGCACGGCATTCTCGGCGCCTTCGGGAAGCGCCGGACCACCGGCAGGGAGCAGAGTTGGCCACAGCGGCACACACGATCGCGCGCATCCCCGCCCAGGATGCGGCCGCGTTGCTGGATACCCTGGACGCCTTGCGCGTCGCCCTGACCATTTTCGACGCCCAGGGCCGCCTGCTGCATGCCAACGCGCACCTGAACTATCTGCTGCGCGGCCTGCCCGCGGCGCAGGCGCTGGTCGGCCGGAGCTATGCGGACCTGATCCGCCTGGAAATCTCGGGCGGCCAGATCGCCGAATCCGCGCTGGCGGGCGGACATGACGCCTTCATCGCACAGCGCCTGTCGCAACTGCGCCCCGGCAACTATGCCCCGCTCGATGTCCCGCTGTCCGATCACCGGGTGATGGAACTGAAGGCGCGCCATACGGCGGACGGCCATGTCGTGATCCTGTGGAGCGACGTCACCGCCGCCCGCGCCCAGATGGCGCGGCTGGAAGAAGCGGTGCGCCTGTCAGCCGACGCCTTCGCCCTGTTCGACCATGAAGACCGGCTGCTGATGGGCAACGATCTCTATGGCCAGCTTGTGGGCGCGAAGCTGGAAGAGCTGATCGGCACGCCGTTCCCCGAAATCGCCGCCCGTGTGGCCTTCAACGGCCGCCTGGCGCTGGACGAGCCGCCGGAGATCTGGCTGGAACGCCGCCTGAAAGGCCATCGCCAGCGCGCCGCCCATGCCACCTTGCGGACCAATGACGGCAAATCCTATCTGGTGCGCGACCGCGCCACGCCCGATGGCGGCCGCGCCATGGTCTTCACCGACATCACCGACAAGGTGCGGGCCGAAACCGCGCTGATGGAACAGCAGGGCGCGCTGGCCGACAGCCTGGAACAGGCCAAGCGGCAAAGCAGCTATCTGGCCGATCTCACCCGCCAGCTCGACCAGGACAGCGCCAAGGTCGCCAGCGCCAAGACCACCCTGCTGCGCACCATGGGCCACGAACTCAAGACGCCGCTGAACGCCATACTGGGCTTTTCCGACCTGATGGGAACGCTGGCCGACAACCTGACGCCGGATCAGGTGCGCGAATATGCCGGATTGGTGCATCAGGGCGGCACCAACCTGCTCAAGATGATCAACCAGATCATGGATCTCACCAAGATTTCCGCCGGACGCTACGACCTGCGCCGTGGCGCGGTGGATGCGGGCGGCACCCTGTGGCTGACCCGCGATGTCTTCATGGCCAAGGCCCAGGCGCGCGGCGTCGCCATCAACGCCGATCAGTGCCCGGTCGGGCTGATGGTGCATGCCGATGAAGGCGTCTTCACCGCCATGATGCATTCGCTGGTGGACAATGCCGTGACCTTCACCGCGCCGGGCTGCACCGTGACCCTGTCCGCCACCGCCAGCGAGGCGGGCATCATCGCCACGGTGGCCGATGATGGGCCCGGCGTTTCACCCGACGATCTGGCCCGCATCCAGGAGCCGTTCGAGCATGGCGGGCGCAAGGAAGCGGCCGAACATGCGGCCGGCGCGGGCCTGGGCCTGACCGTGGTCAAGGCCTTCGCGGAACTGCATGGCGGCCGCCTGGAACTGGACAGCCGTCCCGGCGCGGGTTTTCGCGCCCGCGTGATCCTGCCGCCCGCGCCGCCGCCCACGGCGGCCTGAAGCCCGCGGCGTTCCGCACCACGATTTCGCCGCATCCTTTAAGGGTTCCCACACCTGCACCAGGGTTGCGGCGGTGCGGCGCTTAACGCCCGCGCGGCATTTTCCTCAAATTTTAATCGTATCCGATTCAAGCGCGATTCAAGTTTGAATCGAAGCGAACGCAACCCGTCAGTCCTGCGTTGAGGATGGGATGCGGAACCGCCAACTAGTTTCAAATTTAAAGAAAGAACTAAGCGCCCGGGAAGAGGACGCGGCCGATGCTGTCCGCGTTGGAACACCCAGGAAGACGTCATGATTATCCGGGCTGCATTCTGGATCGGGCTTGTGTCGCTGTTGGCGCCGCATGAGCCTGATCTTGGCCTGGGACGCCCGGGCGCCGGCATCGCGCAAATCTCCCCCGCCGCCTTCCTGTCCGCCGCAACTGGTCTCTCGCGGATGGATGGGGATTGCGGTTCTGCGTGTGCCGGCGCCTCTGGCGGTACGCCTGTCTCCGCGCCGGACCGCGCGGCCCCCGGCACCAGCAGCGTGATGGCGGGGCTGGCCGATGTGCGGGCCCAGATCGCAGCCGATCGCAGGGCCAGGGCGGCGCGAGAGAAGGCCGGCGCGCTTTAAACGCCGCTAGGACGCTTCCTCGGCGCTCCAGGCGCGTATCGCGCCCCTTTCCCGCACCATGTCGAAGCCATAATGCGCGGCCAGCCGGTCCAGCGCGATCTTCAGCACCACCCGGCCCGACCGGCGGCTCCAGCCCCGCGCATCCTCGGCCCGTTCCAGCACGGCCAGGTCGCAACAGACATCGAACAGCAGGTCCGACAGCCCCGGCCCCACCGCCGCCAGCGCCCGGTTGAAGCGCTGCCGCGCCGCAAGAGCGATGTCGCTGACGCTCTCGCGTCCCGCGCCGCGCCCGCCGGACACCACGGGCGCGCTCCAGTCCACGCCCATGCGGGGCGCAAGCTGACCCAGCGTGTAATCGCGCCGCAGCTTTTCACCGGCCGCGAATTGAATCCCGTCCACCAGCGCCCGCGCTTTCAGCCGCGCCAGGGGCGATTCAAAGCTGTTGACCTTCACGCCGCGCCGGTCCGTGCCCTCCGCCAGCACCGCGTCCTGCAGCAGACGGTGCTGGGCCGCGAAGCCATCCGCCCCGCCGCGCGCCAGCAGGTCCAGCCCGGCCGGGGCAATGACATAGCGGTCCGGTCCCGCCGCGGCGATCCAGCCCGCGCGCAGAAAGGCCGCCAGGAAATCGGCGCCCAGCGTAATGCGGCTGGCCGCAACGCCCGAAGGCGCGCGCGCCACCGCATAGCCGTCGCCGCGCGGCAGCAGAGCCGCCCGTGGACTGGCCAGACGGCGGAGAACCCGGCGCGCCTCGCGCTCCACCTCCGCCTCGGCCAGCCGCCTCATTGCGGCAACCCCGCGGCACGGCGCAACAGGGTTTCCATCCAGGTCAGGGTGGAATCGAACTGCTCGTTCTCCGCCCGCATCTTTTCGATCAGGCCGCAGGCGTGATGCACGGTCGAGCGATCGCGCCCGAATTCCTGGGCAAGCTGGCGATGGTTCAGGTCGAACACCCGCCGCGCCAGGTGAATGGATATCTGCCGGGCGCGGGCGACATGCGGGCGGCCGCGCGTGGGCTGGCGAAGCTCCTGCACCGGCACGCCATGCACCTGCGCCACGATGAATTGCGCCAGGCTGGCGCGGCGGGCGGCCAGAAAAACCGCCGGATCTTGGATACTGCCCATTCCTTGTCCCCTTATTCTGTCTGGCATATCGCCGGACCAGAAAAGGACAACTATCCTAAATACGCAAGGGATGGGGATAGGTATTTCTACCTCAGATTGCTTTTACGGGGAAAACTTGCTTAATGAGGAAGGACTTAAGGCCGCGAATTTATTTTTTATGCGGTTGGATAGGCCGAATTTCCTGCAAGTGCCGCGCGCACCCGTGCCTGCGGGGACGCTCGCCGGAATATATCACAGGTTGTGGGATTAAAGTCTCTTCACGCTAGATATGCGTGAAGTCCACCTTGGTTTTGCGGGGCTGGCGCACCCGGCGGTCCGCGCCGTGAAAGGCGCCCCGCACGCCGCGCCGGTCGGGGCCAAAGAATTCCGGCGCCACGATGAAGGGTCGCGGTGCCTGCACCGCCGTCCGCAGCTTGGTCATCAGGGTGGCCGGACTCATGGGCACGGTCAGCACGTCGGTGGCGCCCGCATCGCGGGCCTTTTCGACATCCAGGCGGCGGGCGCGTTCCTGCAACAGGAAGATGGGGAGCATGGGATTGACCATGCTTTCCTTGCGCCGGGCCGCGATGGCAAAGGGCATGCCGTCATAATCGGCCACGCCATTCTCGAAAAAAACGGCGCTGAAAGCGTCCATGCTGAGAAGCTCGATGGCGCGGCGACTGTCCTCGATATGCGTGACCTGGGTGATGCCCGTAATGTTCATCACCGAGCGCAGCAGCAGCATGGGATGGCTCTTGCCCCCCACCAGCAGCACCCGCATCGAAGAAAATAGCGTTTTGTCCATGCAAGCCCCGTTTTCCGCGCGGAAATCTGCGCCGCCCAGCCCTAATCCGGGGTAAAACAGGATGGTAAACAGAAGCTTGGAGCCGTCCTTGCGCCTTGCCCTTACCGCCCTGATGCTGCTGGTTCTGACCGCCTGCGGCCTGTTCGCCGACAAGGAAACGCGCGCCCTGCGGCGCACGCCGGACTATCAGCAGGGCTATAGCGACGGCTGCAACAGCGCCTATGGACCCGATGCCAACCGGCGGCAGGACACGATGGTGCGCGACGCCCATCTCTACAGCACCAGCAAGGCCTATCGGATGGGCTGGGGCCGGGGCAACGGGGCCTGCCGTCCCACCGGCTATACCGGCGGCGCGCTGCCCGGCACGATACCGGGAGCGGGGTCGATCCGCGATCCCAATCCCGGAAATGGCAGCATTCCATAGTTGGAATTAAGCGAAGGCCCGCCTCCCCTTCGTGCGCGTCAGCGCACAGAAAGGGGAGGTGGTTTCAGCGTGCGCCGTCCGCGCAGCGGACAAGCGAAAGCTGAAACCGGAGGGGTTCAATCAAACGGGTTCAATCAAACAAAGACAGCACAGCCCCTCCTCCCCCTCGCGTGCGAAGCACGCTTAAGGGGGAAGTGGCTTCAACGTGCGAAGGCGACCCCTTGGGAGCCGAGCGTAAGTTGAAGCCGGAGGGGGTCAACCAAACCAGGCCGCAGACCGGACCGGATTGGCTTCCCGGGTGAGATTTTCCGAGGCGAATTCCCAGTTCAGGATCTTGCCCAGCACCGCTTCCAGATATTTGGGGCGCGCATTCTGATAGTCGAGATAATAGGCATGCTCCCAAACATCCACGGTGAGCAGGCAGTTCACGCCCTTGGCCATCGGGGTTTCGGCATTGGGGGTCTTTTCGATGGACAGCTTGCCGTCCTTGCTGACCAGCCAGGCCCAGCCGGAGCCGAACTGGGTCTTGCCCGCTTCGGCAAGCTGCGCGATCAGCTGATCCTTGCCGCCAAAGGCCGCCGCGATGGCGCTGTCGAGCTGGGCGGAGGCCTCGGTCTTGGCCGGGGTCAGGCTGCGCCAGTAGAAATCGTGATTCCACACCTGGCCGGCATTGTTGAACAGGGTCTTTTCCTTGGCATCGGCCGAACCGGCGGTCGCCTGCACGATCTCTTCCAGCTTCATGTCGGCGAACTTCGTGCCCTCGACCAGCTTGTTGAGCGTGTCCACATAGGTCTGGTGATGCTTGTGATAATGAAACTGAATCGTATTTGCGGAAATGGTCGGCGCCAGGGCGTCTTCATCCCAGGGCAGCGGCGCAAGCGTGAAAGGGGCGGGCATGAAAATCCTCCTCGAAAATGGATTGGGCGGCTTCCCGGTAACGCGGGCGGCAGGAAAACGCTCCACTAGGGCAAAGCCCGGCAACACGCCAGACATATAGGAAGGCCGCTTTCATCCGCAACGCGACATACTGAACATAAATCCTGCGCGCCCGCATCAAAAAGCGGCCTCCGACCGCCGCCGCAAGTCCCTTTGTTGTAACCCAAATGTCATTCGACATTCGTGGCCGCGTCGCGCAAAAAGCCAACAAGCGGGGTGTAAAAACGACCTACCGGAGGCGACCATGCCGGCCTATGAAATCCGCTACCGCGACCAGAACGGCGCGCTCACCTACGCCTTTTCCGCCACCTGCGATGACGACCAGCGCGCCCGCGTCCTGGCCCATGCCATGAAGACGCCCAGCGCCCGGCTGGTGGAAGTGTGGCGGGACAACGCCATGATCCATGCCCGCCCCAGCGTGACAGCGGCCCGGATCACCACCGACCGCATGCTCAGGGCCGGCTAGAGCAGCCCTTCAGCACGGACCCAGCCCAGCGTCCGGTCCAGGCCGCGGGTGAAGCGGTCGAACAGTTCATGGATTTCCCCTTCGCTGATGACCAGCGGCGGGCACAGCGCGATGCGATCGTTGATCAGCGGCCGCACGATGATGCCTTCTTCCTGGCAGAACTGGCCGCACATCGCGCCCACCTGTTTCGACGCCTCGAAATTGCGCCGGGCCGCCTTGTCGGCCACCATCTCGATGGCCCCGATCAGGCCCACGCCGTTGGCCTCGCCCACCAGCGGGTGATCCGCCAGCGCCTTCAGCCGGGCATTGAACACCGGCGCGACCTTGCGGACATGGCCGAACACATCGCGCCGTTCGTAGATTTCCAGCGTCTTCAGCGCCACCGCCGCCGCCACCGGATGCGCCGAATAGGTGAAGGCATGCCACAGCCCGCCGATCCGGGTGGCTTCCGCCTCGATGATCTCCACCAGCTCCGGCGACAGCAGCACGGCGCTGATCGGCACATAGGCCGATGACAGCGCCTTGGCGATGGACATGCTGTCCGGCCGGTAGTTCATGGTCTGGCAGCCGAAGGCGTTGCCGGTGCGGCCAAAGCCGCAGATCACCTCGTCATCCACCAGCCGGATGCCGTATTTTTCCAGCACCGGCGTAATGGCCTCGAAATAGCCGCGCGGCGGCAGCATCGCACCGCCCGCCCCCATCACCGCCTCCACGAACATGGCCGCGATGGTGTCCGGCCCTTCGCGCAGGATGGTGGCCTCCAGGTCGGCGGCCAGGCGGGCCGAATACTGTTCCTCGCTTTCACCGTCCCGCGCATTCTTCCAGTAATGCGGACACTCCACCCGCACGGTGAAGTCGAAGGGCAGGTCGAAGCTCTTGTGAAAGGCATCCAGCCCGGTCAACGAGGCGCTGGCCAGCGTCACGCCGTGATAGGCCCGGTCGCGGGCGATGATCTTCTTGCGGGTCTTCTCGCCGCGCGCATTGGCGGCGTACCACATGAACTTGATCTGGGAATCGTTGGCTTCCGAGCCGGAATTGGCGAAGAACACCTTGCCCACCGGCATGGGCGCGATCTCCTTCAGCTTTTCGGCCAGGGCGATGCCCGGCTCATGGCTCTTGCCGCCGAAGATATGGCCGAAGGACAGGGTCCGCATCTGCGCCGCCGCCGTCTCGGCCAGTTCTTCCTCGCCCCAGCCCAGCGCCGTGCACCACAGCCCGCTCATCGCCTCCAGATAGTCCTTGCCGTCGGCGTCATGGACGAAGACGCCCTTGCCCCGCGCGATCACCGTGGGTCCGGTTTCGCGCAGCCGGGCCAGGTTGGTGAAGGGATGCAGCAGGCTCGCCATGTCGCGCGCCTTTACATTGCTCAAGGGACCATTGCTCAGGGGGCCGTTGCTCAGGGACATGTCGCTCTATCCGGTGGTTTTGCCGGACTTTACCCGCTTCCCCCGGATTGGCGAGTGGCCTGCGCGCATGGCGGACCGGCTGCGGCTTGCCTCCGGCGGAACCGGAAACTAGGTTGCGCAAAACAGCTCGGATCTCCTTTCCCATGCGCCTCCAACTGCTTGCCGCGCGGACGGCCTTTGCCGCCCTGGTCCTGGCCATCCTGATCGCGGCCGGCGCCATCGCGGGCGTTCGGCTGGGCTATTTCGCCTTCGTCACCACCGGCCATGCCCTGATGATTCCGGCCACCCTGCTGGGGCTGGGGGCGCTGCTGGCGGCTCTGGCCTGGTTCCGCCAGGCTTTTGTCCGCAATGCCGGCGAGGGCAAGCGCATGGGCATGATCGCGCTCTTGGGATCGCTGGCCTTCCTGTATCCGCCGCTGAGCTATGCCTGGTACGGCCTGACCAGCCCGCCCATCCATGACGCCAGCAGCAACCCGGACGACGCGCCGCGCTTCGTGGCCTTGCTCAAGGAGCGTCCGGCGGGCCGCGACCAGCCCGGGTTCGACGGCCAGCGACTGATCCGTTTCCGCGGCGAGGAGATGACCGTCGCCTATGCGCTGCACGAATATTACGACGTCACCAAGCCACGCGGAAAACTCTATCCGGGCAGTCCCGATCCGGTGAAGGCCCTGTTCTGGCGCTGTTTCGAGGCGGTCAAGGGGCTGGGCTGGACCATCGTGGATTACAATGAAGACGAAGGCCGCATCGAGGCCACCGCGCGCAGCTTCTGGTTCGGCGAGGTCTCCGACATCGTGGTGCGGGCCCGCGCCAGCGGGCGGTTGGGCGCACGTCCCGACATCCGCGCCGCCAGCCGCACCGTGGACAACGACCATGGCGCGAATCTGCGCCTGCTCGACGCCTTTATGAAGCGGATCTGATCGCCCTTAAGTGATCCAGATGTGCCTGCACCTGTGCCGCCGCCGCGCCGCGCAGCGCCGGGTCCAGCCCCGGATAAAGGCGGGCGGCGATCGCCTCCGCCGTGACCAGCCCCGCCGCGACCGCCGCCGCCACCTGCGCCTGCCGCTGTTGCCGGTGTGCCAGCAGGGCGCGCAGCCAGCCTTGCGGGTCGGTGATGGGCGAGCCGTGGGCGGGATAAAGAATGGCATCGTCCCGCGCGATCAGCCTTTCCAGGCTGGCGAGATAATCGCCCATATTGCCGTCGGGCGGCGCGATCACGCTGGTGGACCAGCCCATCACATGATCGCCGCAGAACAGCGCCCGCTCCTCGCGCAGGGCGTAACACATATGGTTGGCGGTATGGCCGGGCGTGAACACGCAGTCCATCGTGACGCCATCGCCGGTGATGACGTCTCCATCGCGCACCGTCACATCGGGCACGAAAGCGCGGTCGGCGCCTTCTTCCACCGCGCCACCATCGGGACCATGCGGCCCGAAACCATAGGTGGAGGCTCCACTCCAGGCCTTCAGCGCCGCCGCCGCCGGGGAATGGTCGCGATGGGTATGGGTGACCAGGATATGGCTGACGCGCCGCGCGCCAATGGCGCTTTTCAGCGCCTCCAGATGGGCGGGGCTGTCCGGCCCCGGATCGATCACCGCCACACGGCCGCCCGCGCACACCAGATGCACGCCGGTGCCCCGGAACGTATAAGGCCCCGGATTGGGGGCCAGCAGCCGGGCGACGCGCGGGGACAGGGGTGTCACCACGCCATACGCGGCTTGCAGGGAGCGATTGAACGTCAAATCCATGCCAGGGATTTTCATGCCGGTGGCCATGCCAATGGTTACCGCAGGCCGGCCGTTTCGTTAATCCCCGCGCCGGGACCCGCCCCATACCGGGGATTTCCGCGCCCCCGCATAAAGCAATCCTTAGGGGAAAACGCCCCATCCTGACCGCCATATTGCACCAGCATGGATGATTAACGTGGCCAGTGACCGTTCCGTTCGATTTCTCAGCGCCCTGGGCGGCGCCTCGACCAGCCGGGTGCTGAACCTGTTCCGAATCGCCCAGGACAATGTGGACAATCCCGAGCACACGCAAAAGCCGCTGTTCATCTCGCCGGTCATCAACAAGGCCTTCCTGATCAAGCACCGCACCCGCAGCGACGAGGTCTATCTGTTCGCCTCGCCCCGCACGGTATCCACCAAGATCGTGGTGCCGTTCGATTCCTCCGACCTGCGCGCGGGCGGCCGCGCCCTGTTCGTGGACCAGCGCGGCTATGTCGAATCCCTGCGCCAGACCGGCCACTACAATCCCGAAACGCTGGAACGCGACCTGTCGGTGCTGCGCCTGCTGCATGCGGTGCCGTCGCTCGACCCCTTCCTGCTGCGCGAACACCTGCGCAACAACAAGATCGAGGTCGCACCCTGTTACTTCTCGATCTCCGAGGGCGACCAGGAACGCATGCACAAGTTCGTCAGCGAAGAGCTGTCCAAGCTCATCATCCTGGCGGGCGGTAGCGCCGGCGGCTCCAGCAACCGGCTGGTGTCGGCCATGCTGTCCAACGAGATCGACGAAAAGCTGGAACCGCTGCGGATGACGCTGGGCCTGACCGGCAACGACTTCCGCGAAGGCGTGTTCAGCTGGCGCGGCTTCCTCTACTACAAATGGTCCATGGGCAAGTTCTGGCCCGATGTAATCGGCGTGCTGCGCGAGATCAACGCGATCCAGCCGCATGGCGGCCTGACGCCGGAGCAGAAGGTCTACCTGGCCGGGGCGCGGCGCAACATCATCGAGATGGTGCGCGACAACGGCAACCATGTGACCAAGGCCCTGTCGGTCTATGACACCTCGTTCCAGGACCTGGTGCAGAACCAGTCGCCCAAGACCTTCCGCGACTTCCTGCTGTCGGCGCCCTACATGTTCCTGGAACTGGGCGAGAAGCTGGGCGCGATTTCCCATATCGTCAGCTTCTGGCGCTACCGCTTCCCGGTCGGGGCGCGGCCCAACGTTGACGGCGACGAACTGGCGGCCATCTTCCAGGACTTCTCCAGCAGCTTCGGCGAGCGGCTGAAAGAAGAGGCCTCGCCCCTGAAAAAACCCATCGTCATAGACGTCACGGCGGCCTGATACATCCTGTCCGGCAGGCCGGACGGCGCCCAGCGGGAACTTTCCCGCCGGGGCCTGCGTTTCACCTGCACATATTCCCCCGGAAGGATTTTCAACATGCTGAAACATCTCGCCAAACTGGCGTCGGTCGTGGCCCTGGCCGCCGTCACCCTGACCCTCCCCGCCCACGCGGACGCCGCCGACAACGCTTCCCTGCTGCGCGACGCCAACCGCACCGTGAACCATCTGCGGAGTGATCCGGCCTTCGGTGCGGCCCGCAACATGCTGCGCGACGCCCGCGCCGTTTACATCGTGCCGCACCTGGTCAAGGGCGGCTTCATCTTCGGTGCCGAGGGCGGTTCCGGCGTGCTGCTGCAGCGCACCAAAGGCGGCTGGAGCAATCCGCGCTTTTATGACATGGCGTCAGCCAGCTTCGGCCTTCAGGTCGGACTGGAAAAGGCCGAACTGGTCTTCATCATCAACAGCGAACGCGCGCTGCGCGGCATCGAAAAGGGTGAGGTCAAGCTGGGCGCGGGCGCGGGCCTGACCGTGGTGACCCTGTCCTCGGGCGCGGAAGGCGCCACCACCGCCCACGGCGGCGATATCGTGGTCTGGGCCTCGGGCACCGGGGCCTATGGCGGCCTGACCTTCAACGGCTCGGTCATCAAGCAGGACAAGGACGCCAACGCCATCGGCGCGAATGGTCCGGCGGCGGCCCAGTTGCGCCGCAACCTGGCCAGCTTCTAGGGGCCGGGACTAGGCAGCCTCTGTCATTGGAGTAAGCTTCGGGCGCGCGGGACGGATGGCACAGCCACCCAGTTCCGCGCGCCCAAGATTTTTCGGCCAACAATTCGGACAAGCAATTCGGCCAATCAACTCGGCCAATCAACTCGGAAGGAATCCCCATGAAGAAGATCGTCCTGCTCGCCGCCGCGTCGGCGCTGATCGCCTCGCCCGCCTTCGCCGATGTCGCCGCCCAGCTCACCGTGGCCCAGACCCATGCCGGGATGGCAGCCAAGGCCGCCGACCTGAAGATGGTTCAGACCCACCTGCATCATGCCGTGAACTGCCTGGTCGGCCCGGCGGGTGCGGGCTTCGATGCCGCGGCGGGCAATCCCTGCGCCAAGGCGGGCACCGGCGCGATTCCCGAAACCACCGACGCGGCCCAGAAGGCCAAGCTGGAAGCCGCCGTCGCCAAGGCGACGCCGGGCTTCGCCACCACCGACCTGGCCGCCGCCCAGAAGGCGGCGCAGGACACGGCTGACGCCGTGGCCGCCGCCAAGTAGAACGCAGGGAAATACCGCCAGGCCCCCTTCATGCACCTGCGTGCATGAAGGGCGGTCAGGCGATGAAGCCGACGCGGCGCTTGACCTCGTCCATCACCGGCGTGGCAATGGCGCGGGCGCTTTGCGCACCCGCCTTCAGGATGCGGTCGATTTCCGCCGGGTCCGCCAGCAGTCGGCGCATCTCTCCGGCGATCGGCTCCAGCCGCGACACCGTCAGATCGGCCAGCGCATTCTTGAAGCCCGAAAACTGCTGGCCCGCGAACCGGGCGATCACCGCGTCACGTTCCATGTCCGCCAGCGCGGCATAGATGTTCAGCAGGTTCTCGGCCTCGGGCCGGTCCTTGAGGTCTTCCGCCGATGACGGCAGGGGCAGCGGATCGGTCTTGGCCCGCCGGATCTTGCCCGCGATGGCGTCGGCATCGTCGGTGAGGTTGATGCGGCTGGCGTCGCTTTCGTCCGACTTGGACATTTTCTTGGTGCCGTCGCGCAGGCTCATCACCCGCGTCGCCGTGCCGGTGATCACCGGCTCCGGTTGGGGGAAGAAATCCGGCACGCCATAGTCATTGTTGAACTTGGCGGCGATGTCGCGCGCCAGTTCCAGATGCTGCTTCTGGTCCTCGCCCACCGGGACATGGGTGGCGCGATAGACCAGAATGTCGGCGGCCATCAGCACCGGATAGGTATAGAGGCCGACACTGGCCCGCTCCTTGTGCTTGCCCGACTTTTCCTTGAACTGGGTCATGCGGTCCAGCCAGCCCAGCCGCGCCACGCAGTTGAAGATCCAGGCCAGCTCGCCATGCTCCGGCACCTGGCCCTGGTTGAAGATGGGGGTGCGTTTGGGGTCCACGCCCGCCGCGATATAGGCGGCCGTCACCTCGCGCGTGGCCTGGGCCAGTTCCGCGGGCTTGCCGTAACCGGCATCGGCGGTGATGGCATGCATGTCCACCACGCAGAACAGGCAGGGCATTTCCTCCTGCATCCGCACCCAGTTCTTGAGCGCGCCCAGGTAATTGCCCAGATGCAGCGTGTTGGTGGGCTGCATCCCCGACAGGACCAGCGGCGTGTGTTTCTCGGTCATGGGGCGAGGTTATGCCTTGGGGGCGGCCCCGGCATCAAGGGTTCCGGCGGGCCGGGCCAGCGCCTGTTTCAGCCGCCGCTCCACCGCGTCCAGCCGGGCCGGATGCAGGATCTTGTGGCCGAAACCGTCGCGGACATAGAAGACGTCCACCGCCCGTTCGCCATAAGTCGCCACCATCGAGGTGGAAATGGACAGGCCCGCCTCGAAGATGGCGTGGGTGATGTCATAGAGCAGGCCGGGGCGGTCCAGGCATTCCACCTCGATCACCGTGGCGATGCGCGAGGCCTCATTGTCGAAATGGATGGTGGGCTTGATGGAAAAGGCGCTGGCCCGGCTCCGCTGCACCTTGCGCGCCAATTCGCGGTGCGGCCACACCTCGCCGCGCAGTGTCCGTTCGATGGACTGGCGCAGCCGGACCAGCCGCTCGGCATCGCCAAAGGCCTCGCCTCCGGCATCCTGCACCGAAAAGACATCCAGCGCGAAACCGTCCGAGGTGGTGAAGGCCTTGGCATCCACGATCGAGCCGCCCGACAAAGCGATGGCGCCGGCGAACTGCGAGAACAGACCCGCATTGTCAGGGGTATAGACCGCGATCTCGGTGACGGCGCGGAAGCTGTTGCTGACCGCCTCCAGCGCCAGAAGCTGCCCCTCGGCATCGGCCCTGGCCATCATGCGGGCGTGGCGTTCCAGTTCGTCTTCCTCGAAAGCCAGCCAGTAATTGTCGTAATGCCGCGACAGCGCCCGCTCGCGCTGCTGCGGGGTGAAATCGGCAAGCCGCGCCACCAGGCCCTGCTTGGCGGCGGCGACGCGGGCGGTGCGCGACGGCGCCTGGTCGCCGCCGGTCATCATCGCCTCGGCGGCGTAATAGAGTTCGCGCAGAAGCTGGCCCTTCCAGCCGTTCCACACGCCCGGCCCCACGGCGCGGATGTCGGCCACCGTCAGGATCACCAGCAGGCGCAGCATCTCCGGGGTCTGCACCAGGTCCACGAAGTCGCGCACCGTCTTGGGATCGGACACATCGCGGCGCTGGGCGGTGTCGCTCATCACCAGATGGTTCTTGACCAGCCAGGCCACGGCCTCGGTGTCCTTGGCCGACAGGCCCAGCCGCGGGCAGAGGCTGCGCGCGATCTCGGCGCCCACATCGCTATGGTCGCCCGGCAGGCCCTTGGCGATATCGTGCAGCAGGATGGCGCAATACAGGACGTTGCGCGACTGGACGCGCTTGATGACGTCGGTGGTAAGGGGATTGTCGTCCTTGTGGTCGCCGCGCTCGATGGCCGCGATGTTGCCCACGGCGCGGATCAGGTGCTCGTCCACCGTATAGTGATGGTACATGTTGAACTGCATCAGCCCCACGGCATGACCGAATTCGGGGATGAAACGGCCCAGCACACCCGCCTCGTTCATCAGCCGCAAGGCCCATTCGGGATTGTGGCGTGAGGTCAGGACTTCCAGAAAGGCCTGGTTGGCGACGGGATTGCGCCGCAGCTCGTCGGTGATGAGGTCAAGCGAGCGGGTGATGGTCCGCAGCGCATCGGGATGGATGTCCACGCCCTTGGCGTCGGCGACATGGAATATCCGGATGATGTTGGCGGGATCGGCGCGGAAGATGCCGGGCGCGGCGGCCAGGCGGCCGTTCTCGACATAGAAGTCGTCGCTGGACGTGCGGGGCTTGAGAAAGCCGGGCAACATGCGGCTTAGAGACCTGCGGGGCTTCCTGTGCTGCTCCTCCAGCGCGGCGCAGAAGATGCGGGTCAGGTCGCCCACATCCTTGGCCACCAGGAAGTAGGCGCGCATGAAGGCTTCCACCGCCCGGCGGGGCTTGTCCGCATTCACATAGCCCAGGCTGGCGGCCAGGGCGGGCTGCACATCGAAGGACAGGCGCTCCTCGGCGCGGCCCAGCAGGTAATGCAGATGCACACGCACATTCCACAGAAAGGCTTCCGCCTTCTGGAAGGTCCGGTATTCCTCGCGGGTGAAGACGCCATGCGCCACCAATGCGGCGGCATCGTCCACATGATAGAGATACTTGCCGATCCAGTAGAGGGTCTGCAGGTCGCGCAGCCCCCCCTTGCCTTCCTTGATGTTGGGTTCGACCAGATAGCGGCTTTCGCCCTGGTGGCGATGGCGCGAATCGCGTTCCGCCAGCTTGGCCTCCACGAAGTCGCGGCCGTTTCCGCCGGCGATCTCGGTCCAGAAGGTCTTGCGCAGTTCCTCATACAGCGCCTTGTCGCCCCACAGATAGCGCGCTTCCAGGATGGCGGTGCGGATGGTGACGTCCTGCCGCGCCAGGCGCACGCATTCCGCCAGGCTGCGGGTGGCATGGCCGACCTTCAGCCCCAGGTCCCACAGCATGTAGAGAATGAACTCGATAACGCTCTCGCCCCAGGCGCTCTGCTTGAAGGGGCGCACGAACAGCAGGTCAATGTCCGAGCCGGGCGCGAGTTCGCCGCGGCCATAGCCGCCGGTGGCCACGATGGCGATGCGCTCGGCGGTGGAGGGGTTCTGGGCGTAATAGACGTGCTTGACCGCGAAATCGTAGATCACCTGGATGACGGCGTCCTGCAGACCCGACAAGGCGCGGGCGGCGGCCAGGCCCGACAGGCCCTCCTGCTCCACCGCGGCCTTCACCCTGTCGCGGCCCTGGGTGAAGGCCTGCTTGATCAGCCCCAGCCCCGCCCGGCGCAGCGTGCCGGGATCGGGCGTGGCCCTGGCCAGCGCGGTGAGGTCGCGGCGCAGGGCGTCGGCGTCCATCAGGTCGCGCACGGCAGGCGTTTGCGGTTTTTCCAGTCCCATTGCGCGCGGATCATGTCACGGGGGATGGCGGCTTGCCACCCGCCCGCTGCCCGCGCCGCTACGGTTTCGCGCGGCGGCGCGCCGGCGGATGCACGGTGCGGACCACCACCCCGCAGGCGATGCGCGTCCCGGCATTGCCCAGCGGCTGGGTGCGATAGTCGTCGGCCCGCTGCTTGACGATCAGGCTGACGCCGTCGCGGTCGAAGATGGAACGCTTGCCGTTGCCCAAAGTGAAGGCATTGGTGACGATGCTGGCTTTCAGCCGCCCGTCCGCCCCGGCGAACTGGTTGGGCAGGTCGCCCGTCATCGGGCCATCCTCGGCCAGATAGCCGTGGCGGCGGCCCGGCTGGAGCGACAGGATCGGCCCGGCCCTGGTGAAACCCGACTGGGCGTCGCAATTGCCGGAAACATGCAGGTGCAGGCCGTGCGGGCCGGGCGGCAGGCCGTTCAGGTCCAGCACGATCAGGACGGCGCCGCGATTGAGGGTGGAGAAGACCGCCGTGCCGACGGGCTTGCCGTCCAGGTCCTTGAGCTTGGCCACCGCCTGGGCGCGGGGTGCGGACAAGGCCGGTCCGCCGGCCAGCAGCGCCCCCGCACACGCCAGGAACAGGGCAAGCGATGGTTTCATGGCCCGATCCGGCGGGCAGCTTGGCACAGCTTGGGAACCGGGGGAACCCGGAACCGGGTCTGCCGGTTAGAGCGGGGTCGAGGGCAAGAGGAGACATCCCATGCGCCTTTCCCATCTTTCCGTTCTGGCCCACATGTCCGTTCTGGCGGCCGTCCCGGCGGCCCTGCTGCTTTCGTCCGCGCCCGCCTTGGCGGTTCAGGACCAGCCCATCCGGTCGGGCGGCATCGAGGCCGTCTGCACCGGCGTCGGTTCGGCCAAGGACGATCCCCGCTGGGCCGCCTATCCGGTCAAGATCGTGCTGGCGACCCAGAACGGCGCCAACCTGGCGGATGCCCATATAACCCTGGCAAAGGGCGGGCAGACGGCGTTGCAGTTCGACTGCGATGCGCCCTGGATTCTGGTGAAGGCGCCGCCGGGCAGCTACAGCGCCACCGCCGCGCTGGTCCGTGATGCCGCCGTCACGCGCAGCGTCAATTTCAGCACCACCGGCAGCGGCCCGCAAAAGGAACTGACGCTGATGTTCCCGGTGCAGGCGGCCACCGCGTCCAACTAGCAGCCGGAAAAGACCGGAAAAGAAAAGGGCCGGTGGATCGCTCCACCGGCCCCGTTTTCCGGACTTCAGACCGATTTAAACCGGCTTGAGGTTCGAGGCCTTCGCGCCACGCGCGTCGGGAACGATGTCGAACGACACCTTCTGGCCTTCATTCAGGGTCCGCATGCCGGCAGCTTCAACAGCCGTGGCATGAACGAACACATCCTTGCCGCCGCCTTCCGGCGCGATAAAGCCAAAGCCCTTGGAGGTGTTGAAGAACTTCACGGTTCCGATGGTCATAAAGACAGTTCCTGCATTGATTTTCCGTCCGGCGAATGCCGGGCGGCGGGGAATTCCGATGTCGCAGGGAAGAAGTTCAACCGTCGTCCAGGCGCGCACTCAGGGCGGGCAGGGATAGTCTAGGTGCGCTTCACTGTGACGGGCCGTAACTCCACGTAGGCGCGACATTACGCGCAAGCCGGGACGATGACAATGCTGGGTGCAAGCTGTTCGCACCTGCAACGGAAGTGTCGCCCAACGTGCGTTATCCAACAGTCCGGACTATGGCTTGTGCGCGCGGCGCGCGACGACGCCAACCATAGTCGGATCAGCGCACGTCGCGGATTTCGATCTCGCCCAGCGGTTCGTCCGCCTCAATAATGTCACCGGCGCGGCCGCCCAGCACGGCCTGGGCCAGGGGCGCGCGGAAACTGATCAGCCCCTTGCCGGGATCGGCCTCGTCCACGCCCACGATGCGGAAGGACTGGGTGCGGCCCTTGCGGTGGATGGTGACGGCGGCGCCGAAGCCGATCACGCCGTCGCAGGCGGGCGGCACGATCTCGGCGCTGGCCTTGCGGACGGTCCAGTAGCGCAGGTCGCGCGCCAGCGTTTCGCGCAGCAGGATGTTGGCTTCGGTCTGCATCGCCGCCTCGATGCGGGCGATATGGGCGTCTATCTGCGCCATGCCTTCGGGCGTGACCGGATTGGGGCCCTCCTCCACCATGCGTTCGGGCGGAGCGGCGGACGGCGCGGTCTCGGAAACGAAAGCCTTGGACATGACGTCTGACGCGCGGTCAGGACACCAGGATGCGCTTGATCTTGGTCTTCTTCGCGGCAGGCGCGGCATCGGCGGGCGTCGCGGTGGCGGCTTCGGCCTCCTGACGCTCCTTCTCCAGGCGCAGGGCCTTGAGGCGGGCGGTCTTGGCGTCGGTGGCCGCATTATGGGCGGCGGTTTCGTCCTTCACCAGCTGGGTGCGCTTTTCCCAGGCGGCGAAGACGCCGTTGGCGGTCCGCAGCGCGGCGTCGCGCTTGGCCTGTGATTTGCTGTCACTCATTGGGAACTCCTTTTGAAAGCGGGCGGCCGCCGGATGACGGCCGCCCGTATTCATCAGACGGCCGAGAGATTGCCGGCCTTGGCGCCGCGCGCATCCGGCAGGATGTCGAACTGGACCTTCTGGCCCTCGTTCAGGGTGCGCATGCCGGCGGCCTCGACGGCGGAGACATGGACGAACACGTCCTTGCCGCCGTCATCGGGGGCGATGAAGCCAAAGCCCTTGGTGGTGTTAAAGAACTTCACGGTTCCGATAGCCATTTTGATTTCCTTTGCAGCATCGGGTTCCGCCATCGCGACATGCGATGACGGCCGTGGAAACAGAACATCGGGTCGGTCGGGAAGTTTTTCGGTGCGTCCTGCCCGCCAAAAGCGGTTGGGATAGACGGAAAGCGCTTCGTCTGACTTAGGACGCAAGTACCACGTAGGCGGATTATAGCACCTTGCGGCCCAAATAACAACGATGCGGGATTCATGCTGCGGAAACAGTGGGTTGGAGGCCCGTGCGGATATTGCTTAACGCGCCCGGCTGCCGAAGGTCTTGGGTGCGTTGGGCCGCGCGGCGCGCTGCAGTTTCCTACGACCGCCCTTGCCTCCCTTCCCGTCCGGGATCGGCTTTGACGGGCTGTCATCCGTTGAATAGGTGATCTCGGCATCCAGCCGCGCCACGTCGGACTGGCGGGCGAAGGGATCGTCGGCCACGGCCAGCGCGGCGGTCTGCAAGCGCTTCAGTTCATCCCGCAGGCGGGCGGCGGTTTCAAACTCCAGGTCGGCGGCGGCGGCCCGCATCTTCTTTTCAATGTCGGCGATGATCGCCTTGATATTGTGGCCGACAAATTCGCGCCCGCCCTCGGCGGCGGCCATCATGCCCGCATCCACCGTCACATGGTCCTTCTCGTACATGGAGCCCATGATGTCGGCGATGTTGCGCTTCACGCTGGCGGGCGTGATGCCGTGTTCCCTGTTATAGGCTTCCTGCTTGGCGCGGCGGCGGCTGGTCTCAGCCATCGCCCGCTCCATCGAGCCGGTCACCTTGTCGGCATACAGGATCACCTTGCCGTCCACATTGCGCGCGGCGCGGCCGATGGTCTGGATCAGCGAGGTCTCGCTGCGCAGGAAACCTTCCTTGTCGGCATCAAGAATGGCGACCAGACCACATTCGGGAATATCCAGGCCCTCGCGCAGCAGGTTGATGCCGATCAGGACATCGAACGCGCCCAGGCGAAGATCACGGATGATCTCGATCCGCTCCAGCGTCTCCACGTCGGAATGCATGTAGCGCACCCGGATGCCCTGTTCGTGCATGTATTCGGTCAGGTCTTCGGCCATCTTCTTGGTCAGGGTGGTGACCAGGGCGCGATAGCCCTTTTTCGCGATGTCGTGGCATTCGGCGATCAGGTCGTCCACCTGCGACTCCACCGGGCGGATTTCCACCGGCGGATCGATCAGCCCGGTGGGCCGGATCACCTGTTCGGTGAAGACGCCGCCGGTCCGCTCCAGCTCCCAGTTGCCGGGCGTGGCGCTGACATAGACCGACTGGGGCCGCATGGCGTCCCATTCCTCGAACTTCAGGGGGCGGTTGTCGATGCAGCTGGGCAGGCGGAAACCGTATTCGGCCAAGGTGAACTTGCGCCGATAGTCGCCCTTGTACATCGCGCCGATCTGCGGCACCGAGACATGGCTTTCATCGGCGAAGACCAGCGCATTGTCCGGCAGGTATTCGAACAGAGTAGGCGGCGGTTCGCCCGGTAGGCGGCCGGTCAGCCAGCGGGAATAATTCTCGATGCCGGCGCAGCTTCCGGTGGCCTCGATCATCTCCAGGTCGAAGGTGGTGCGCTGTTCCAGCCGCTGGGCCTCCAGCAGCTTTCCCTTGGCGCGCATGTCGGCCAGGGTGTGCAGCAGTTCGGCCTTGATGCCCTTCATCGCCTGCTGAAGGGTGGGACGCGGCGTGACGTAATGGCTGTTGGCGTAGATCTTGATCTGGTCCAGCGCGCCCGCCTTGTGCCCGGTCAGGGGATCGAACTCGGTGATGCTGTCCACCTCGTCGCCGAACAGTTCCACGCGCCAGGCGCGGTCTTCCTGGTGGGCGGGGAAAATGTCGATCACATCGCCGCGCACCCGGAAAGCGCCGCGGGTGAAATTGTCGTCGTTGCGGCGGTATTGCAGCGCCACCAGGTTCTGGATGGCGGCGTTGCGGTCGATGCGGTCGCCGCGCGCAATGCCCACGGCGGTGCCCGAATAGGTCTCGACCGAGCCGATGCCGTAGATGCACGAGACGGACGCCACGATGATCACATCGTCGCGTTCCAGGATCGCCCGCGTCGCCGAATGGCGCATGCGGTCGATCTCCTCGTTGATGGAGCTGTCCTTCTCGATATAGGTGTCGGTGCGCGGGATATAGGCTTCGGGCTGGTAATAGTCGTAATAGCTGACGAAATACTCGACCGCATTCTCCGGGAAGAAGGTCTTGAACTCGCTGTAAAGCTGGGCGGCCAGGGTCTTGTTGGGCGCCAGGATCAGCGCCGGGCGCTGGGTCGCCTCGATCACTTTCGCCATGGTGAAGGTCTTGCCGGAGCCGGTGACGCCCAGCAGCACCTGGTCGCGCTCGTTGGCCGTCACGCCCGCCACCAGTTCGGCGATGGCGGTGGGCTGGTCGCCCGCCGGGGTGTATTCGCTGACCAGCTTGAACTTCTTGCCGCCTTCCGACTTTTCCGGACGCGCCGGGCGGTGGGGCACGAACTGGCTGATGGGAACCGTCTGGTAGGCGGGGTCTATGGCCTCGTCCGGCGCGGCAGTTCCCGCCGCCAGCGGCGCCTTATCCATGGCGGCCTGGAACCGGGCCTCGTTGTCCGAAGCAGGCTTCTTCTTCCCCGGACGGGCGCGGGGAACCATGCCGTTATTGTGCGCCATGGGCGGAATATAGGACGCCGCCACCCGTTTTTGCAGGGCGGCGGCGTAATTTTAAGCGCGGTGTTGGTCAGACCGTATCCCACCACTGCTCGATGCGGCGGCGGAAGGCGGCGTCGGGCATGGGGCCACGCCCGGCATTCAGGTTGTCCAGCATGTATTGCGGCTTGTCGGTGCCGGGGATCACCGCGGTCACCGCCGGATGCGACAGGTTATATTTCAGGAAAATCTGCGCGAAGCTGGTACAGCCGATCTCCTTGGCCCAGTCGGGGACGGGCTTGCCCGCCACCCGCTTGAACATGGAGTTGCGGCCGAAGGGCAGGTTGGTCAGCACGGCGCAGCCATTGTCGCGCGCCAGCGGCAGCAGCACCGCTTCGGCCCCGCGGTCGCCCAGCGAATAGTTGATCTGGAAAAACTCCGGCTTCTCGCGGCGCAGCACCGGGGCCAGCGCCTCATAGGCGCTGTCGAAGCTGGAGGTGATGCCATAATGCTTGCACAGGCCCTTGGCCTTCCAATCCTTCATCTGGGCGCAGGAGAAATTGGGGTCGCCCACATTATGGGCCTGTTGCAGGTCCACATATTTGGTCCTGAGGCGCTGCAGAGAGCGTTGCAGCGACGCCTCGGCCTCGGCATGGGATATGCGGCTGGTATATTTGGTCGCCAGGAACAGCCGGTCGCGCAGCCCGGTCTGCTCGCTCACCAGCCCGACATTGGCCTCGGCGGTGCCATAGCTGGCGGCGGTGTCGATCAGGCTGCCGCCGCCCGCCACCAGGTTGCGGACCACGGTCTTGCGCTCTTCCAGCGCGGCGGGGTCATTCTCGAAC
>DASTMN010000039.1:0-2826 GCA_035714165.1 Rhizomicrobium sp.
CGGCCTAGCGGCCTTCCAGCCGCCAGGCCAGCAGCAGCGCGCCCGCCACCAGCAGCAAGGCAAGCCATTGCGGCAGCAGTTTTTCCTGCTCCAGCGACGTGACGCGATAGGCATTGTTGGCGCGCAGCCCCATCCAGCCCCGGCCGCTGGCGACATCGCCCGGCGCGATCCGGCGCAGTTGCGGAACGCCGTCCTCCAGCCAGTGCACGCCGCCGCCACTGGCCGCCGCCAGGGGCGCCAGCACGCTGCCGGTGGCGCGCATGTCGGCGACCTCGCGCGGGTTCAAGGGCCCTGCCGCCGTCACGGTGGACAGGATGCCGTCGGTGGCGCGGTACAGGCCCAGCCCGGTCACCTTGGTGGTGGCGCGCCAGATGCCCGGCTCGGCGCGGGTGAGCGGCAGGGTCATCTCCTTGCCACCCGGCGGCGTCAGTTTCACCGGCGGCGTGGTGGGGGCCATGGTGCGGCGGGTGATGCGGATTTCGTCGCCGACAATGTCGGCGGTCAGCGCCTCGGCTTCCAGTTCCGGCTCCTTCATCAGCCAGTGCGCCAGCCGCCGCAGCAGTTCGGCCTGCGGCCCGCCGCCCTCGAAGCCGCGCGCCCACAGCCAGGTCTGATCGCTCATCAGTTCGGCGACGCGGCCCTTGCCGACCTGGTCCAGCACCAGCAGCGGACGGCCCGCATCGCCCGCCATCACCGTCTGGCCCGCCAGCTTGTTGGCGCCGATGATGCGGAACCAGCGGCCCCAGGTGGGGGCGGCGTTATCCTGTCCTTGGCCGGGCAGTTCGCGCGTCACCGGATGCGCCTTGCCTTCGGGCGTCACCCGCGGGCGGAAGCCGCCGGTCACCACCTGCCCGGTGGGCTGGGCGGGCAGCACCTGTGACAGCGGCGTGCGATAGATGCTTTCCGGTCCCGCCATTTCCGGGCCGGAGGAAATCAGCAGCGCCCCGCCATCCTGCACATAGTTGGCGATGTTCTGGAAATAGGCGAGCGGCAGGATGCCCCGCTCCTTGTAGCGGTCGAACACCACAAGATCGAAGGACCCCAGTTTTTCCGAGAACAGCTCGCGGGTGGGGAAGGCGATCAGCGACAGTTCGGAGATCGGCGTGGCGTCCTGCTTGTCCGGCGGGCGCAGGATGGTGAAATGAACCAGGTCCACCGACGGATCGGCTTTCAGCAGGTTGCGCCACACCCGCTCGCCCGCATGGGGCTCGCCCGACACCAGCAGCACCCGCAGCCGGTCGCGGATGCCCGACACCGTCACCACCGCCTGGTTGTTCTGCAGCGTCAGTTCGGCGGGACCGGGCGCGGCCGCCAGTTCGATCAGGTTCTCGCCTTCATGCGCCACCGGCAGGCGGATCACCGTGTCCTGACCCACGGGCACGGTGCGGCGGCCGAACGGCTTGCCGTCAATGCGGATGTCGAGGCTGGCGGTGCCGCCCGCCGCCGCGCCCAGATCATCCACCCGCAGGCGGATATTGGCCCATTGGCCGACAATGGCGAAGCGCGCGGCGGTGATTACCGTCAGCTTGCGGTCTTTCTCGTCGCGGCTGCCCGCCACCAGCACCTGCAGCGGCGCTTTCAGTTGCAGGTTCTCGGGCGCGGGCGCATCATGCACCTGCCCGTCGGTAATCAGGATCGCGCCCGCCATGCGCGCGGGCGGCACATCGGCGATGGCCGCGTTCAGCGCGGCGAAGGCCTGGGTACCGTTGCCGTCGCCGCCGGTGGTGGTGCCGATGCTGGTCTCGCGCACGACCAGGCCCGGCTGGGCTTCCATCAGTTTGCGGACCTGTGCCCGTGCCGCTTCGGCCTGCGCGCCGCGCGTGCCCAGCCCCATGCTCTGGGACCGGTCGGTGACGATGACGGCGACATCGGGCAACGGCGCGCGCTGTTCGCGCACCAGCAGCGGCCCGGCCAGCGCGAACAGCAGGATGGCGAAAGCCAGGCCGCGCGCCCATGCGCCGCGCGCTCGCCGGTAGAAAGCATAGGCGACGACCAGCAGCGCGACCGCCGCCAGCGCATAGAGCAGCGGCAGGGGCAGAACGGGCGCGAAATCCAGCCGCGTCATGGCCGCCCCATGCGTTGCAGCAGCGCCGGGGCATGGACCTGGTCGGTCTTGTAGTTGCCGGTCAGGGCATACATCACGACATTGATGCCGAAGCGGAAGGCCATCTCGCGCTGGATCTCGCCGCCGGGCGAGGCCGAGTTGGTGAAACGACCATTGGCATCCACCGCCCAGGCGGCGGCCCAGTCATTGCCGCCGATGATCACCGGCGACACGCCGTCGCCGCCCCGCGCGGGCGGCGCGATCACACCCTGCGCCGGGGCCGCACTGTCGCGCGACGGCGGGGGCAGCGCCTCCACCCACACCTGTCCGCCGCTCCAGCGGCCGGGAAAGTCGCGCAGGATATAGAAGGCCTTGGTCAGCACATGGTCGCCGCGCACCGGCTCCAGCCGCGGCATGTCCAGCCCGGCGGTTAGGCGGCGCAATGTCTGTTCGCCCGGCGACGTCGCTCCGCGCGTCGCGCCCAGCGTGAGGTCGCGGGTGTCGAACAGGATCGTGCCGCCCTGCCGCATATAGTCGCCGACCTTGGCAAGGGCGCGGGGCGACAGCGCCCTGGCGCGCGGGTCCATCGGCCAATAGAGCAGGGGATAGAAAGACAGGTCGTCTTTTTCCAGGTCCAGTCCCACCGGCTCCAGCGGCTCATACGATGTGCGAAGCCGCAGCGCGAAGCCCAGCCCGGTCAGGCCCTGCTGGCTGGTGGTGTCCACATCGGCCAGCCCGGTCTTCACATAGGCCAGCCGCGTGTCCAGCGCCGAGGCCATCAG
>DASTMN010000040.1:0-31371 GCA_035714165.1 Rhizomicrobium sp.
GGCGCGTAGTTGTGCACCATGGTGGGGCTGCGGTTGAAGGCCAGCCGCGTATCCATCTGGCCCGGCGCGAAGCTGGCGCGATGGAAGCGATAGGGCGGCACATAGACGATGTCGCCCGCATCGGCGGTCAACAGGCCCACGCCTTCGATCAGATAGTCGATCTTGCCTTCCAGGATGAACCAGAACTCGTCGGTGCCGACATGGAAATGGCCCTTGTTGGTATCCGGCGGGGTAGGCACGCCCATGCCGCGGATGATGGCGGCCTGGTTTTCCTTGTCGTTGACGAAGTAACGCGGCCAGCCGCTGCCGCCATTGGGATAGGCTGCGATGACGTCCTTGAAGAAGTCCAGCTTGGGCTTGTTGACGTCGTCATAGGGCACGTTGCCGCCCGCGCGCAGGTTCGGCGGATAGCTGACCTTTTCATAGTGCTGGCCGTTCACCGATGCCGGAACCGGGTCGCCCTCGTGGAAGACATAGCTGGGCAGGGTGTCGTTGCGGCGCACCTCGAAGCGCAGCGCCGGTTCGTTGCCCACCGCTTCCATGCTGTAGGGCATGCGCAGCGGCACCTGCACCAGGAAGCCCTTGGTGGCGATGAAGGGCTCCTGGCCCTGGATGGTGAACTTGATCTGGCCGCCCCAGACCACCCAGACGGTGCGGTCGTCGGCCCAGAACATGGTCTTGGTCTTTTCCCCCGGCGCCATTGAAATCCACTGGGCGTGATAGCGGTCGGTCTTGACCACATCCTCGGTCCAGCTCTGCTGGCCGGCATGCTTCTTCAGCACCTCGGCCAGGCGGGTAACCGGCTTGTTGGGCGCGGTATAGGGCGGCGGCGTCTTGGGCTTGGGCGCCCAGGACATATAGACCTTGCGGTCCTGCGCCATGGCGGGAATGGCCAGCAGGGCAATGGCGATGGCCGCGAGTTTGGTGATGTTTCGCATGATCTTGCGGTCCTCTTACTGCTCGCCGCCCGAGGCGGGGCCGAAGGCGTGGAAGGTATAGGGGTTGGCGTTGAAGGACAGGCGGGTGTCGGTCTGCCCGTCGGCCCAGCTCGCGCGATGCCAGCGGCCCGGCGGCACGAAGACGATGTCGCCCGCATCGGCGGTGATCAGGCCGACATCCTCGATCAGGTAATCCACCTTGCCTTCCAGGATGAACCAGAACTCGTCGCGGCCGACATGGAAATGGCCCTTGTTGCTCGGCGGCGGCGTGGGCACGCCCTTGCCGCGGATGATGTTGGACATGTTGCCTTCATCCATCATCACAAGCGAGGGATTGGGTCCCTTGACCGGATCCTTGGCCACCACATCCTTGAAGAAATCCACGAAGGGCTTGTTCACGCCTTCATAGATGTCGGGCTGCGTGGGGGTGGACACCTTCACATAGGGCATGCCGTTCGGCGCATTGGGCGGCTGGGGTTCGCCATTGTCGGCCGGGAAATTGGGCACCTGGCCGGTGCGGGTTACCTCATAGCGCAGCGCGGGCGTGTCGCCGACCGTTTCCATGCTGTAGCGGACGCGCTGCGGCACCTGTACCAGAAAGCCCTTGCTGGCCACGAACGGCGCCTGGCCCTCGATGTTGAAGCGGATCTGGCCGTCCCATACCACCCACATCACGCGATCATCGCCGTAATAGCGGGTAGAGACTTTCTCGCCCGGGGCCATCTGTACCCAGCGGGTGTTGAAACGGTCCGTCAGGATCACCTGCTCGGTCCAGCTCTTCTGGCCGTTATGTTTGGCCAGAACCTCCGGCAGGCGGGTGACGGGGCGGTTCTTGCCATAGGACGGCAGCTTGTCCGGCTTGGGCGTGTAGGCCAGCAGCGCCTTGGGTGCTGCGGCTGGTTGCGCCAGCGCGGGGATTGCCGCTCCGGCCGCCAGGGCGGCCGCGCAGGCAAACATGATCGGCTTCGACATACGCATACGAAACGTCTCCAGTTGCGTTTTTGAGGGAAAGGGCGGCAGGCGGGACATCCGCCTGCCCGGTTGGAAGTGTCAGGTCAGCGCCTTGAGCTGCTGCACGCCATTGCGCAGTTTGGCCATCTGCTCGTCGGTCAGGGGCACGTGCGGCGGGCGCGCCAGGCTGACCCGGTTGACGCCCATCATCTGGTTCAGGGCGTATTTGATGGCGTTATAGTTGCTGCCATAGCCGTTGGCCTGCATCAGCGTGGTGGCTTCGACCAGCTTGTTGTAGGCCGGGGTCGGGTCCTGGCCGGCGCGGTGGGCCGCGAAAACCGCCGCCACCTGTTTGGTATAGACATTGCCCGATCCCAGGATCACGCCGTTGCCGTGCCGCAGCGCCGCCAGCATGTTGTTGTCGGTGCCCGAGATGATGTTGAGCCTGTTCGGCGTCTGGGTCGAGAAGGTCTCGAACTCCTCCGGGATGGCGTTGGAGTTCTTCACGCCCGCGAAATTGGGATGCTCGGCCAGCTTCTGGATGACGCTGACATCCACCGGAACGCCGGTGACGCGCGGGATGTGGTAATACATCACGCGGGTCTTCACCTTGTCGAAGATCAGGTTGAAGTAGTCCACCACGCCTTCGCCCGCCGGATTCTTGAAGTAGAAGGGCGGATGAACCAGCACGGCGCTGGCGCCGATGGCGGCGGCATGCTGCGACAGCTCGATGGTTTCCTTGAAGTTGGCCGTGCCCGTGGTGATGATCAGGTCCAGGCCGTTGTTGTTCTTCATGGCGAATTCGGCGATCCGCTTGCGCTCAGCCACCGAGAAGGAGGGACCTTCGCCATTGGTGCCCAGCACCAGCACGCCGTCGGCGCCCTGGCTCTTCCACCACTGGAACTGCTCGCGATAGGCGGCGGCGTCGAACTCGTAGTTTTTGTCGCAGGGTGTCACGCCCGCGATCCAGAACTTGTCCTTGTTGGTGGCCGTGGCTGCCGCCGCCATGGCGGGCTTCAGCCCGGC
This sequence comes from Rhizomicrobium sp., assembly GCA_035714165.1. Lineage (GTDB taxonomy): Bacteria > Pseudomonadota > Alphaproteobacteria > Micropepsales > Micropepsaceae > Rhizomicrobium. The sequence goes on from DASTMN010000040.1 coordinate 2,916, forward strand.
GGCCGCGGTCGCGGCGGCGGCAGTGCCGATGCCCACAAACATCCTGCGCGTGGTGTCCATTGTTTCCTCCCAGGTCCCTGCCGGGCTTGGCGGCGGTTCTTGTGTGCCTGCCGATTTCCTGTCAGCCCGATTCAAAAAGTCTCACTTTTGCGTAATCCTGTAAATGCGTGTGCCGTGGATGGGCATGCAGGAGGTGTCGCAAAGCGTCGCCGTCCGCTGCGGTGCAATATGAGTGTGCTGTGCAGCGTCGCGCCGAGACACTTGACTTAATGTCACCCGCACCCAAGCATCGCCCCGCTGTCCAAGTGATTGCCCGCGCGATCATCCGCCGCCGATCGGGCTTCCGCCTGACCGTGCGGCATTGCGCGTGATACAAGACAACGATTCAGAGGAACGCATTCCATGGCCCAGACACTCCAGCGCCGCCACTTCATGATCACCGCGGCCGCCGCCGCCGTCACGGCGGGAATGCCGGGCATGGCCGCGGCCCAGCCGCGCAAGGTCAGCCTGCCCAAGCACACGCCGCTGGACCCGGTGAACCCCGATATCCTGTTCGGCACCACCGGCTCGATCTGGGGCGAGGCGGGCGTGGGCGCCACCCGCGTCTATAATACCGAGCAGGCGATCCGCCTGATCTCCAAGCTGGGCCTGCAGGGTGTCGAACCCTATGCGGGCGGCATCAACGAGTATCTCGACCGGCCGCAGGTGCTGAAGAAGATCTGCGACGACAACAACATCACGATGATCGACGCCTCCAACGGCGTGAAGGGCCAGCTGGTCAACTTCATCGATAAGGACCAGATCGCCAAGAGTATCGAGGATCACGTCACCTTCGCGCGCGATTTCCTCACCGTGTTCGGTTGCGACCACTGGAAGATCAACATGGGCGCCCGTCCCAAGGGCGGCCCCAGTGACGAACAGCTCAAGGTCCTGGCCAATTCGCTGAACGAGCTGGGCCGCCGCACCCTGGAATACGGCATCCGCCTGGCGCCGCATCCGCATATCTGGGGCCCGCTGGAACGCGAGGCCGAGGTGCGCCGCCTGTTCGACCTGACCGATCCCAAATATGTCTGGATGACCGCCGATACCGGCCATCTCACCCTGGGCGGCGCCGACGCGGTGCAGATCATCAGCGACTATTTCCCGCGCCTGGCGGAAATCCACCTCAAGGACACCTATGCCAAGTATCGCGGCAACAAGGAGACGCCGACGCCGGAAATGCACCGCGAAGCCAGCGTCTATCACAATTTCGGCGGCGGCGGCGTGGACTTTGTCGGCGTCTTCAAGGTGCTGCGCGAAAAGCACTTCAAGGGCTGGGTGGTGATGGACGTGGACGGTCCCCGCAAGGGCGATGACGGCTTTGACGCCATCGGCGGCAACATGAACGTCGCCACCGACAATTACCTCAATCACAACATCAGCTATCTGCGCCATGTTCTGGGCGTGAAGCTGCCGCCGCAGATCTGACGCAAGAAAAGGGGCAGGGGGGCCTGGCATGTCGTACCGTCTTTCCATCGCGGCCTCCGCGTTGCTGCTGGCGCTTGCCGCGCCGGCAGCGGCGGAGGATTTTGCCGCGCAACTCGACCCTGCTCCTTTTACCGCCACCACCCGGGCCGACGTCATCGGCAGCATCGGGCAGGTGAAAGGCGTCCTGTCCGGCGACACGCTGACCATCACCGGCACCTTCTCGCAGATGGCGTCGCCCGCCACGGGCGCGTCCTTGCGGATCGGATTGCTCAAGGGCGTTCTGGGCGACGAGATCGGCAAGCTGGCGGCGCAGCCCGCCCAGCAGGGCGCGGTGTCGGGCAGCATCAGACTGACGCCGGAGCAGGTGGCTGCGCTGCGCGCCGAACGCCTGTATGTGCGGGTGGACAGCGTGAAGGCGCCCGACGGCAACCTGCAGGGCTGGCTGGAGCCTCAGAACAAGAAATAGCGGCCAGCGATAACGGGCCCGATAACGGGCCCGGCAATGGGGAAGAACGATGTCTCGGACTGCGAAACTCCTTGCCGGTGTGGCGGTGGCCGCCGGTCTTGGCGGCCTGTACGCCGCCGTGCCCACCTTTGCCCAAACCTCCGGTGTCTTTACCGAGGCGCAGGTGGCGGACGGCCATGCCGCCTATGCCCGCGCCTGTGCCGGATGCCACCGCGTCAACCTGGTGGGTGGCGGCGATGCCCCCGCGGTGGGCGGCAAGGGCTTTTTCTCGAGCTGGGGACCGCGCACCAGCAAGGACCTGTTCCAGTTCATCAAGATTTCCATGCCCGCGGGCGCGCCCGGCAGCCTCAGCGACAAGGAGTATGCCGACATCACCGCCTATCTCCTGGCGGCGAACGGCGCCAAGCCGGGCAGCACCGCCTTCACGCCCGATACGGATGTGAAGATCGGCAGCATCGCCAACGGCCAGATCGTCGCCGACCTGGCCAAGCCGCCTGTCGCCCGCGTGATCCCGCGCGAGCAGCGCACCGACCTGCGCGCGCCGGCCTTCCAGCTGGGCCATACCGTGCAGGGCACGGTGAAGAACTATGTGGACGTCACAGATGATATGCTGATCAACCCGCCCGACGGGGATTGGCTGATGTACCGGCGCAACTATCAGGGCTGGAGCTACAGCCCGCTCAAGCAGATCAACATCAGGAACGTCAAGAACCTCCAGCTCAAATGGAGCTGGGCGATGAACGAGGGCGGCGCCACCCAGCCCACGCCCATCGTGCATGCGGGCGTGATCTTCCTGTCCAACAGCTCCAACACCGTGCAGGCGCTGGACGCGCGCACCGGCGAACTGATCTGGGAAAACCGCATCGGCCCGGTGTCGGTGATCTCCTATGGCGGCACCCGCAGCCTGGCCCTGTATGAGGACAAGGTCTATGTCGCCACCACGGCGGCCAAGCTCTATGCGCTGGATGCGCGCACCGGAAAAATCGTCTGGGAGCAGGCCTTCGGCAGCGGCAACAACAGCGCCACGGGCGGCGTGATGGTGATGCGCGGCAAGGTCATCACCGGCATGACAGGCTGCGACAACTATTCCAAGAACAACTGCTATATCAGCGCCTTCGACGCGCGCACCGGCAAGCGCGACTGGAAGTTCTTCACCACCGCGCTGGAAGGCCAGCCGGGCGGCGACACCTGGAACGGCCTGCCCAACCTGCTGCGTGCGGGCGGCGATACCTGGATCGCGGGCACCTATGATCCCACGCTGAACACCACCTATTGGGGCGTGGCCCAGACCAAGCCCTGGTTCCGCGCCAGCCGCCGCAGCGGCGACGGCTCGACGCTCTATTCCTCCTCCACGCTGGCGCTCAATCCCGACAATGGCGAGCTGAAATGGTATTTCCAGCACGCGCCGGGCGAGACGCTGGACCTGGACGAGGTGTTCGAGCGCACCCTGATCGATCATGGCGACCAGAAGGTTCTGCTGACCATCGGCAAGCCCGGCATCCTGTGGAAGCTGGACCGCGTCACCGGCAAGTTCCTCGATGCCAAGGAAACCATCTTCCAGAACGTCTTTACCAATATCGACAAGAAGACCGGCGCGGTGACCTATCGCCAGGACATCCTGGACCAGAAGACCAACCAGTGGTTCTCCTCCTGTCCCGGACCGCAGGGCGGCCATGACTGGCAGGCCACCAGCTATCACCAGCCGACCGACCTGCTGATCATCCCGCTCAGCCAGAGCTGCGTGATGATCCAGGGCCTGGATGTGGAACAGAAGGAAGGCGGCGGTGGCACCGCCGCGTCGCAGAAGTTCTATTACGCGCCCGGCACCAACCAGAATCTGGGCAAGCTGGCCGCCTATCGCACCAGTGACATGAAGGAAGTCTGGTCCTGGCAGCAGCGCGCCTCCTTCCTGTCGGCCATCGTCTCCACGGCGGGCGGCGTCGCCTTCGTGGGTGACTTCGACCGCCGCTTCAAGGCGATCGACGTCAAGACCGGCAAGGTGCTGTGGGAAACGCGGCTGGGCCAGACGGTGCAGGGCTATCCGGTCAGTTTCAGCCTGGACGGCAAGCAGTATATCGCCGTCACTACCGGCCTGGGCGGCGGCAGCCCGCAGCAGAAGCCGACCATGCTGCTGCAGGAAGTGCATCGCCCGGCCAGCGGCAACCAGCTTTATATCTTCGCGCTGCCGGACTGACGTCATGAAACGCCGCCTGCTTGCCGCCGCCTTCCTGCTGCTTCCGACCGGGGCGATGGCCGCCGACATCACGGTGTTCTCGCCGGGCGTGACCGGCAGCGGCATCCGCAAGCTGGCGATGCAATGGTCGCAGGAAACCGGCAACCGGGTGAACATTGTCGGTGGCACCATCGGCATGGCGCGCAATTTTGCCCTGTCGGACCGCGAGGGCGACATCGTGTTGCTGCCGCCCGACGAGATGACGCGCGCCCAGCCCAGCCTGACGCCCGGCAGCGCCCGCGCGGTCGGCCGTGCCTTGTTCGGGCTGGTGGTGAAGGCGGGCAGGCCACATCCCGACATTTCGACGGTGCGCAAGTTCGCCGACGCCCTGCGCAAGGGCGGCGGCATCGGCCATCCCGACCCGGCGGCGGAAAGCCTGTCGGGCATCATGGTGGATGCGATGGTCAAGCGCCCGGAATTCAAGGGCGTGGTGAACAGGGCCTTCCGCATGAGCGCGCCGCTGATCGTCATCAACGATCACATGCCGTTCGCGGGTGGCACCATAAGCGAGGAACTGTCCAACCCGGCCGCCGAGCTGGTCGCGCCGTTTCCCGCCGAGCTGAACATGTACATAGACTTCCAGGCAGCCAGCCTGGCGCGCAGCAAGTCTCCCGCCGATGCGGCGCATTTCCTGGCCTTCATCACCCGGCCCGAAGCGATGGCCGCCTGGCACGACTGCGGCATCGATGGAGCAGGGCAGGATGTGAATGCGCCGCGCCAGCCCTGCGCCGTGGCCGCGCCCACCATCGCCGCACCGCCCGGCAATGACGAAGTGCGCGCCCCGCGCCCGGCCCGCGCCAGGGGTATTTCCGCCGCGCTGGCGGTGGAAGCGGCCCAGGCCGCCAACGCCCAATGCCTGGCCAATGGCTATCGCACCACCACGCTGGTAACGGATTCGGCGGGCGACCCCATCGTGATGCTGTCGAACGATGGCGCCGCCGCGATCACCCAGCGCATCGCGATGGGCAAGGCCCGGACGGTGATAAAGCATGGCGTCACCAGCGGCGAGATGGCGGCGCGCGCCGCACAGGATGCCGCCTTGATGGCGCGGATGGAAAAAGACCCGCTGACCGGCCCGCCGCGCCAGGGCGCAATTCCCATTCGCGCCGGGACGGAACTTCTGGGCGTGATCGCGGTGTCGGGTGCGCCGGGCGGCGACCGCGACGAACCCTGCGCCATCGCGGGGCTGGCCCGGATTCAGGACCGGGTGAAGTAGGGCGGTTCCATCGCGGGAACAGGCTGGCAGGGTCCGGCTTTCCGCGCAGGGCGCGCGGGTGTATCCTGCGGCTGTCAACTTTCGCTGGGGATACCCGAATGAAGGTTCGTGCTTTCCTGATTGTTGCCGCCGGGCTTTTGGGACCGTCTCCGGCCTGGAGCCAGACTATCGTCTCGCGCGGTGCCGGGCTGGCGCATGAATGTTTTCTCTATGCCAAGGCAGGCAACCAGCTACGCGACGGCATCACCGCCTGCAACGAGGCGCTCAAGCGCGAGGCGCTGTCGGTCAAGGACCGCGCCGCCACGCACGACAATCGCGGCGTGATGCTGAACGCGCTGGGCCAGATGGACAATGCCAGCTGGGACTTCAACGAGAGCATACGGCTGGACCCGGAACTGGGCGACCCGCATGTGAACCTGGGCGTGGTGATGATCCGCAAGGGCCGCCACCAGGAGGCGCTGGACAGCATCAACCGGGGCCTGGCGCTGGGAATGTCGTTTCCCCATATCGGCTATTTCGACCGCGCCGTGGCCTATGAAATGATGGGGCGGTTCCGCGAGGCCTATTACGACTACAAGAAGGTGCTGGAACTGGAGCCGGATTACGCCCCGGCGGCCGAACGGCTCAAATACTTCACTGTCACACGCGGCCCGGCCAAGAGCTGACCGATCGGGCGATTCCAGCCGCCAAATGCCGCGCGGCCGTCACACCCATGCTATAATTTCTCATAATATTACTTATACGATAAATTGGTGGGCGGCTGTCAGGCCGGGCTTGCGGCCATCCCGTCCCGCCCGTCCAATGCCGTGATGACGAATCCCCCCGATCTGAAGCCCTCCCGTGACATGGCCGTGTTGCTGGAGATCATGGCGCGGCTGCGCGGTCCCGGCGGCTGTCCGTGGGACCGCGAACAGAGTTTCGCGACCATCGCGCCGTACACCATCGAGGAAGCCTATGAGGTCGCCAGCGCCATCCAGGATCACGACCTGAAGGCGCTGCCCGGCGAACTGGGCGACCTGCTGTTCCAGGTCGTATTCCATGCCCGTATGGCCCAGGAAGCCGGACTGTTCGACTTCGGCGATGTGGTCGAGGCCGTGACCGCCAAGATGATCGCCCGCCATCCCCATATCTTCGGCAGCGCCCAGGCCCAGGCCGATGCCGCCGCTCAGAAGGATGCCTGGGAACGGCTCAAGCAGGCCGAGCGCATCGCCAAGGGCCAGGCCAGCCTGCTGGACGATGTTGCCAGCGCCCTTCCCGCCCTGATGCGCGCGGAAAAACTTCAGCGCCGCGCGTCAAGCGTCGGTTTTGACTGGAACAATGCCGATCTTGTGGTCGAGAAGATTGCCGAGGAAGCCCGCGAGGTCGCACAGGCCCGGACCCAGGCCGAGCGCGCGGAAGAAGTCGGCGACCTGCTGTTCGTGGTCGCCAACCTGGCGCGGCATCTCAAGGTGGACCCCGAAGCGGCCCTGCGCGCTGCCAATGCCAAATTCACCCGGCGTTTCAATCATATCGAGACAGTTCTTGCGGCGCGCGGCGTGGCGCTGGCCGATGCGGGCCTGCCGGAGATGGAAGCGCTGTGGCAGGAGGCCAAAAAGGCGGAGAAGGCTGTTAATCCGTAAACTGAGGATCAGCCGGGAACGCCTTGCTTTACTTTGCCTTTCTCTGGAAACCGGTTTTCAAACCGGCCTAGGTCGTCGGGGTGAATCCGCAAGGACAGGGTGATCGTGCTGCCCCGTTCGCGCCGTTCCAGCACCTGGGCATGGCGATAGGCAAAGGCCAGCGCCTCGCCATCCGCCGCATCCAGCCTGAGCGTCAGGGCGATGTTGCCATGCGTCACACCGCTCTCGAACGCCGCCAGCAGCGCGGGAATACCGTCTCCGGTCAGGGCGGAAACAGCAATGGTGTCATCGCCGGTGCGGCGGCCGTTGCGGTCCAGCAGCCCTGCCCGCTGTTCCGGTTCCAGCAGGTCGATCTTGTTAAGCACTTCCAGCATGGGCCGGTCTGGCGGGACGCCCAGCTCGGCCAGCACCTTCAGCACATCGGCCTTTTGGGCCTGGGTCTCGTCATGGGCCGTATCGCGGACATGGACGATGACATCGGCCTCCAGCACCTCTTCCAGCGTGGCGCGGAAGGCCGCCACCAGTTCGGTGGGCAGGTCGGCGATGAAACCCACCGTGTCCGACAGGATGATGCGGGTGCCCAGCGGCAGCTTTACCGCCCGCATGGTGGGATCCAGGGTGGCGAACAGCAGGTCCTTGGCCAGCACCCCGGAATCGGTCAGCCGGTTGAACAGGGTGGACTTGCCCGCATTGGTATAGCCGACCAGCGCCACCACCGGGTACGGCACCCGCTTGCGCGCCTGGCGGCCCAGCCCGCGGGTGCGCTTGACCTTCTCAAGCTCGGCCTTGATCCGCACGATGCGTTCGGCGATCAGGCGCCGGTCGCTTTCGATCTGGCTTTCGCCGGGGCCACCCAGAAAGCCGAAGCCGCCGCGCTGGCGTTCCAGATGGGTCCATGACCGCACCAGCCGCGAGCGCTGATAGTTCAGGTGCGCCAGTTCGACCTGCAGGGTGCCTTCGCGGGTGGCGGCGCGCTCGCCGAAGATTTCCAGGATCACCGCGGTGCGGTCCAGCACCTTGCTGGCCCAGGCCTTTTCCAGGTTGCGCTGCTGCACCGGCGTCAGGTGCGCATTGACGATGATGACGTCCGGCTCTTCGGCTTTCGCCAGAATGGCGATCTCCTCCACCTTGCCCGCGCCCAGCAGCGTGGCGGGCGTGGGCCGGGACAGCGGCGCGACCTGCGCCGCCACCACGTCCAGGTGAATGGCGGCCGTCAGGCCGACGGCCTCCTCCAGCCGCGCCTGCCCGTCACGCAGCGCCCGTTCGGCGCCGTGACGGTTCTTCGGCTCGACATGGATGACGAATGCGCGATTGCCCAACTTAGATTTCGGCCGGTTCGTCCTGGAGCTGGATCGGGCCCATCGGCATCACGGTGGAGATGGCATGCTTATAGACAAGCTGGGACTGGCCGTCGCGGCGCAGCAGCACGCAGAAATTGTCGAACCAGGTGATGTTGCCCTGAAGCTTGACGCCGTTGACCAGGAAAATGGTGACGGAGGATTTGCTCTTGCGGACGGCGTTGAGGAATGTGTCCTGCAGGTTCTGTTGTTTTTCGCTCATGGGTTCGCCCATTGTTTCAGCCGCGCAGGGGTTTACGCGGCACCTTGAAAGCCAGTCTAGCGGAATGCTGCAATTGCGAAAGGGGGTAAATTGCGCGGACTCAGGCGTTTTTGGGACTGGACGGATGCCGGTACAGCGCCTGGATTCGCAGGGTCACCGGCCCCGGCCTGCCATCACCAACCGGCTGGCCGTCTATTCGCACCACGGGAATGGCCGCGCCGGTCGCGGAGGAAATGAAGGCTTCTTTCGCCGCCAGGGCCTCGGCCAGGGTGAACTTGCGTTCCACCACCGGCATCTGCGCCCCGGCCATTGCCTCCAGCAAAACGCGCCGGGTGACACCCGGCAGGATGGCGTTCGACAGGTCGCGGGTGATCACCTGGCCCTCGCCGTCCACGATCCAGGCATTGGTGGATGCGCCTTCCGTCACATAACCGTCCTTGTCCACCAGCCAGGCCTCGAAAGCGCCAGCCTTGCGCGCCGCCTGCTTGGCCATCAGGTTGGGCAGCAGTTGCACCGTCTTGATGTCACAGCGCCCCCAGCGGATGTCCGGCTGGGCGGAAACAGAGACGCCCTCTTGCAGCCGCGCCGCCAGCGCCGTCTTGTCCATCGCGCGCATGGTGAGGATCAGGGTGGGCCGCGGCGGGTCGGCGGGCGGAACATGGTCGCGCTTCACCGCGCCCCGCGTCACCTGAAGGTATAGCAGCCCGTCGGGAATCCGGTTGCGCGCGATCATCTCCCGCATCACCAGCTTCAGCGCGGCGCGGCCCATCGGCATGGCGATGCCCAGTTCGCGCAGGCTGCGTTCCATCCGGTCCAGATGCCCCTCCTCGTCCATCGGCATGCCGCCGCTGACATGGGTGACTTCATAGATGCCGTCGCCCAGTTGCAGGGCGCGATCCTCGACATGCACGCCGGCCTGGCCGTGCGGCAGGTAGCGGCCGTTGACATAGGCGATGCGGCCCGGCGGCGCGGTCACGCGCCCGGCCCTGTCCGGGGGGCGGCGGTCCCAGCCGCTGGAAAATCCGCGCATCAGTTCGGCACGCCCTGTGCCGGGCCGACGCCCAGCGATTTCAGCTTGCGGTGCAGGGCCGAGCGTTCCATGCCGATAAAGGCGGCGGTGCGGCTGATATTGCCGCCGAAGCGGTTGATCTGCGCCATCAGGTAATCGCGCTCGAAGATTTCGCGGGCCTCGCGCAGCGGCAGCGAGATCACCAGATCGCCGGTCTTGGCGCCGCCCACCCCGGAACTGAGGTCGGTGGGCAGCAGTTCGGCGGTGATCGCCTCGGTCACATCGTCGCTGGCCAGGATCAGCAGCCGTTCCACGATGTTGCGAAGCTGGCGCACATTGCCCGGCCAGCCATGCGTCTGCAGCACCGCCATCGCATCGTCGCCGATCTGGCGCATGGGCAGGCCCGCCGCCGCCGACAGGCGCTTCATGAAATGGCTGACCAGCACGGGAATATCGTCGCGCCGCTCGGCCAGCGAGGGAATACGCACCGGCACCACGTTCAGGCGGTGATAGAGATCCTCGCGGAAGCGGCCGCCCTCGGTTTCGGCGCGCAGGTCGCGGGTCGTGGAGCAGATGACGCGCGCATCCACCTGCACACGGTCCTGGCCGCCGACGCGCGTGAAGGTCTGGTCAATCAGCACGCGCAGGATCTTGCCCTGCGTCTCCAGCGGCATGTCCGCCACCTCGTCGAGATACAGCGTGCCGTTATGCGCCAGTTCGAACAGGCCGGTCTTGCGCGCGCCGTCGCCTTCCACGCCGAACAGTTCGGCTTCCAGCCGGTCCGGCTCCATGGTGGCGCAGTTCACCGCCACGAAGGCGTTGCCGGCGCGGCGCGAGCGGGCATGGATCAGGCGCGCCGCCACTTCCTTGCCCGACCCGGCGGGACCGGCGATCAGCACGCGGCTGTTGGTAGGCGCGATCTTGTCGATCAGCGCCCGGAGCTGGGTGATAGTCGAGGAGTTGCCCACCAGTTCGCCCTCGTCGCCCGTCTTGAGCTTGAGTTCCTGGACCTCGCGCTTGAGGCGCGCCGATTCCAGCGCGCGTTCCATCACATGCAGCAGCCGGTCGGCCTTGAAGGGCTTTTCCACGAAATCGTAAGCGCCCTTCTTGATCGAGGCGACGGCGGTTTCGATGGTGCCGTGGCCGGAGATCATCACCACCGGCAGGTCGGGATGCTCGCGCTTGACCACATCCAGCAGTTCGATGCCGTCCAGCTTGCTGCCCTGCAGCCAGATATCCAGCACAAGGAGCTGCGGGCGGCGGGCGCGCAGCGCCGCCAGCGCAGACTCGGAATCGCCGGCCACGCGGGTGGTATAACCCTCATCATGCAGGATGCCCGCGATCAGGTCGCGGATATCCTCTTCGTCGTCCACGATCAGGATTTCAGACGCGATCAGCGATCCGTTTTTGCTCATCCTCTGTGCCTTTCACATTTTTCTGTGCGAAGGGGAAAGTGAGCGTGACCTGGGCCCCCTCTCCATTCTCCACATCGGCGAGGGTGATGTCCCCGCCATGGTCTTCCATGATCTTGCGCACGATCGCCAGTCCCAGGCCGGTGCCCTTGGCGCGGGTCGTGACATAGGGTTCGGTCAGGCGATGCTTGTGTTCCGGCGGCAGGCCGATGCCGTTGTCGGTGATGCGATAGAAGAAGGCCGCGCCGCCGTCTTCCCGGGCGGCGGTCCCCAGGGTGATGGTGATGCGGCCCGGTTCGTCATCGCCGCGGGCAATACGGGCCGCGACCCCCTCGCCCGCATTCTTCAGCACGTTGGTCAGGGCCTGGGAGATCAGGCGGCCGTCGCCTTCGAAATAGACCGGCTCCTTGGGCGTGTCGGTGACGAAGGTGATCTGGGGATTGGCGACCCGTTGCAGGAACAGCGCCTGTTGCAGCAGTTCCTGGGCGTTCTCCCGCCGCATGACCGGGGTGGGCATGCGCGCGAAGGAGGAGAACTCGTCCACCATGCGCCCGATATCGCCCACCTGCCGCACGATGGTGTCGGTGCATTGCTGGAACACATCCGGGTCGGTGACGATTTCGGCGGCATATTTGCGCTTGAGGCGTTCGGCCGAAAGCTGGATGGGTGTCAGCGGATTCTTGATCTCATGGGCGATGCGGCGGGCGACATCGGCCCAGGCCGCCGTGCGCTGGGCGCTGACCAGGTCGGTGATATCGTCGAAGGTGATAACGAAGCCGTCCGAGGTCGCGCCGCGTTCGGCGGAGACCTGGACGCTGAGGCTGCGGGGATTGCCGGCGCGCTTCAGCGTCACCTCGCCACCTGCGCGGCCCGCCGGTTCGCTCATGGCACGGCGGATCATCGCGGCCAGTTCCGGCAGCATCTCCGAATAATGGCCCGCTTCCAGGTCTTCCGGCGCGGCATCCAGCAGGCGGGCGGCGGCGCGGTTGACGATGGTGATATGGCCTTCCTGGTCCAGGCCGATCACCCCGGCGCTGACGCCCGACAGCACGGTTTCGGTGAACCGGCGGCGGGTTTCGTTGAGGCGGTTGGCGGCGACAAGGTCGGCGCGCTGGGCGGAGAGTTCTCCGGTCATGCGGTTGAAGGCGGTGCCCAGCGTGCCCAGCTCGTCATCTTCGCGGTCGATCCGCACCTGCACATCGAGATCGCCCTCGGTGACGCGCTCGGCGGCATCGATCAGGCCTGAGATGGGCCGCACCAGGCGGTTGGCCGCCCACAGGCCCGCCCAGATGGCGGCCAGCAGCACCACAAGCGACACCACCGCATAGAGGGTGGCGAAAACCAGCGACACCGCCGAGCGGTTTTCCTCCAGCCGGTTGTATTCGCTCACCGCGTCGCGGGTCCGCAGGTAATAGCCGAACACGCCGGGGTCCACGACGCGCACCACCATCAGGAAGGCGTCGTTCAGGGTCTGCATCTGGACCAGTGCGGTGACCGTGCCGTTGTCGGCATTAGCGTCCACCACGATGCCCTGCCGCGCCTGCACGAAATCGGCCGCGGTGGGCGGCTTGGGGTCTTTCAGGAATTTCTGCTTGGTGCTGCCCAGGATATGGCCGGTGCTGTCCATGATGTAGGATGCCTGCAACCCGCGATCCTTGGTCAGGGTGCCCAGCCGGGTGAACAGCCGGTCGGCGCGGACATGGCGCTGCTCGTCGAACAGTTGCGGATCGCGCTGGATGTTGTCGGCGATGGTATAGGCGTCAGTCAGGATCGAGCGCTCATGGTCCTTCACATAGACCTGGGCCACGTTCACCGCATTGCCCAGCGCGTCCTTCACCCGGTCCGAGAACATCGCGTCCAGACCCAGATTCAGCGTCACCGCCGCGAACACCGCCACCAGGATGGCGGGCACCACGGCGATGGCCGAGAACCAGCCCACCAGCCGCACATGCAGCCGCGCCCCGGCGCGCCCGGACTTGCGGGTGGCCCACAGCCGCGCCAGCCGCCACAGGATCAGCCCCGCCAGGGTCAGGACCAGGATCAGGTTCACCAGCAGCAGGGCGATCAGCCCGGCATGGTCGGGGGTATAGGGGGTCAGCCCGGTCAGCAGCGCATAGGTGACACAGCCGGACACCACCGCCAGCATGGCGACCACCAGCGCCAGCCGCGAAGGCCGGGACACCGCGCGCAAGCCCGCGTACCGTTTGAGGGACGTCGTTTCGCTGACCATGTCTTCCGTTGCGCCGGTCCCCAACCCCAAGCCGGCGGGGCGGAGTGTAGCCAAGGCACGGACTGTTGCAAGAATGCTGCGTCACAATTCGGCTACAGGGTGCCGGGCCGAAAACCAGCAAATCCGCGGAATTGTTCAGGGATTTGGGAAAATAGCGCGTCTGGTCCGGTCCCTCGGGCCGCTGTCGCGCATCCTTGCGGCGTTGCGAACCTATTCGGTCCTGATCCCGCGAATGACTTCAAGTCCAAGGTCCCTGATTTTCTTGCGAAGCGTATTGCGGTTCAGTCCCAGAAGCTGCGCGGCGCGGATCTGGTTGCCGCGCGTGGCGGCCAGGCAGATGGAGATCAGCGGCCGTTCTACCTCCTGAAGGACACGGTCATAGACGCCGGGCGGCGGCAGCTTGTCGCCCTGGGCCAGGAAGTAGCGGGTCAGGTGCTGCTCCACCGAAACGGTCAGCGATTGCGCCTCGTCTTCCTCGACGGGCACGGGCCGGACCGGCTCCTTCAGTTCGGCGCTGACGGCGGCGGCGGAAATCGTGTCGCCCGATTGCAGCACGGCCAGGCGGCGGATCAGGTTTTCCAGTTCGCGGACATTGCCCGGCCAGCGATGCCGCCGCAGCATGTCCAGCGCCTCGTTGTCCAATGTCTTGTGCGGCAGGCCCTCATCCTCGGCCTTGCGCAGGAAATGGCGCACCAGGTCGGGAATGTCCTCGATGCGCTCGCGCAAGGGCGGCAGCCGCAGCGGCACGACGTTGAGGCGGTAATAAAGATCCTCGCGGAACAGGCCCTGCCCGATGAGCTGGCGCAGGTCCTTGTTGGTGGCGGCGATGATGCGCACATCGGTCTTGATCGCGGTGCGCCCGCCCACCGTGGTGTATTCGCCCTGTTGCAGCACGCGCAGCAGCCGGGTCTGGGCTTCCAGCGGCATGTCACCGATCTCGTCCAGGAACAGCGTGCCGCCTTCGGCCTGCTCGAAACGGCCGATGCCGCGATTGGTGGCGCCGGTGAAGGCGCCCCGCTCATGGCCGAACAGTTCGCTTTCCACCAGTTCCTTGGGGATGGCGGCCATATTTACCGCCACGAAGGTGCCGTGGCGGCGCTTGCCGTAATCGTGCAGGGCGCGCGCCACCAGTTCCTTGCCGGTGCCGCTTTCGCCCATGATCATCACGGTCAGGTCGGTCTGGGTCAGCCGGGCGATGACGCGGTAGATTTCCTGCATCGCCGGGCTGCGCCCGATCAGCGGCAGGCGTTCTTCCGCCGCTTCCACCGCCGTGTCGCGCCGTCCCTGCGGGCTGGCCAGGGCGCGCTGCACCACGCTGGTCAACTCCCGCAGGTCGAAGGGCTTGGGCAGGTATTCGAACGCGCCGCGTTCCGCCGCCGTGATGGCGGTCAGCAGGGTGTTCTGGGCGCTCATCACCAGGATCGGCAGGTCGGGCCGGATACGCTTGATGCGCGGGATCAGGTCGAACCCGCTTTCGTCGGGCAGCACCACATCGGTGATCACCAGATTGCCCTCGCCCGCCGCGATCCAGCGCCACAGCCCCGCCGCCGTGCCGGTGGTGCGGACATCGTACCCGGCGCGGCCCAGGGCCTGGTTGAGCACCGTGCGGATGGCGCTGTCGTCGTCGCAGACAAGGATGGTGGCGGTCATGTCAGAGGTCTCCATCCCGGGCTTGCGGCAGCAGCACGCGGAAGATTGTGCGGCCGGGCACGGAATCGCATTCGATCACGCCGCCATGGTCGCCGACGATCTTGGCGACCAGCGCCAGCCCCAGTCCCGAACCGCGCACCTTGGTGGTGACGAAGGGATCGAAGATGTGCGGCAGCAGGTCGCCCGACACGCCCGACCCGTTGTCGCGCACCGTTACCTCCAGCGGCAGCGAGACACGCTCGCCCGCCACGCCGGCGCCGAACTTCACGCCGGGGCGATAGCCGGTGGTCAGGGTGATCTCGCCGCCGGTTTCGGGCAGCGCATCGGCGGCATTGCGGACCAGGTTGAGGAAGACCTGGATCAGCTGGTCGCGGTCGCCGGAGACCGGCGGCAGCGAGGGGTCGAAGCTTTCCAGAATGGTGACGCCGCGCGCGAAACCGGATTCCGCCACCTTGCGGACACGGTCCAGCACTTCATGGATGTTGACGGGATGGCGGGCGAAGGCGCGGGTGTCGCCGAAGCTTTCCATGCGGTCTATCAGCCCGCGAATGCGGTCGGATTCGGCGATGATGAGCTGGGTCATCTCGCGCTCCTGCGAGCCCAGCGCCTCTTCCAGCAGTTGCGCCGCGCCGCGAATGCCGGCCAGCGGATTCTTGATTTCGTGCGCCAGCACAGCCGCCATGCCGTGCATGGAACGCACCGCGCCCCGCGCCATCAACTGGCGGTCCATGCGCTGCGCCAGGCTGCGTTCCTGGAGTGTCAGGGCCATCACCCCGTCGGTATCGGGGATCGGCGTCAGGCTGACATCGGCGATGCGCTCGCCATGACGCGGGGTGGACAGGTCCACATCGCGCTCGGCGGCGGAGGAATTGCGCTCCTGCACCTGCGCCAGAAGCTGGAAGAGCGGACTGTCGAAAGGCAGCAGGTCGGTCAGGCTCTGCTTTAGCAGCAGCGCCGCGCCGGTCTCGAAAAACTGTTCGGCGGCCGGATTGGCGTAGAGTATCTGGCGCTGCGATCCCACCAGCAGGATGGGCATGGGCAGCGCATTGGCAATGGGCGCGCCGCCGGACAGGTCGGGAGTCTTGATCTTCTGTAGCGTCTGGACGACCAAGAATGTGCCTATTGTTTAGACAAAAAATGTAATGACCATATTATAGGCAAATTCTGGTCTGGCAACATATGAATCGCGGGGCGCGGCGGGGAATGTTAGGCAGTCCGCAGCCTTTTCCTGGAGTGTCCATGTCCCGTCTCGCCGTCCTGATCGTCGCCGCCGGCAAGGGCGAACGGGCCGGAACCGCCCTGCCCAAGCAATATGAGCGCCTGTCGGGCCAGCCCATCCTGCGCAGGACCGTGCAGGCTTTTTCCGGCTATCCGGTCCAGCTGGTGATCGGCCGGGGCCAGGAAGGACTGGCGGCTGAGGCCCTGGCGGGGCTGGACCTGCCCGGCCCGGTGCCGGGCGGGGCCACGCGCCAGGAATCGGTGCGGCTGGGGCTGGAGGCGCTGGCGGCGTCCCCGCCGGATTTCGTGCTGATCCATGACGCGGCGCGGCCGCTGGTGTCGCGCCGGGTGATCGCCGATGTGGTGGCGGCGCTGGAGAAGGGCGCGGATGGCGCGCTGCCCATGATCGCCGCCGCCGACACACTGCGGCGCAAGGACGAACAGGGCCGCTGGGTGGTGGTGCCGCGCGACGGCCTTTATCGCGCCCAGACGCCGCAGGGCTTCGTCTATGACAAAATCCTGGCCGCGCATCGCACCCATGCCGGGACCGAGGTGACGGATGATGTGGCGCTGGCCGAACTGGCGGGATTGACGGTGGCGATGGTCGAAGGCGAGGAGAAGAACATCAAGGTGACACGCAAGGAAGACTTCGCGCTGGCGGAGAGCCTGATCGGTTACGATATCCGCACCGCCAGCGGCTATGACGTGCACAAATTCGCCGAGGGCGATCACATCTGGCTGTGCGGGCTGAAGATACCGCACACCCATTCGCTGGAAGGCCATTCCGACGCCGATGTGGGGCTGCATGCCATCACCGACGCGCTGCTGGGCTGCATCGGCGCGGGCGATATCGGCATGCACTTCCCGCCCACCGACGAACGCTGGCGCGGCGCGCCGTCCTGGAAGTTCCTCGACCATGCCGCGACGCTGGTGCGCGACAAGGGCGGCGTCATCAGCCATGTCGACCTCACCATCATCTGCGAGCGGCCCAAGGTGGGACCGCACCGCGAGGCCATGCGCGACAAGATCGCTGAAATCCTGGGGCTGGAGCCGTCGCGCGTGAGCGTCAAGGCCACCACCACCGAAGGTCTGGGCTTTACCGGCCGCCGCGAAGGCATCGCCGCCCAGGCCATCGCCACGGTGAAGCTGTGAAGATGCCCGCCGCCTCGACGCTGGCGGCAACCATGCTGGGCATCGGTTATGCGCCCGCCGCCTCCGGCACGGTGGCCAGCGCCGTGGCAGTGCCCTTTGCGGTGATGATCGCGCAACTGGCGGGTGCTGCCGGGCTTCTGGTTGCCAGCCTGCTGGCCTTTGGCATCGGTGTCGTGGCCTGCGGGGCGCATGTGCGCGCCACCGGCAATGCCGATCCGTCCGAATGCGTGATCGACGAACTGGCCGGGCAATGGCTGGCCTGTGCCTGCGTCGCCTTCGGAACGCTGTCCCTGCCCGCTTTCTTCCTGGCCTTCCTGCTGTTCCGGCTGTTCGATATCTGGAAGCCCTGGCCGGTCTCCTGGGCCGACACAAAACTTGAAGGCGGATTGGGCGTGATGGCCGACGACATGATCGCGGGCCTGATGGCGGGTGTGCTGGCGGGCGCGGCGCATTACACCAACCTGTTCCATGTTTTCTGAGGCGCTGCTCGCCCGCGCGGAAGACCTGTTGGCGGCGCTGCGCGGCCAGGGCCGGATGCTGGCGACCGCCGAAAGCTGTACCGGCGGACTGATCGCGGTGCTGTTCACCGATATCCCGGGGTCGTCGGATGTGTTCGAGCGCGGCTTCATCACCTATTCCAACACCGCCAAGATGCAGATGCTGGGCGTGCCGCGCGACACGCTGGACACCTATGGCGCGGTATCCGAACAGGTGGCGCGCGCGATGGCCCAGGGCGCGCTGGCCCATTCACAGGCTGCGGTCGCCGTGGCCGTGACCGGCATTGCCGGGCCGGGCGGCGGCAGCGCGGACAAGCCCGTGGGGCTGGTGCATATCGCCGCCGGCATGATCGTCAGCGATGGCGCACGCCTGCTCCACCGCGAATGTCGCTTCGGCGCCATCGGGCGCGATGCAGTGCGGCTCAAGACGGTGGATGCGGCGCTGGATCTGGTCGCGGCGCTTACCTAGCCGCCATCCATTCGTCATGGGCGATCTGCTGCAGGGCCTTGGTCTGCGGCTTGGAGAAACCCATATCGTCGGCCACGGTCTCGTCCTCGCCCAGCGACAGCGGGTCCTTGCCCGTCACCTTGGCGAAGACCATCAGCGCTTCCAGGTAATAGCCATAAGTGCTGGCATGATAGTGGTCGTGCGTCCACAGGCTGACCTTGCCGGGCGCGATGCCGTCATAGGGATTGTCATCGGCAAAGCCCGCCGCGAAGGCGCGGTTCCAGGCCAGCCCCACCGGCACCACGCCGGTCGCGCTGGCGGCCTTTGCGGCAAGCGCATACCCGGCGGCGACATCCTCGCCCATCCGGGTGATAGGCTTGCCGTGCCACGGCTTGCCGTCGGGATAGGTCAGGTCGGCGCGGCTCCAGGTGGCGGTCAGCCAGATGTCGGCGCGGGGATTTCGGGCGCGGAACATGTCGCTGATCGTCCGGGCCGACGAGACCAGCAGCGCGGGATTGCCGGGATTGGCCTGGTCCATGGTGGAATAGCCGTGCATCACCACAACATCCCAGGGCCTGTCGATCAGGGCGCGCTTTTCGGCGTAGTGAAAATCCAGCCCCTTGCCGCCCACCGTCTCCACATGCACGTCGTAGAACAGGCCCGCCTGGCGGGTGAAGGCCTTGAAGATTGCGGGCACCCCGCCCACGGTCTTGCCCTTGGCGTCGGGACCGTTGAGGTCGGTGACGGTGTCGGTCCTGTAGTGATGGGCGGGTGATCCCGCGCCGAAGGTAAAGCTGTTGCCCACGAACAGGATGGTGCGCGGCGCCTGCTGCGCCAGGGCCGCCACCGGATTCGCCAGCAGCGCCAGCAGCGCCGCGATCAAAAACCTTTTCATGCCGCCTCCCCTTTTTCCTGCAATGTCCTGGCCCGCGCCTCGAAGGCGTCGGCCATTTTCAGCATCACTTTCTCGAAGGCGCTGCCCGCCAGGCTGTGCAGCAACCGGCTGCGGAACGCGAACAGGATCGAGAACTCCACCTCGCAGCCTTCGGCATGGGGCGTGAAGCGCCAATGGTTCTCAAGCTGCTTGAACGGGCCTTGGGTCTGCACCACATCGATGCGCCGCTCCACCGGGTCGAGCCGCACATCGCTGGTATAGCGTTCGCGCAGCGCGCCATAGCCCACCGCCATTTCGGCGGTCATGCGGTTTTCGCCCCGCGACAGCACGCGCAGCGCCACCACCCAGGGCAGGAATTGCGGATACTTCTCCACGTCGGACACCACCGCATACATCAGCGCCGCCGGATAGGGGACGATGCGGGTCTCGCGGTGCGAGATCATCCGAGTTTGGCGGCGCGGTTCTTCTTCATTTCCGCGAAGTCGCTGTCGGCGTGATAGGAGGAACGGGTGAGCGGCGAAGCCGACACCATCAGGAATCCCTTGGCGCGGGCGATGCTTTCCAGGCTGGCGAATTCCTCCGGCGTCCAGAAACGGTCCAGCCGGGCATGTTTCTTGGTGGGCTGGAGGTATTGGCCGATGGTCAGGAAATCCACTTTGGCGGCGCGCAGGTCGTCCATCACCTGCATAATCTCCTCGCGCGTCTCGCCCAGCCCCACCATGAGACCCGACTTGGTGAAGCCTTCCGGATAAAGCTCCTTGGCGCGTTCCAGCAGCCGCAGGCTGGCGTAATAGCGCGCGCCTGGACGGATGGTCAGATAGAGCCGCGGCACGGTTTCCAGATTGTGATTGAACACTTCCGGCCTGGCGGCCATCACCGTCTCGATGGCGCCGTCCTTGCGCAGGAAGTCGGGCGTCAGCACCTCCACCGTGGTGCCGGGGCTTTCCTGATGCACGGCGTTGATGGTGCGGGCGAAATGATCGGCACCGCCATCTGCCAGGTCGTCACGGTCCACCGAGGTGATGACCACATGGGCCAGGCCCAGCGTCTTGACCGTTCCGGCGACCCGCTCCGGCTCGTCGGTGTCCAGCGCGTCGGGCAGCCCAGTGCGGACATTGCAGAAGGCGCAGGCACGGGTGCAGGTGCCGCCCATGATCATCATGGTGGCGTGGCGCTTGGTCCAGCACTCGCCGATGTTGGGACAGGCCGCCTCCTCGCAGACGGTGTGCAGCTTGCCGGCACGGACGATGTCGCGGGTGACGGCATATTCGTGCGACACCGGCGCCTTGACGCGGATCCAGTCCGGCTTGCGCTGGATGTCATTGTCGGGCCGGTGCGCCTTTTCGGGATGGCGCAGGGCACGGTCGAGGGTGTTGATGACGGTGGTCATGGCCGAGATATAGCCGCTCGCCCTTGCGAAATCACCAAGCCTGCACCGCGTATCTGCCCTGCGTGATGGGAATATTGTCTTCTGGTGAACCCGGCACTGTTTCCGCGCGTTGCCGTTGCACTGCAAACCTGAACTGGAGGCCCCTGATGACCACCCGTGCCCGCCGCCGCGCCGTCCGCGCGGTGGATAAAATCCACCATCCCGTCCCGCGCGGCTCGCTGCGCGAAAGCCTGATGCGGGCCGCGACCAGCCCCGCCGCCAAGACCGCCTATGTCGCCATCGGCACGGTGGGGTTGGCGGCGCTGGCGGTGGCGCTGATCGGCCCCCGGCGGATCGAGCGCGAAGTCATCAAGCCGCTGCGCGGCGCGATCGAACCGCAGGCCGAAAAGCTGTGGGCCGATTCACGACACTTGCGTGACCAGATCGCGGGGATGTTCCGCAACGCCACGCCGACGGGGCGCGAAAAGCTGGTCCGCAATTTCCAGAGCTGGATCGGGCATTTCCGCGCCACATGACCGCCACATGATGTAAGCATTCTTCCCGGAGCGCTTCGCCGGAAAACCCGGCCGGAAACCGGGAAGTTTGCATGTCTGACGCCGCAGCGACACGGATGCCGTTCGACCCGCAATCCGCGCAACGCTCGCTGTTCCAGGCGCTGCTGGCCGCGCGGGCCGAATTCGGCGGCGACACGCCCGCGCTGGTGGATGGCGACGAGCGCACCCTCACCTATGACCAGATCCTGCGCGCCAGTTTCGCGCTGGGTTCTGCGCTGAAATCCCGCACGCGCAAAGGCGAATGCGTGGGCGTGATGCTGCCCACCGGGGCGGCGGCGGCCCTGACCGTATTCGCCCTGTCGGCGTTCGGCCGCGTGCCCACCATGCTGAACTTCACCAGTGGCGCGGCGGGCCTGAAAAGCGCGCTGGGCACGGCGCAGGTCCGGCGCATCGTCACCGCCCGCCGCCTGGTCGAGGTCGCCAAACTGGAAGACACCATCGCGGCGTTAACAGATTTCGAGATCGTCTATCTGGAAGATGTCCGCAAGTCGCTGTCGCTGGGCGACAAGCTGACGGCGGTGGCGGGCAAGCTGGCGCCGCGCCTGGTGGCGTCACGCCCCGATCCGTCGCGGCCCGCCGTGATCCTGTTCACCTCCGGCACCGAGGGCGAGCCCAAGGGCGTGGCCCTCAGCCATGCCAACATCCTGTCCAATGTGGCGCAGGTGCGCGCGCACATAGACCTTTATCCCGGCGACATCGTCTTCAATCCCCTGCCCGTCTTCCATTGTTTCGGCCTGACGGTGGGCACCATCCTGCCGCTGGTGGCGGGCATCCGCGTCGTCTGCCATCCCACGCCGCTGCAGCCAAAAGAGATCGTGCGCCGCATCCGCCAGCATGGCGCGACCATCCTTCTGTCCACCGACACCTTCGTCACGCAATATGCTCGCGCCGGCGAAAGCGGCGACCTGGACACGGTGCGGCTGGCGGTCTGCGGCGCGGAGCGGCTGCGCGATGAAACCCGCGCGCTGGTGCGCCGCAAATACGGCATCCACCTGCTGGAAGGCTATGGCGTGACCGAGGCCGCGCCCGTGGTGGCCGCCAACCAGGTCGAGGCCAACCATCCCGGCACGGTGGGCCGCATGATGCCGGGCATGGAAGCGCGGGTGGAGCCGGTGCCCGGCATTTCCGGTGCGGGCGAATTGTGGGTCAAGGGCCCCAATGTGATGCTGGGCTATATCCGGCCCGACGCGCCGGGCCGGATCGTGCCGCCCGAAGACGGCTGGTACAATACCGGCGATGTGGTGGCGATCGACGCGGAGGGGTTCATCGCCATTCGCGGCCGCCTCAAGCGGTTCGCCAAGATCGGCGGCGAAACCGTATCGCTGGCGGTGGTGGAGAATGTCGCCGCCGCCTTGTGGCCCGAAAATGCCCATGCGGCCGTGGTGGTGCCGGACGGCAGGAAGGGCGAACAGATCGTGCTGCTGACCGACGCCGCCGAGGCCCAGCGCATGGAGCTGATCGCCTGGGCGCAGAACCACGGCGTCAGCGAGCTGGCGGTGCCGCGACGCGTGCTGGTCGTGGACTCGATTCCCGTCCTGGCGACCGGCAAGACCGACTACGTCACGGTCCAGAAAATGGCCGAGGCCACGCCACCCCTATAAGCCCGAAGTGGCTGCAAATGCGGCGCAAGAGCCTTGAATTTGCTGGGTTTTGCGACCGACATTGACAATCACTCTCATAAACCTGTATTTTAATGCAGGTGCAAATCGCTCTCGCCCGGATCGCTTGGAATGATCGTCTGCGTCTGCAATAGACTCAATGAACAGCGCATCGGCGCCGCCATCTGCGGCGGCGCATGCGATGCGGATGATGTCTATGCACGCTGCGGCGTGAGAAAGAATTGCGGACGATGCCAGGAAACGATCGAAGGAATGCTGGAAGAAAGCCGTCACGCCCTTCGGCTGGCAGCGGAGTAGCGCCGGGCCCCACGCCCCACGCCTCGATCTCCGGCGATCCCGTCACCATCTCGTTCCTCAACAAGGTCCTGAAGAACGAACTCACCGCGATCAACCAGTACTTCCTGCATTCGCGCATGCTGGCCGACTGGGGCCTCAGCATCCTGGCGAAGAAGGAATACGAGGAATCCATCGATGAGATGAAGCACGCCGACAAGATCATCAAGCGCGTGCTGTTCCTGGGTGGGCTGCCCAACCTGCAGGACCTGGGCAAGCTGATGATCGGCGAAGATGTGCAGGAAATCATCAAGTGCGACCTGTCGCTGGAGATGATGGCCATTCCCGATCTCAAGCTGGCCATCGCCCATTGCGAGACGGTCAAGGACTACATGACCCGCGAACTGTTCACCGCCATCCTCGACAGCGAGGAAGAGCATGTGGACTGGCTGCAGACCCAGCTTCGCCTGATCGAGCAGATGGGGATCGGAAACTTCGTCCAGCTCCAGACCGAACCGAACGCGAGCTGACCTAGAACTCCGCTTCCAGTTCCTCGATGCCGGTTTTTTCGGTCCGGGCCGCCTCGATCCATTCGATCATGTCGGGCAGGGTCTGGATGGTTTCGCAATAGTCGGCGCAGACCCGGTCCAGCCGGACGTCATAGGTGGTGAAACGCGTCGCCACCGGCGCATACATGGCGTCGGCTAGGGTGGGCGTTTCGCCGAACAGGTACGGGCCGCCATACTGCAACAGGCATTCGCGCCAGATGGCGGCGATGCGGTCTATATCGGCCTGTGCCGCCGCCCAGATCTTGAAGTTTTTGTAGCGGGCCTTGAGATTCATCGGCAGCGCCGAGCGCAGGTTGGAAAAGCCCGAATGCATCTCGCCCGCGACGGCGCGGCAATGGGTGCGCGCCGCCGCATCCTTCGGCAGAATCCCGGCCTGCGGAAACTGCTCGTGCAGATATTCGGCGATGGCCAGCGTGTCCCAGACCTTGATTCCGTTGTGCGTCAGGCGCGGCACCAGGAAGGACGGCGACAGCAGCAAAAGTTCGGCGCGGGCGTCGGCATCGTCCGGCGACAGCACTTCCTCGCGGAAATCCAGCCCCGCCATGCGGCACAGCAGCCAGCCGCGCAGCGACCAGGAGGAGTAGTTCTTGCTGGATATCGTCAGGACGGCGTGGGTCATGGCCTAAGTCTTTGCCGGATGGCGCGCGTTGACAAGCGTTATTTTGCGTTGCAGCATGACGGCAGAAAGCGCCATCCGGGTCCCGGAATGGCGCGCGCGTGTTTGGGGCTGGCCGAGAGCGGATGTTGTATCAAGCCTATCAGGCCCAGCAGGATTTCCTGGCTCCGTTCCGGGCCGGGGCGGGTCTGGTCAAGAGCGCGCTGTCCGATCCCGCGCTGGGGCCTTCCACCAATTACATGCTGCGCAGCATCGCGGCGGGGGCCGAGATTTTTGCCCGCGCCCACATGATCCACGACCGCCCGGACTATGGCATCGCGGAGGCCGTCGTGGCGGGCACGGCCTTTCCCGTGACCGAAGAGATCGCGCTGGAGATGCCGTTCGGCAACCTGGTGCATTTCCGCAAGGAGGGCGGGCCGGCCCAGCCCAAGGTGCTGCTGGCCGCGCCGATGGCGGGACACTTCGCCACCCTGTTGCGTAACACCGTCCAGATTCTGCTGGCCGATCACGATGTCTATATCACCGACTGGAAAAGCGGCCGCGATGTGCCGCTGTCGGAAGGGCGCTTCGGCACCGACGAATATATCGACCACCTGATCGCCTTCTTCACCCATCTGGGCGATGCGCATGGCATGGCGGTGTGCCAGCCCTGCCCGTCCATGCTGGCGGCGGCGGCCCTGATGGCCGAAGACGGTCATGCCGCCGCGCCGCGCAGCCTGACCCTGATGGCCGGGCCGGTGGACACGCGGATCAACCCCACGCGCGTCAACCACCTGGCCCAGGAACATCCGCTGGAATGGTTCGAGGACAATCTGATTACCACCGTGCCGTGCCGCTATGACGGGGCGCGCCGCCGGGTCTATCCCGGTTTCCTGCAACTGTCGGCTTTCGTCACGATGAACCTATCGCGCCATGTGCGCGCCCATATGGACCTGTTCGGCCATATCCTGAACGGCGAAACGGCCAAGGCCGACGCCAACCGGAAGTTCTATGACGAGTATTTCTCGGTCGCGGACCTGCCCGCCGAATTCTACCTGGATACGGTGCGCAAGGTATTTCAGGAACATCACCTGCCGCGCGGTATCTATGACTGGCGGGACCGCAGGGTGGACCCGCGCGCGATCCGCAAGATGCCGCTGCTGACGGTGGAAGGCGAGCGCGACGATATCTGCGGACTGGGCCAGACGATGGCGGCGCAGGACCTCTGTGCCAACGTCAGACCCTTCCGCAAGAAACACTATGTGCAGGCCGGTGTCGGCCATTACGGCGTCTTTTCCGGCAGCCGCTGGGCGACCCAAATCTATCCGATGGTTCGCAGCCACATCATGTCGGCGCAATAGCCCTCGCGCGAGCAAATTGGGTTGGCGGGCGGCAATTTGCGAGCGCGAAAAAAAAAAGCCCGATGGTTCGCAGCCACATCATGTCGGCGCAATAAGCCGTTCGCGCTGTCAGCGCAGCGATGCGTTCAGCATCCAGGCCAGGCGCACGCCCGCCTTGGCCATCTGGGTCTGCACGGTGGCGCGCTGGGCCTGCAGATAGGCGCGATTGAGGCGCAGGTCGCGCCGCCCGTTCACGATGCGGTAGACATCGCGCCGCGCCACCGCCAGCGAGTCATTGGCCCACAGCGCCGGATCGCCACCGCGCCATGCGGCTTTTTGCGCGCCGGAAGAATCGCGCGCGATGGTGTCGGCGATGCGCCCGGAATCCGCGCCCATCGTCCGTACGATCTCAGTATCCCAGACGCCGTGCAGGCTGGTGCGCTTTCCACCCAGCATGACCCGGATGGCGTTGCCGCCCCGGTCCCTGTCATCGGCGGCATGCAGCGGCTGGTGGATGTCGGCGACCAGATGGATCAGGAAGCGCAGGGCTTCGGCCCGGCGCGGCGCGGGCAGGTTGCGGTCCGCCAGGCGGCGCTGGGCGGCAGCGATCTGCGCCACCACGCAATTGCCGGACGGACAGTCGCGGACCGCGACATAGCCCGGCGCGTTCAGCGGAATGTTCACATAGTGCCAGGGGCCGGTTTCCGGCCGCCGGTCGCGGATCTCGTCGGCCCAGTTGGAGTCATGAACCATCATGCCCCCGCCGCCCAGCAGCGCCGAGACCTGGCGGCTGGCTGCCGGGGTCAGCTCCCGCTGCGCCAGCAGGGCGACGATCTCATGGCCCTGCGCGCCCCAGGCCAGCGCGGGCATGGGGGAAAGCAGAAGCAGCAGGAGGACCAGAAAAAGGCGCGGCATGGAATCGGGTCATCGCAGTAATTGCCAATCGGAACAAGCCGTTGGGCGCAGGTTTATGTGACATTTTGGTTGACCGGATGGGCGAATTACCCCCTAGATGCGCCCGGTCGCACGCCGGGGATGGGCTGCGGGCCTTATGGGCTGGGATCATGATGACGGGCTGTCGGGGGACAGGCTGTCATCGCGTTTCCAAGACAATAATGGAGCCTGCGTGGACCGCAGAACCCGCGATAGCCTGGTGCGCACGCGCACCGTACATCCGCTTATGGACCGGTTGCACCGTGGCATGACCGGGGCGGGCGCGGCCATGACCACCACCGACGGCCGCTGGGTGATCGTGTCCACCTCGCTCACCGGGCTGGTGGCGGGCGCGCTGGCCTGGATGGCGGTGGGCATGATGGCGGTGAACCATCCGATGGTGGCGCCGGGCCGTTCCTCCCTGCCCTATGCCCTGTTCATGAAGCTGATCCGCGCGGGCGAGGCGCCACAGGCCCCCGCCGACAATTCCGACAACGCCAATCCCGGTCCCGGCGTGGAAACGCGCACCGTCACGCTGGATGCGGGCGATACGCTGGCGGGCATGTTGCAGGATGTGGGCATCTCGATCCAGGACGCCAATGCCGTGGTCGCGGCGATGGGCAAGGATTTCAACCCCCGCTCGCTGAAGGCGGGACAGGCCTTCGACCTGACCTATTCGGTCGCCACCATAGACGCCACCGGTGCGGCCCGGCGCGCCGAGCCGCGCACCACCATCGTGATGGTGAACAAGAAGCCGGTGGTGGTGCCGGTGGATGCCGAAGCCGGTGACGGCGCGACCGAGGAAAACTCCGAACCCATCTCGCGGCTGCTGTCGCTGCACTTCTCGCCCTCCATCGAGCAGGACATTACCGTCACCCGCACCACCGCCGGCGGCTATACCGCCGAGATCGTGCAGAAAAAGCTGGAGGTGCATCGCCATCGCGCCGGCGGCACCATTGACGGCAGCCTCTACCTGACCGCGATGCAGGCGGGCATTCCCGCCGATGTGGTGGTGGATATGATCCGCATGTTCTCCTACAAGGTGGACTTTCAGCGCGACCTGCACCCCGGCGACAAGTTCGAGGTGTTCTACGACTATTACTACACGCCCGAAGGCCAGCCCGCGAAGTACGGCTCCATCAGCTATGCGATGATGACCCTGGCGGGCCGCCAGATTCCCATGTACCGCTTCCAGCCCGATCCCAACGAGCCGCCGGAATATTTCGACGCCAAGGGCGAAAGCTCGCGCGGCATGCTGATGAAGACGCCGGTGGACGGTGCGCGCATCTCGTCGGGCTTCGGATCGCGCTTCCATCCGGTGCTGGGCTATACCCGCATGCACAAGGGCGTGGATTTCGCGGTGCCCATCGGCACGCCGGTGATGAGCGCGGGCGCGGGCACGGTAAAGTTCATGGGCCGCGCCAGCGGTTACGGCAACTTCGTGATGATCAATCACGGCAACGGCTATGCCACCGCCTATGCCCACCTGTCGCGCTTCGCGCCCGGCATGCGGCAGGGCGCGCGGGTGCGCCAGGGACAGGTCTTCGCCTATAGCGGCAATACCGGCATCACCACCGGCCCGCACCTGCATTACGAAATCCGGCTCAACAGCGCCCAGGTCAATCCGCTGCGGGTGAAGATCGCCCAGGGCCGCCAACTGTCCGGCAAGCTGCTAGCACGCTTCCTGGCCACCCGGATGGAGATCGCCAATCAGGTTGCCAACATGCCGCTGGAAGCCAAGGTCAGCGACAATGCCACCGACCTGCGCCAGGCGCGGGCACGCTGACAGCCGCGATGACCGGCATCAGTTCAGGGCGGTGCCCGGCGGTGGCGTGTCCGCCAGTTCGTCCTCACCGGCCGTGAATTCCTGACCGTTCAGGGTCAGGCCGGTGGCGCTGGCGCTGACCGTCACCGCGTCACCATCGCCGATCCGGCCTTCCAGGATCAGTTGCGCCAGCGGATCCTGCAGGCGGCGTTGGATCACGCGCTTCAGCGGACGGGCGCCATAGACCGGGTCGTAACCGGCATTGCCCAGCCAGGTGCGCGCCTTGTCGTCCAGCGTCACCGTGATCTTGCGGTCGGCCAGCAGCCGGTCGAGGCGGGCGATCTGG
>DASTMN010000041.1:0-12355 GCA_035714165.1 Rhizomicrobium sp.
GAGGTCTTCGCGCTTGAGATAGATTTTCGCGCCGCCCAGATGCGCGGTCAGGCGCTCGGCGAAATAGAGCGGGCTTTCGCGGCCCACATAATGCTTCAGCAGCCCGCCCAGCTCGGCCTGGAAGGACGGATCGTTTTTCGCTGCCTCATAGGCTTTTTCCAGGGACAGGATCAGCGGCATCAGTGTCTCGGCGACAAAGCGGCCGCCATAGGCGCCGAAATGGCCGGAGGCATCGGGGCCGCTGCGCAGGGAATTGGGGATCGCGTTCATGTGCGTCTCGTCTGGGATCGAAAAATCAGGAAACCGGAAGCCGGGTGGCGGCGACAAAATCGGCGATGCGCGCGGGGTCTTTCACGCCCGGCGCGCGTTCCACGCCGGACGAGACATCCACGAGCGCCGCGCCGGACAGGTCAAGTGCCCGCGCGACATTGCCCGGTTCCAGGCCACCCGCCAGGAACCAGGGATTGCGGAAAGAACGGCCCGCCAGCAGCGCCCAGTCGAACGCCGCGCCGTGGCCCCCTGCCCGCTCCGCGCCCTTGGGCGGGCGCGCATCGAACAGCAGCATGTCGGCAACCGCTTCCATCTCCGGCACGGCGGCGAAATCACCCGCTTCCGCGATGGGCAGCGCCTTGATGACCGGCAGCCCGAAGCGGGCGCGGATGTCCGCGACACGGCGGGCGCTTTCCGCGCCGTGCAGTTGCAGGATGTCGGGATGGGCCTGTTCGATCACCGCCGCCAGCGCCGCATCGTCGAGGTCGGCGACCAGCGCCACCACTTTCAACTGCCCGCGCATGCGGTCGGCCAGCGCCCGCGCCTGGTCGGGCATCACGAACCGCGGGGATTTGGGATGGAACACCAGCCCGCCATAGGCCGCGCCCGCCGCCACAGCGGCATCCACGGCGTCCAGGCTGGTGATCCCGCAGATTTTGACGGCGATAGCCATGATGGGGGGTGTATGGGCCGCTGGATGCGGGAAATCAAGCAAGCCCCCGGACAGGCATTAACCAGCCGTAATACCAAGACTTTCCGCGATCTCACGCGCTGCCAGGCCGGGATCGGCGGCCCCCGTGATGGGGCGGCCGATCACCAGCACCCCGGCCCCGGCGTCCCGCGCCTCGGCCGGTCCCATCACCCGGCGCTGGTCGCCCAGCGCGGCCCCGGCCGGGCGGATGCCCGGCACCACCAGCAGGAAGTCCGGCCCCAGTTCTGCCCGCAGCCGGGCGATCTCGTGCGCCGAACAGACCACGCCATCCAGCCCGCATTGCTGCGTCAGGGCAGCCAGCCGCAGCACCTGTTCGCCGACCGGCGGCGTCAGGCCCAGGCTGGGCAGGTCTTCATCCGACAGGCTGGTCAGCATGGTGACGGCGATCAGCCGCGTCGCCGGATTGACGCTCTTCACCGCCTCAGCGGCGGCGCGCATCATCGCCGCCCCGCCCTGGGCATGGACATTGAGGATGGAAACGCCCAGCCCGGCGGCGGCGCGGCAGGCCCCCGCCACGGTGTTGGGAATGTCGTGGAACTTCAGGTCCAGGAAGATGGGCAGGCCGCAATCGGCAAAGGCGCGCACGCCGTCCGGGCCGTGGGCATTGAAGAACTCCAGCCCCAGCTTGATGCCGCCGACATGGCCGCGCACCCGTTCGGCCAGCTGGCGGGCATAATCCAGGTCGGTCGTATCGAGCGCGACATAGACGGGATTGGCAGCGGTGAGATTCGCAGTCATGGAGGCGCATCCTGGCGAAAACCGAAGCGCCGTTCAGGGCGCCGCGTTACGCCTCGGGCGTACCGCCATTCAGGCGCTCGCGCAATTCCTTGCCGGTGCGGAAGAAGGGCGCGCGCTTCTGGCCCACCGCCACCGGCTCGCCGGTGCGGGGATTGCGGCCCATGCGGCTGGGCCGCACCTTGACCGAGAAAGCGCCAAAGCCCCGCAGCTCGACGCGATGGCCTTCGGCCAGCGCCTTGCTGATGGAGTCCAGCACGGTGGTTACGATCCGCTCCACATCGCGGTGGTACAGGTGCGGATAGCGGGCGGTCAGGCGCGCAACCAGTTCAGACTTGATCATCCCCAAGCCCCTTTGGAGCCACTCCACGGACAGGCCGTGACTGGCCTGTAACCTGTCAGGGAAGTTCCCACCCGTCAACGGGAAGCATCTGAAAAGCCATGCTTTTTTCGCCCCTTTGCCCGGCCGGGCCACGATTTGGTCCGTATCCGGTGCATTTTCGCCGCGCCGTACGGGGCCTTTTTGCCGGACTTGCGCGCCCTGCCGGGGCAAGGGAGAGTCGCGCCAACCACAGATAACGGGGAGCGGGACTATGACTTTCACGGGGAATTTCATGCGTTCGGGCCGGAAAACGGCCCTGGCAACGACATTGGCGGCGACACTGATTCTGGGCATGGCGGCACCGGCCGCCGCAGCCCCCTGGATCGGCGCCTGGGGCTTTGTCCCGATTCCCGCCCCGCCGGGCACCGCCAATGCCGCGCCCATATCGCTCACAGCGCCCCTGTCGCCCAGCGTGGGCCAGCCGCCCGCACCGCCCGCCTCGGCGCTGCTGATCGACAATCCCGGCAATGTGCCGGTTGTGCTGGCGCCGGAAAGCGATCCCGCCAATGTCACCCTGCGCCAGTTGGTGCGCGTGTCGGTGGCGGGCAAGCGCCTGCGCCTGCGCTTTTCCAATGAAGGCGGGGCCGATGTGATGGTGCTGGGCGCGGTGCGGATCGCCGCCGCCGGTCCCGACGGATCACTGGTACCGGGCAGCGAAAAAACCGTGACCTTCGACGGCAAGAGCGCCGTGGCCATTCCCGCCAGCGCCCCGCTGCTGAGCGATCCGGTGGAGATGCCGGTGAGCGCGCTGCAGAAGCTGGTCATCAGCAGCTATGTGCCCGGCGCCGTGACCCGTTCGCCCACCGGGGCCAATCCGGGCGGCGGTCATTCGCTCTATCAGTATGTCGCCTCCGGCAACCATGTCGCCGCCGCCACCCTGCCCGGCCAGAGCCTGATGCGCGTGCAGGCGCTGGTCAGCCAGGTGGAAGTGGACCCGGTAACCGCCAGCAATGTCGTGGTCACGCTGGGCGATTCCATCACCGAGGGCGCCCAGTCCACCAACAACGCCTTTCGCGGCTGGCCCGACCGGCTGGCCGAGCGCCTGAACGCCACGGCGGCGGGACGCAAATGGGCGGTGGTCAATGCCGGCATCGGCGGCAACCGGGTGCTGCGCTACGGCACCGGCGCCAGCGCGCTGGCCCGCTTCGACCGCGACGTGCTGGCGGTGCCGGGCGTCAAGGCGCTGATCGTGCTGGAAGGCATCAACGATATCGGACGCGGCTTCACCACCCTGGGACCGCGCGAGGCGGTGACGGCGGAGGCGCTGATCGCGGGCTATCGCCAGATCATCGAGCGCGCCCATGCGCACGGCATCAAGGTGATCGGCGCGACCCTGACGCCGTATCAGGGCGCGGCCTATGCCTCGCCCGAAGGCGAACAGGTGCGCCAGGCGGTGAACCGCTGGATTCTCACCTCCGGCGCGTTCGACGGCACGGTGGATTTTGCCGCCGCCACCGCCGACAAGGCCAATCCGCTGGCCTTCGACGCCCGCTACAATCTCAGCGACAAGCTGCATCCCAACGATGCGGGCTATCAGGCGATGGCGGATGCGATCGACCTGAAGCTGATCACCGGCAACTGAGTTCCGCCTTTTCCGGCGCCGCGCAACACGCGGCGCCGGAAGGGCGCATTACAAAATCCGCATATGATTTCTACTCCGCCCATACACAGGTACGCTTAACGCCTGTTCGCGTTGACGGAATCGCCTCGCGGCGCAGCGGCGCCCCAACATGAAATATTCGTTGCGCCGTTGAGAAACGGCATGCGCGGGCGTATACTGTTTTCATCGTCGGCAGGCAGCGTTGGGCGCCGACGCCAGAGAGACACATTCGAGACAAGCTTCAATTGTCCGTGCTCCCGCTCGTTCGAGAAGGAGATGTCTTATGCAGAACTATCGCCTGAAATTATTCGATCCCCTGAACGCCGCCGTGATGGCGCGCGATTTCCAGGGCAGTGACGACCTGGCCGCGCTGGCCGTGGCCGAACGCGCCTGCCTCACCCATGATGTGGAGGTCTGGCAGGGCGCGCGCCGCGTGGCGCGGGTCAAGAAGGGCAATGCGCCGCTGAACGAAGCCGATCACGAGTCGCTGTGACGGCGAATTCTGTGGAGAAAGCCGGCCAGCGCCGCGCCCGCGCGCCGTTGCTCTGTGTACAGATTTCTTATTTCGCCCGCTGCACGCGAACAGGATCGTAAACGCGCCCTTTACTGCAACTCTTCCCCACGCCGCCACCACGCAACGCCGGGCGTGCGACTCGATTAAGGTCTGCGGAAAGGCTGGGAGCGTGTTGCGTATGCCGGGATGCCGACGGGATGAAAGCGGTCCGAAGAAGGACGAACACTGGCGCGAACCGCCCGGCTGGCTGGGCGATATCGTGCGCCGGGTGAAGCGGCTTTCACACACCCGAACCTGCGAGGCGGACGGATGCGAATGGCATACCGTCAGGTCCTGCGACCTGTGCCAACAACGGACCTAGCGTCCGGCGGCGGCCGAGGCGGTGGCGAAACGGCTGGCGGCGGCCGAACCGGCGATGGCGCTGCCGCCCGAGGGCTGAAGCTGCAGGATCTGGATCATCGAACCGTTGCCGGTCAGGTCCGGGCCTGCGCCCACGCCGCCATCGAAGAAATTGGCGTCCAGCGCCGCCTCGCTGACCACCGGGGCATCCGGCGGCGCATCGTCCTGGCCGACATAGATGACGTCCTGCGCCGCGGCGATGCCGGGCGTGGCAAGACTCAGGACGGCGATCGCGAGGATGGCGCGCAGTTTCATCACAACTCTCCAGTCAAACTTTTCAGCCTGAACGTGTCGTGGGCAAACCGACGCGAATGGGGGCAGGATGCGCGCGTTCCCGTCATGCCGCAAGGACAGCTTGCGGACATGGTTAAGATGGCGGCGCGAACAGCCAGCCCAGAAGCGGACTCGCAAGCACCGCCGCCCCAAGCTGGGCGGCAATGAAAAGCGGGACCGATCCCGCCGCAATGCCGGAAAAGCTGTCGGTCAGAGACCGGGCGAGTGTAACGGCCGGATTGGCGAAAGACGTTGAAGCCGTGAACCAGTAAGCCCCTGAGATGTAGAGGCCGACCAGGACCGGGACCATTCGGGGCGTGGCGCGAAGGCCACCCAGGATGGTCAGCAGCAAACCGAAGGTGGCGACCAGTTCCGCCAAGCCCTGCGGCGGGCCATCGCGCAGATGAGCAGACGCCTGCAGCACCGGCAGACCAAACATGGCATGGGTCAGCCATACACCCAAGATCGCACCCGCGCACTGGACGATCGCATATGGGATCGCATGCGCCCAGCCGCACTCACCCCGCAGGACAAAGAACAGCGTGACAGCGGGATTGAAATGCGCGCCAGACAGCGGCGCGAAAACCGTGATCAGAACCACCAGCGCCGCACCCGTCGCCATTGCGTTGGCCAGAAGCGCCACACCGTCATTTCCGCCGGACAGTCGCTGCGCCATGATTCCGGATCCCACCACCGCAACCAGCAGCAACAGGGTGCCGATGAATTCCGCCGCCAGGCGGCGGGCCATGCCGGGCATATCAGACCAGCCGCCGCCCGCCAACGTCCACAACCTGCTGGCCGTCCTCCTTGGTGAAGGCCCCACGCTGGGGATTGGACAGGATATCCAGCACCAGTTCGGATGGGCGGCAGAGCTTTGCCCCCAGCGGCGTCACCACGATGGGACGGTTGATAAGGATGGGATTGGCGATCATGGCATCCACCAGCGCGTCGTCGTTCAGCGAAGGATCACCCAACCCCAACTCGCGGAACCGCGCTTCCTTTTCCCGCAACAGATCGCGGGCGGTGATGCCCATCTGCTTCAGCAACATCACCAGCATATCGCGGCTGGGCGGCGTCTTCAGATATTCGATCACATTCGGTTCGTCGCCGGAGTTTCGGATCAGGGCCAGGGCGTTGCGCGAGGTGCCGCAGGCAGGGTTGTGATAAATGGTGATCATGGATGTTCTCTTCGATTGCGCTTGCGCGTTGGAGGACAGGAGACGATATCGGACAGTGGCGCACAGATTTCGGCCTTGCCGCCGCAGCAATCCCGGGTCAGGAACAGCAACAGCGCGCCCATCGCCTCGAAATCGGCTGCGTAAATGATGGAACGTCCGTCTCGACGGGCACGGATCAACCCGGCGTTGGACAGGACCAGCAACTGCGCCGACAGCGTGTTGGGTGCGGTTTCAAGACTGCGTGCAATGTCACCCGCCGCCATGCCCTCCGGCCCGGCCTTCACCAGAAGACGGAATACGGCGAGGCGGCTTTCCTGGGCCAGCGCCGACAGTCCCCGAACGGCGGTTTCTGATTCCATATTTCATGATTTATGGAAATAACAAACAGGTGTCAACACGCCGGTGCGACACGGCGAAGGGGCTCAGGATATGCTAGAAGTCTCGCATGATCCTGTTCCTGCTGGCCTATCTGGGTGGCGTGCTGACCATCCTCAGCCCCTGCATCCTGCCGGTGCTGCCCTTCGTCTTTGCCCGCGCCGACCGGCCTTTCCTGCGGTCCGGCTTGCCGATGCTGGCGGGTATGGCCGCCAGCTTCGCGCTGATCGCCACACTGGCGACGCTGGGCGGAAGCTGGGCGGTGCAGGCCAACCAGGCCGGGCGCATTGCCGCGATGGCGCTGCTGGCGCTGTTCGGCCTGACCCTGCTGCTGCCGTCACTGGCGGAACGGCTGACCCGGCCGCTGGTGGCGCTGGGCAACCGGCTGTCCGGCCAGATACAGGGTCAGGCCGACGGCGACGGCATCGGCGCATCGCTGCTGCTGGGCGTGGCGACCGGGCTGTTATGGGCGCCCTGCGCCGGGCCGATCCTGGGCCTGATCCTGACCGGCGCGGCGGTCAGGGGCGCATCCACCTCCACCAGCCTGTTGCTGCTGGCCTATGCGGCGGGCGCGGCGACCTCGCTGGCGGTGGCGCTGCTGGCAGGCGGGCGCGTCTTCGCCGCGATGAAAAAATCGCTGGGCGCGGGCGAATGGATCCGCCGCGCGCTGGGCGCCGCCGTGCTGGCGGGCGTGGCCGCCATCGCGCTGGGACTGGATACCGGGCTGCTCACCCGCCTGTCGCTGACACAGACCAACCGGCTGGAACAGGCGTTGGTCGATGCCGGCGGCATGGGACGCAAGGTGGATGCGAAACAGGTCGCGGGCAGCAGCCTGCCGGATGAAGGCGCGATGCCCGAACTGGCGGGCGCGACGCAATGGCTGAACTCTCCGCCCCTGACGCGCGAAGGCCTGCGCGGCAAGGTGGTGCTGGTGGATTTCTGGACCTATTCCTGCATCAACTGCCTGCGCGCCCTGCCCTATGTCACCGCCTGGGCGCAGAAATACGCGGCGCAGGGGCTTGTGGTGATCGGCGTGCATGCCCCGGAATTCGCCTTCGAGCGGAATGCGGAAAATGTGAAGCGCGCCATGCGCGATCTGGGCATCACCTATCCGGTGGCGCTGGACAATAATTTCGCCATCTGGAACGCCTTCCAGAACCAGTACTGGCCCGCGCATTATTTCATCGATGCCAAAGGGCGCATCCGCCATCACCACTTCGGCGAAGGCGAATACGACAAGTCCGAAGCGGTGATCCGGCAATTGCTGCGCGAGGCGGGACGGCAGGATGTGCCGGACGGGATGGTGACGCCCAGGGCGACCGGCGCACAGGCGGCGGCGCAACTGGACACGCTGCAATCGCCGGAAACCTATCTGGGCTACCAGCGGGCGGAGAATTTCGCGCATGGCAACATGGTGCAGGACGAAGCGCACGACTATCAGACGGCGTTTCCCCTGCGGCGCAACCAGTGGGGCCTGACCGGCCGCTGGACCGTGCATGACGAACGCGCGGCGCTGGAAAGGCGCGGCGGCGCCATCACCTTCCGCTTCCACGCCCGCGACCTGCATCTGGTGCTGGGGCCGGGCGCTGACGGCAGGCCGGTACGCTTCCGCATCACCCTGGACGGCCAGCCGCCGGGCGGCGATCACGGCATGGACAGTGATGCGGCCGGCAACGGCGTGGTGACGCAGCAGCGCCTGTACCAGCTCGTTCGCCAGAAGAAGATGGGCGGCGACCGCACCTTCCGGATCGAGTTCCTCGATCCGGGCGCGCAGGCCTTCGCCTTCACATTTGGCTGAATTAAACCAGGCGGCTCAGGCCGCGAGATCGCCCTGCTGCATCAGCACGCCGGCGGTATCGAAAAAGCCCTGATGCTCCAGGATGCGCCCATCGCGCACCCGCCAGCGAATGGCAACATCCGAGCGCACCACCTTGCCGCTGGGTTGGTGCCAGGCCTCGGCCTCGAACACGCCGCAGACGATCTCGTCCTTGGCCAGAATGGACTTGGCCTCGAAGCGGCTGAAGCTGTAGCGCGAAAAGACCAGCGCAGTGTATTCGCGGATTCCGGTGCGGCCCTTATGGACGCCGCCGAAACGGAAATAGGGGCGCGGGGCATGGGAGGTCCACACCACAGAATCATCCAGCGCGGCAAAGAGCGGCTCAAGGTCGCCCTTCCCGAAAGCTGTCATGACCTTCAGCATAAGGTCGCGGTTGGCCAGTTCATGCATCACAATCGCTCCACGGGCCAGACACGCGTCCGGCCTGATACAGGTCAGGGAAATACGGGATGAAATACCAACCGGCGAAGCAATCTCTTCGCACACGCACACAAATATGTGCCGCTGCTACAAGTGCCCCGATCCGGTGTCAACAGAGGGGCTGCAATGCAGAATTGGCGCGGCTTGGCTGACATTTTCAGCCATCTTCTTGCCACACCTGCGACACCATGCGATGCCGCTCCCAAGAGGGCCTAATGACCGCATATATCCTGCTTTTCGCTGCCGCCCTGTGGGCGGGCATCCAGAACACGCTGGCCGGTGGCGGCACCTTCCTCACCCTGCCCGCCCTGATGCTGACCGGCATGAATGCGCTGCAGGCCAACATCACCTCGACCATCGCGCTGTTCCCCGGCCAGATCACCAGCGCCTGGGGCGGCCGCAAGCTTGTCAGCGGCGTGGGCCCGCTCTCCTTCAAGGCGCTGGTCATCATCTCGCTGACAGGCGGCGTGGTCGGGGCGATCCTGCTGCTGGTGACGCCCTCCAGGATTTTCGCGGGCATGGTGCCCTGGCTGGTGCTGTTCGCAACCGCCGTCTTCGCCTGGGGCAGCTTCGGGCCCAAGCGCAAGGCGCCCGGCCACGCCCTGAACCATACCAGCGCGGCCATCGCCCAGTTCCTGATCGCCGTCTATGGCGGCTATTTCGGCGGCGGCATCGGGTTCCTGATGCTGGCGGCGCTGACCGCGGCGGGGCTGGCCATCCGCACGGCCAGCGCCACCAAGAATGTTCTGGCGGGCGTAATGAATGCCAGCGCGGTCGCCATTTTCGTCTTTTCGCCGCAGGTGCAATGGCTGCAGGTGGGCATCGCGGCGTGTGGCGCGGCGATCGGCGGCGTGATCGGCGCGCACATGATCACACGGGTGAATGAAAAGGTCCTGCGGCTGGCGGCGGTGGGCATCGGCATCGCCCTGACCATCGGGCTGTTCCTGCGCGCGCCGTAGAAAGCTGAAACCCCCAGGGGGATCAAAAACAGCCCACGCATCCCAGAGTCCCTCCTCCCCCTCATGCGCGCAAGCGCATAAGAGGGGGAGGTGGCTTCAACGTGCGACGGGAGCGTAGCGACCGAGCGTAAGTTGAAGCCGGAGGGGTGAGACCGGACCAGCAAAAGGTCCAGAGGACCTTTTGCCCGGTCGAACGCCGCAAGGCCACGCGCCCCGCGCGTGGCCTGAGGCCGGGAATAAACTTACTGCTTGATGATCTGGCCGTCCGGCAGGCGGACTTCGCCCCAGCCGCCATTGAGCGGGTTGGTGCGGTTCCAGGGATACTTGGCCACGGCGGCCTCGTTGATCTCGATGCCCCAGCCCGGCGCCTCGTTGGCATACATGTAGCCGCCCTTGGTGACAGGCAGGCCGGAGAAGATTTCCAGCGCGGCGTCGTTGAAGAAGGCGTTTTCCTGCACGCCGAAATTGGTGCAGGTCAGGTCCAGCGCCAGGTTGGCGGCATGGCCCACCGGCGAGGTGTCGGCGGGGCCGTGCCAGGCGGTGCGGACATTGAAAATTTCGCCCATCGCCGCGTATTTGCGGCAGGGGGTCAGGCCGCCCATCTGCGACACATGCATGCGCATGTAATCAATCAGGCGTTCCTGGATCAGCGGCACGATCTCATGCGGGCTGTTGAACAGTTCGCCCATCGCCAGCGGCGTGGCGCACTGGTTGCGGATGTTGCGGAACCAGTCGATATCCTCCGGCGAGACCGGGTCTTCCAGGAAGAACAGGCGGAACTGTTCCACGTCCTTGCACATCTTGACCGCCTGGGTGGGGGTGATGCGCTCATGCACGTCGTGCAGCAGCTCGATCTCCATGCCCAGTTCCTTGCGGGCGGCCTCGAACAGCTGCATGGCGCGGCGGATATAGCCTTCGCGCTCGAACACCGGGGCGTCGTGCAGCGCCGCGATGCGCTGGGACTTGCTGGGACCGGCGCCATAGCCGGCCATGCCGGGCACACCGACCTGGATGCGGACATGGCGGAAGCCGTTGGCGATATGCTTCTTGGCCTGTTCCAGCACGTCCTTGATTTCGCTGCCCGAGGCATGGGCATAGCAGTCGGCGGCCAGCCGCGCCTTGCCGCCCAGCAGCTGATAGACCGGCAGGCCCGCCTGGCGGCCCTTGATGTCCCACAGCGCCTGGTCCACGCCGGAAATGGCGTTGTTGAGGACACCGGAATTGCGCCAGTAGGAGGAATTGTAGGCCATCTGCCAGGTATCCTCGATGCGGTCGGCGGGTTTCCCGACCAGCAGCGGCTTGAGGTACTTTTCGACGGCGATGGGGATCAGGTCGGCGCGCTGGGTGAAGGTGGCGCAGCCATAGCCATACAGGCCGGGCTGGTCGGTGGTCACCTTGACGATCACCAGCCGCACGCCCTGGGGCGAGCACTGGATCACGCTGATGTCTCGGATGATCGGCGATTTCATGCCGCGCGAGGCCTGCTCGACCCGTTCCTGGGCGATGGCTTCCTTGCTCGCCAGCAGCGCGGCGCTCGCCGCCATGCCCGCCTTGATCATGTCTCGCCTGTGCATCGTCACTCCCCTCGGATGTTGAATGGTGTTCTGGTTGGGCGTGACCGTAAGGGGGGCCGGAACGGACGGCAAGGCGGATACGCCTCTGTTGCAACGCGGCATCGGTCCGGGGGACAGGATGGCGATGGGCGCGCGGGTGGCGTGCAGCCTTTGCACGCCGGACGGCGCGGCAAACGCCTATAGTGACGCCAGACTCAAGCACCGCCCGCCGGGCGGCAAAGGCCGATGCCGTCCCACCTTTCTCCGCGCGATGCCGCCCTGGCGCTGCTGGTCGTGTTCATCTGGGGCACCAACTTCGTGGTGGTGCGCTGGGGGCTGGACATGCTGCCGCCCCTGTTCATGGCCGCCTGCCGTTTCGCGCTGGTGCTGGTGCCCGCCATCTTTTTCCTGCCCAAGCCGGATGTGCCCTGGCGCTTCCTGGCGATCTATGGCGGGGCGGTGGGAACCGGCCAGTTCGGGCTTCTGTATATCGCCATGGACGGCTTCATCTCGCCGGGCATCGCCTCGGTGGTGATGCAGACCCAGGTTTTCTTCACCATCGCCATCGCCATGCGGCGCAGCGGCGACCGGCTGGCCCTGCACCATGTGCTGGGCCTGTTGCCCGCCGCCGTCGGACTGGTGGTGATCGGCCTGCATACCGGCGAAGGCATCACCACCACGGGCCTGGTGATGGTGCTGGGTGGCGCGCTGTGCTGGGCGATCAGCAACCAGGCCACCCGCGAGGCCGTGGCCCATGCGGCTGCGCGCGGGCAGACCATCAACCCGCTGGCCTTTGTGGTGTGGGGGGCGATCTTCGCCATGCTCAGCCTGTTCGCGGGGTCGCTGGTGCTGGAAGGCCCGGCCCTGATCCGCCAGTCCGTCGCCACGGCGCATTGGGTGATCTGGGCCACGCTGATCTGGCAGAGCGCCGCCAATACCCTGTTCGGCTATACCCTATGGGCCTGGCTGCTGGGCCGCTATCCCGCCGCCAGCATCGTGCCCATCACCCTGCTGGTGCCGGTATTCGGCATCGGGGCTTCGGTGCTGGTGCTGAACGAACCGCTGCAGGACTGGAAGATCATCGCCACCCTGCTGGTGATGGCGGGCGTCGCCATCAACATCCTGTGGCGGCCGCGCAAGATCCTGGC
>DASTMN010000042.1:0-42225 GCA_035714165.1 Rhizomicrobium sp.
GGGCCGCGCCTGCTGGCGGCGACGGATGACGCGCGCCGCACGCTGTTGAAGACGGCGGCGGGCGCGGTGAAACAGCTTGGCGCATCATCGCTGCACATCACTTTTCCCACCCGCGCCGAGTGGGAGATGGCGGGAGAAGCCGGATACCTGCAACGCACCGGCCAGCAGTTCCACTGGGACAATCGCGGCTATGGCAGCTTCGACGAATTCCTGGGCGAACTGTCCTCGGCCAAGCGCAAGACCCTGCGCAAGGAACGCCAGTCGGTGCGCGAAGCGGGCGTCACCTTCGACTGGCTGACCGGCCGTGACATCACCGAGGCGCATTGGGACCAGTTCTTCGATTTCTACATGGATACGGGCGGGCGCAAATGGGGCACGCCCTATCTGACCCGCGACTTCTTCTCGCGGCTGGGCGCGGGCCTGGCGCACCAGACCCTGCTGGTGATGGCGAAACTGGAGGGGCGGTACATCGCGGGCGCGCTCAACCTGTTCGGCGACGGCACCCTGTTCGGGCGCAACTGGGGCGCCAACAGCTATGTGCCCTTCCTGCATTTCGAGACCTGTTACTATCAGGCAATAGACTTCGCCATCGCGCGCGGCCTCAGGCGGGTCGAAGCCGGCGCGCAGGGCGAGCACAAGCTGCTGCGCGGCTACATGCCGGTGGAAACCTACAGCGCCCACCTGATCGCGCATCGCGGGCTGGCGCGGGCGGTGGACGATTTCCTGTCGGCCGAGCGCGCGGCGGTAACCGAACACATGGCGGACATGGCGCGCCATGCGCCCTTCCGGAAAATCCCCTGATTGCCAGGGGTGGGCTTGACCCGGCCATCCAACAGACAAGAATGCGGCAGCTTCAAAGATGGATGGCCGCCGCAAGGGCGGCCATGACAGGGAGAGATATGTCCTACGATCCAGGCAATGTTTTCGCGAAAATCCTGCGGGGCGAGATCCCGGCGGTGAAGGTGTATGAGGATGCCGGAAGCCTGGCCTTCATGGACGCGATGCCGGAATCCGACGGCCATGTGCTGGTGATCCCCAAGGAAGCGGCGCAGGACATTCTCGACCTGTCCGCCGAAGGGCTGGCGGCGATGATGGCGACGGTGCAGCGCGTGGCCCGCGCCGTGGACAAGGCCCTGACGCCGGACGGCATCCAGCTTCGCCAGTACACCCGCGCCGCCGCCGGCCAGACCATTTTCCATGTCCATTTCCATGTCCTGCCCATGTGGGAAAGCGTACGGCTGGCGCCGCACGGCAAGGTCATGGTAGAGGCGGCGAAACTGGAACCCGTCGCCGCGAAAATCCGGAGTGCCTTATGATTATCGAACGCGCCATCTTCACCCTCAAGCCGGGCACGGCGGAGGATTTCGCCGCTGCCTATGGCCAGGCGCGCAAGTTGATCGAGGCCTCCAAGGGATGCCGCAAGGCCGCGATGCATCGCGGCATCGAAAATCCCGACAGCTTCATCCTGCTGGTGGAATGGGACACGCTGGAGGATCACATGGTGGGCTTCCGCGAATCCCCCGCCTTCACCGAATGGCGCGCCCTGCTGGGCCCCTATTTCGCCAATCCGCCCGCGGTGGAGCATTATCTGGCCGCGCTGTAACGGCGCGGACTTACCAATACCCGATCATCCGGCCGCCGGTGACAGCGGCCAGCCAGAAGACCAGCGACAGGCCCGCGCCAACCGCCAGCCGCAGCCTTTCGCGCCGCGTCAGCACCCGGTGCCAGTGCGCCCGCCAGGCCGCCGAGCGATGCACCAGCGCGACATTGACCAGCGCCAGCGCGATGGCGGGAAACTTCAGAAGCAGGAACGGGTTGCCGATATATTCGGTGGCCTTGACCGCCAGCATGGGCACGCCGCTGGCCACCGCCAGGACGAAGCCGGTGGCCGCCAGCGTCACGCAGGGACGCGACAGCGCCGCTAGCGGCACACTGTTCCAGACACCCAGCAGCCGCAGGTCCAGCAGCAGGATCGGCCCGAAAAGCATGGCGATGCCGAGAATGTGGGCCAGATTGACCAGCCCATAGGTCCATACGCCTGACGATCGCATGAGCTGGCCGATGCCGGAGGCTTCCAGCCACGCTAGAAAGGGCGCGATCTCCACGCGCTATTCGCGCTCGGGATAGACATGATATTCCGCGCCGCCATGACGGACGAAGACGGTCTTCATCTCGTGACGGCCCGCCTGAAGACTGGGATTGCCGCGCACCGTGACGGTGGCGCCCACCGGTATCCGGCCTTCGGTCAGGCCCGCCTGGCTGGTGCGGTAGGGCGGCGCCAGGGTGATGTCCCAGACCTGGTTCTTCACTTTCACCTTCATGGTGCCGTGCGGCCCGGCCAGGCTGACGCCCTGCACCACCGTGCCGGTCATCTCGGTCATCTTGCCTTCCTGCCCCGCCCAGCCGTGATGGGCAAAGGCGGGCGTTGCGAAAGCAAGCGAGGCAATCGCCGCCGCGAATGTCCTGGTCATGGGCAACCTCTCCCTATTTGTCGGCATCTTCTTTTTTGCGGCTGCGGGGCGCGCGGGGCTTGGCCTCCGCGGCGGTGACGAACTCGAAGGCCAGCTTGTCGGCCTTGCGGTCCAGCAGCACCCGCACCGTGCCGCCACCCTTGAGACGCCCGAACAGGATTTCGTCGGCCAGCGGCTTC
This sequence comes from Rhizomicrobium sp., assembly GCA_035714165.1. Taxonomy (GTDB): domain Bacteria; phylum Pseudomonadota; class Alphaproteobacteria; order Micropepsales; family Micropepsaceae; genus Rhizomicrobium. The sequence continues at coordinate 2,651 of DASTMN010000042.1, forward strand.
TTGATGTTGTCCTGAATGACGCGCGCCAGCGGACGCGCGCCAAAGGCGTCGTCATAGCCCTTCTCGCCCAGCCAGCGGGTGGCTTCCGGGGTCAGATCGAAGGTGACATCGCGGTCGGCCAGCTGGGTTTCCAGTTCCAGCACGAACTTCTCCACCACCTTGTCGATGGTGGCGCGGGTCAGCGGCGCGAAGGGAATGATCGCATCCAGCCGGTTGCGGAACTCCGGCGTGAACAGCTTCTTGATCGCCTCCTCGTCCTCGCCCTCGCGCTTGCCGCGCCCGAAGCCGATGGCCTCCTTGGCGGCGTCGGACGCCCCCGCATTGGTGGTCATGATCAGAACCACGTTGCGGAAATCGATCTTCTTGCCGTTGTGATCGGTCAGGCGGCCGTGATCCATCACCTGCAACAGGATGTTGTACATGTCCTGATGCGCCTTCTCGATCTCGTCGAGCAGCAGCACGCAATGCGGATGCTGGTCCACCCCGTCGGTCAGAAGGCCGCCCTGGTCGAAACCGACATAGCCCGGCGGCGCGCCGATCAGGCGGCTGACGGTGTGCCGCTCCATATATTCGCTCATGTCGAAGCGCAGGAACTCCACCCCCAGCACGCGGGCAAGCTGCTTGGCCACCTCGGTCTTGCCGACGCCGGTGGGGCCGCTGAACAGATAGGAGCCGATGGGCTTTTCCGGCTGGCGCAAGCCGGCGCGCGCCAGCTTGATCGCCGAGGACAGGGCATGGATGGCCGCGTCCTGGCCATAGACCACCCGGCCCAGGTCGGCCTCCAGCGTCCGCAGCGCCTCCGCATCGTTCTTGCTGACCGACTTGGCGGGGATGCGGGCGATCTTGGCGATGATCTCCTCCACATCCTTGACGTTCACCACCTTCTTGCGGCGGCTTTCGGGCAACAGCATCTGGCTGGCGCCCAGCTCGTCGATCACGTCGATCGCCTTGTCGGGCAGCTTGCGGTCGTTGATGTACTTGGCCGACAGTTCCACCGCCGCCTTGATGGCGTCGGCGGTGTAGCGCAGCTTGTGATAGCTTTCGAAATAGCTCTTGATGCCCATCAGGATTTTCACCGAATCCTCGATCGACGGTTCGCTGACGTCGATCTTCTGGAAACGGCGCACCAGGGCGCGGTCCTTTTCGAAATACTGGCGGTATTCCTTGTAGGTGGTCGAGCCGATGCAGCGCAGCGTGCCCTGCGCCAGGGCGGGCTTGAGCAGGTTGGAGGCATCCATCGCGCCACCGGAGGTCGCGCCCGCGCCGATCACGGTGTGAATCTCGTCGATGAACAGGATCGCCCCTTTGAGGTTCTCCAGTTCCTTCACCACGGTTTTCAGCCGTTCCTCGAAATCGCCGCGATAGCGGGTGCCCGCGATCAGCGACCCCATGTCGAGCGAATAGATGGTGGCGTTCCGCAGCACCTCGGGCACCTCGCCCTTGATGATCTTGCGGGCCAGGCCCTCGGCGATGGCGGTCTTGCCCACGCCGGGATCGCCCACGAAAAGCGGGTTGTTCTTCTGGCGGCGGCAGAGAATCTGGATGGTGCGGTCCACCTCGGCGGCGCGGCCGATCAGCGGGTCCACCTTGCCGGACTTGGCCTTCTCGTTGAGGTTGACGCAATAGGCTTCTAGCGCCTCGGTGCCCTGCTTGGGCTGCTTTTCGCCTTCCTCTTCCTCCTCGGCGCCGCGCGCCGCCTTGGGTTGGCTCATGCCGGGGCGCTTGGCGATGCCGTGGCTGATATAGCTCACGGCATCCAGCCGGTTCATGTTCTGCTCCTGCAGGAAATAGACGGCATGGCTCTCGCGCTCGGTGAACAGCGCCACCAGCACGTTGGCGCCCGTCACCTCGTCACGGCCGCTGTTCTGGACATGAAGCACCGCGCGCTGCACCACTCGCTGGAAGCCGGTGGTGGGCTTGGCTTCTTCGGAGGTATCGTCCAGCACCAGCGTGGAGAGATCCTCGTCCACGTATTTCTGGAGGGTTTTGCGCAGGACATCGAGGTCCACATTGCAGGCCTTCATCACCTGGCTGGCGTCGCCGTCATCCATAAGCGCCAGCAGCAGGTGCTCAAGCGTGGCATATTCGTGATGCCGTTCGCTTGCGAGCTTGATGGCGTCGTGCAGTGCCTGTTCCAAACTCCGCGAGAGTGACGGCATGCGCTCCTACTCTTTCTCCATGGTGCACTGTAAAGGATGTTGATGGCGGCGGGCGAATTCAATGACCTGCGCCACTTTCGTCTCGGCGACCTCGAAGGTGAAGACGCCGCATATGCCCACGCCGTGACGATGGACATGCAGCATCACATCCACCGCCTCTTCGCGGTTCTTGCCGAAGATATGCTCCAGGATATGGACGACGAACTCCATCGGCGTGTAGTCGTCGTTCAGCAGCAGCACCTTGTAGAGCGACGGCTTCTTGGTCTTGGGACGGGTCTTGGTGACGATTCCGGTTCCGGCATTGTTGCCGTTCCCGTCGCCCTCGTCGCCATTCCCGCCGTTTGCGTTGCTCATCTCTGCTTCGTCCCTTGAGTCCATCCTAACCCAAGGCGCGCTGCTGCCTAGCCATGAATTACCTGTTTTCATGTGGTTGCCGCGAAAGGGATTTTCAACCCGCGCGGAAGACCCGCAAAAGCACCCGCAAAAAGCAAAAGGGCCCGGACGGCTGTCCGGGCCCCTTGCCAGATAGGATCGCGTCCGGTCAGGCGCGGGCGGACTGCACCGTGTCCAGCCAGGCCTGCATGCGGCCCTTGAAGGGCGCGAAGCTGTCCTTGGTGGCGGCAGTGGCCAGCTCGCTGAGCTTGCTCACCTCGGCGACATAGGCCTCGAAGGCCGACTTGGCGAAGTCGGTCTGGTATTCGAACGCTTCGTGCACCGACTTGGAACCCAGCACGGCCTTGGTGGCGGTGACGGAGTCTTCGATGGACTGCTTGGAATAGGAATAGATTTCGCTGTTGATGCTCTCGATGCCCTTGCCGGCAACGGTGGCGGACTTCATCACGGCTTCCGCGGTGTCCTTGCTGTAGCCCAGGACCGCGTCATAGCCCTTGAGGGCCTTCTCCAGGCCGGACTTCAGGGCCGCCGCACCGCTTTCCACAGCGGTTTCCGCCGAAGCCGTCGCCTTCTCACCGGCCGTCTTTGCTTTGCTCATGTCATGTCCTCTCTGAATAGTTGAGGCACGGCCGGCGTTCCGGCAGCCTGTTGCAGTGCAACATAGGCTATATGGGACAGCCCCAAACAGGCGTCAAGTGTTAATTGCTGCGCCGCAACAATATTACCCCCAATCCGGGCATGGGCGCGGCCGGGGGAACTTTCAGCTTTTGTTAACCCTTCGTAAATCCCCGGAACGCATATTGAATTCCTCATTCCGCCTTGCGGAGGAAGCTGCAATTTGGTCTTTTGACCAACGGGTTGGCCGATTTGGGCCCATTTTGGGGATGCGTTTGTCTTTACCGTGCCGCTTTCGTGTCGTTTCGGTCCTGCTGGCGCTGGCGGTGCTGGCGGGCGGCGTGACGATGGCTGCGGACAGCGCCGAAGCGGCCAAGCGCAAGCCCCAGCCCCGGCGGGTGGTGAAGATGCCGTCCAGCCCCACCGACCCCGCCAAGGATGCGGCGCTGGTGATCGACGGGGCCACCGGAAAGGTGCTTTACGCCCGGAACGAGACGGCCGAGCGCTTTCCCGCCTCGCTCACCAAGATGATGACCCTGTACCTGCTGTTCGACGCGCTGAAGGCGGGCAAGGTCACGATGCAGACGCCCCTGCCCGTCAGCCGCCATGCCTCGATCCAGAAGCCCACCAAGCTGTCGCTGCGGCCCGGCCAGACCATCTCGGTGGACATGGCGATCCGCGCCCTGGTGATCCGCAGCGCCAACGACGTGGCCGTGGTGATCGCCGAGGCGCTGGGTGGTACCGAATCCCATTTCGCCCGCATGATGACGGAAAAGGCCCGCAGCCTGGGCATGCGCAGCACCAACTTCCACAATGCGTCCGGCCTGCCCGACATGCTGCAGATCACCACCGCCACCGACATGGCGACGCTGGGACGGCGGCTGGCCTATGACCATCCGCAATATTATCCCTATTTCGCGCTGCCCGGCTTCACCTGGAAGGGCACCTACTACAAGACCCACGACAACCTGATCGACCGCTATGACGGCGCCGACGGCATCAAGACAGGCTATACCAACGCCTCCGGTTTCAACCTCGTCAGTTCGGTGACCCGCAACGGCATGCATGTGGTGGCGGTGGTGATGGGCGGACGCACCGCCGTGCGCCGCGACCTGGAAATGATCCGCCTGCTGGATCAGACCTTCGCCCAGATCCAGACCAATCCGTCGCTGGTGGCCCGCGCCACGCTGCCCTGGCAGCAGGTCGCCCGCAGCACGCCGACCCCGGCCAGCGCCGGTTTCAGCCTGCCCGCCGTGTCCGGCACGCAGGGGGCGCAGTTCGCGGCCCTGTCGGCCATGCCCGGCGCCGCCGAGGATGAAGACAGCGCCGAGGCGCGCATCGCCCCGGATGAAAAGTTCTCCATCATCCATGCCGAGAAGCCCGCCCCCGCGGTCACGGCGCAGCCTGCCGCCATCGCGCCCCTGCAGGCCGTCGCCAAGGCCGGTCCGGTTCCGTCCATCAGGCCCACCGCGCGCCCCGATTTCGTGACGGCGGGCGCGCCCATCCGCATGGCAGCCATAGCCGACGCACCCCGGCCAAAGATGCGCCCGTCGGTGCGCGAGGAAACCGGCGAAGGCGACGCCGATCCTGTCGCCGTGCCGGGCCGCAACTGGACCATCCAGATCGGCGCCTATGCCGACAAGGCGCTGGCCAGTGCCCAGCTCGATACCTATGCCGGCAAGGCCCAGGATGTGCTGGGACGGGCATCGCGCATCGTGTCGGCGGTGCAGTCCCCCGCCGGCAACACCATCTATCGCGCCCGCTTCGGCCTGTTCGGCGAGCAGGAGGCGCGCGACGTCTGCAACCGCCTGACCCAGCGCGGCCAGACCTGTTTTGCGGCGGTGCAGGCACGCTAGTGCCGCGCGCGGGGAACGGCCTGTGACCCAACTCGTCAATACCATCGCCGACCTGCGCCGGGCGCTGGCACAGCTGCGGCCCGATTCTGTCGGCATGGTGCCGACCATGGGCGCGCTGCATGACGGGCACCTGTCGCTGGTGACGGAAGCCCGTCGCCATGCCGCGCATGTGGTGGTGTCTATCTTCGTCAACCCGACCCAGTTCGCGCCGCATGAGGATTTCGACGCCTATCCCCGCACCCTGGACGCCGACCTGCAAAAGCTGGACGGCGCGGCGGCCATCGTCTTCGCGCCCGCCGCGCGGGAAATCTATCCCGACGGCGACGCCACCCGCATCACGGTGGGCGGCCCCGCTGCCGGGCTGGAAAGCGATTTCCGCCCGCATTTCTTTTCCGGCGTCGCCACCGTGGTGGCCAGGCTGCTGATCGCCGCATCGCCCGACATCGCGGTGTTCGGCGAGAAGGACTATCAGCAGCTTCTGGTGGTGAAGCGGCTGGCGCGCGACCTGGCCCTGCCCTGTCGCATTATCGGCGCGCCCACCCGGCGCGATCCGGACGGACTGGCCCAATCCTCGCGCAATGCCTATCTGTCACCGCCCCAGCGCCAGGTCGCGGGCCGGATGAACGGCATCCTGAAAGACGCGGCCACACAGGCGCGCCGGGACGGGATCGCGGCGGCGGAAGCGGCGGGCGCGGCGGCGCTGCGGACGGCGGGATTCGACTCGGTGGACTATGTCGCCATCCGCGACGCGGAAACGCTGGCGCCCATCACGGCGCTGGACCGCCCGGCGCGGATTCTGGCCGCCGCCAAGATCGGCGCGACGCGGCTGATTGATAATTTTGACGTCTAAAGAAGCCCCAGGGCCGCCAGTTCGCGTTGCAGGGATTCGGGCAGGCCTGTCGCACCCTTGGTCTGGGCCAGGTCGGGCGGCGCATCCGCCGCGTCCAGATAGCGCCAGCCCTGAAAGGCGCGGCGCGGGCGCGGGCTGACCGGAATCAGCCTGGCCTGATGCACCAGACCGCAGTGCGGCACGCCGTTCTTTTTCATTTCGCGGATGCCCAATATTTTTTGCCGTGCAGCAATCTGGCCCTTGATGACCCAGTAAAGCGAACCGCCATCCAGGATTTCCGCGCCGCGCTTGGGCGTCATGCGGGTGACATGAACGAGTTCCGGCTTTTTTCCCTTGGCCTTGAGCTCTCTGAGCCGCTGTTTCTGCCAGTCCGCCAGGTCCGCGAGCGTGTCGCACCCGACGCAGAGCTTGATAATATGAAGGGGCATGGCTCGTCCCTAGCCCGGCCGGAACCGTCAGGCAATCCCGCTGCAATTTGCTGTTGCGCGGCCCGGATTTTGTGGCAACCTTGCGACAAACAAATACACATCGAGGAATGCCCATGACCACCAAGATCGCCCTGATTGCCCTTCTGGCCGTGACGGCCGCCACCCCGGCACTGGCGCAGAGCCGCTGGCAGCTCCAGACGGACGAAGCCAAGGCTCGCCGCGCCGCGGCCGCCGACGCCCGCATGCTGGAAGAAATGAACCGGAAGGACGCCGAAGAAGCGGCCAAGAAGGCCGCGGCCGCTTCGGCCACTCCCGCTCCGGCGCAGCAGGCCACCGCGCCCACCCCGGCGCCGGCCACCGCCGCGCAGTAAAACGCACGACCCTTGTGATGCCGAAGCCCGCGCGGGAGACCGCGCGGGCTTCGTGCTTTTGTACTATAGTTTCCGCAGCCAGATATTGCGGAACTGCACGGGGTTGTTGTGATCCTGCAGCTGGATCGGCCCATCGCCATGCGCCTTGTAGAGCGGCATGCCGCGATACTCGGTGGGGCCGTGCAGCGGCACATTGTTCTGCACCAGCACGCCGTTGAGGAAGATGGTCATGCGGGCCGGTTCGGCCAGCGTGCCGTCGCCGTAAAAGCGCGGCGCCATATAGACGATGTCATAGGACTGCCATTGCGGCGCGGGGCGCTGGGCGTTCACCAGCGGCGCATATTGTTTGTAGATCGAGCCTGCCTGCCCGTTGACATAGGTGGGGTTGTCCAGCGTGTCGAGCACCTGCACCTCGTACAGCCCCTGCAGGAAGATGCCGCTGTTGCCGCGATCCTGTCCCTTGCGCGCGGGTGGCAGCACCGGAACCATCCATTCGACATGCAGCTGCACATCGCCGAATTTTTCCCGCGTCTGGATGGCGCCGGATTTCGGCGGGATGTGAATCGCACCGTCCTGCACCGTCCAGGGCGCGGGACCGCCCTTGACGCTTTCCCAGCCCGCCAGGTCCTTGCCGTCGAACAGGATCACAGCGTCGGACGGCGGCTGGCCGAGGACTGTGCCGGGCGTCACCCTGGGCGGAACCGGCGACCAGACTTCGGTGAGTTCGGGTTTGGGCAAGGGATTGGGAGCCTGCGCCAGCGCCGCGGCGGACGGCCCCAGCAGGGCAAACATCAGGGCAAAGACAGGACGTGTGTTCATGGGGCAGCCTCCCGCGCGATCCAGGCAGGCAGACTATCCATCACCACCGCGCCGGAACAGCCCATTCCCGGACGCCGTCGAACGCAAGAAAAAATGGCCCCGCCTGCGCGGGGCCATTTTCCGGTGAGACGGAGTGCCGTCAGGCGGTGGGACGCGTCCCGGCGCCTTCCAGCCGCTTGCGGACATTCCTGGCTGCCGCGACCATCGAGATCAGCGCCGGTTCGACTTCCTTCCAGCCGCGGGTCTTGAGGCCGCAGTCCGGGTTGACCCAGAGCTGCTGGGGCGACAGCACATCCAGCGCCTTGTCGAGCAGGTTTTCCATTTCTTCCTGCGTCGGTACGCGCGGGCTGTGGATGTCATAGACGCCGGGGCCGATGTCGTTCGGATATTTGAACTCCACAAAGGCATCCAGCAGTTCCATCGCCGAGCGCGAGGTTTCGATCGAGATCACATCGGCATCCATCGCCGCCACGGCCGCGATGATGTCGTTGAACTCCGAATAGCACATATGGGTGTGAACCTGGGTTTCGGTCTTCACCCCGCCGGCGGTCAGCCGGAAGGATTCCACCGCCCAGTCCAGATAGGACTGCCATTCCGACTTGCGGATCGGCAGGCCCTCACGCAGCGCCGCCTCGTCGATCTGGATGATCTTCACCCCGGCTTTTTCCAGGTCCTGCACTTCGTCACGGATCGCCAGGGCAATCTGGCGGCAGGTTTCGCTGCGCGGCTGGTCGTCGCGCACAAAGCTCCATTGCAGGATGGTGACCGGGCCGGTCAGCATGCCCTTGACGGGCTTGGCCGTGTACTTCTGCGCCATCTGCGTCCAGCGCACGGTCATCGGTTCGGGACGCGACACGTCGCCGAAAATGATCGGCGGCTTGACGCAGCGCGAGCCGTAGGACTGCACCCAGGCACGCTCGGTGAAGGCGAAGCCCTTCAGCTGCTCGCCGAAATACTCCACCATGTCGTTGCGCTCGTATTCGCCATGCACCGGCACATCGATGTCGATCTTGTCCTGCCAGCGCATCGCCTCGGCGGTCAGGTCTTCCAGCTTCTTTTCATAGGCCGCCTGGTCAACCCCGCCCTTCTTGAAGGATGCCCGCAGCTCGCGGATTTCCTTGGTCTGGGGCAGCGAGCCGATCGAGGTGGTCGGCAGCAGCGGCAGCTTCAGTTCCTTCTGCTGAATGGCGATGCGGTCCTTGAACGGCGTCTTGCGCTGGGCCATGTCCGGCGTCACCGCCGCCAGGCGCTGCTTGACCGCCGGGTCGTGGATGCGGGCGGAGGAGACGCGCGAGCCCACCGCCTCGGCATTGGCCTTGAACAGCGCCGCGTCGCGGTTGCCGTTGGCCGAGGCCGCCAGGGCGGCGATCTCGCCCAGCTTCTGGGTGGCGAAGGCCAGCCAGCCGCGCAGTTCGGGATCGAGCTTGGTCTCGGTGTCCAGGTCCACCGGCGAATGCAGCAGCGAGCAGCTGGGGCCGACGAACAGCTTGTCGCCATGCAGCGCCTTCGCCTCGGCGACCAGGCGCTCGCCTTCCGACAGGCCCGCTTTCCAGATGTTGCGGCCGTTGATCAGGCCCAGCGACAGGAAGCGTTCCCTGGGGAGCACTTTGGCGACATCGGCCAACTGTTCCGGCGCGCGCACCAGGTCGATGTGCAGGCCGGCGACCGGCAGCGCCACGGCGGTCTTGAGATTGTCGTCCAGCGCGCCGAAATAGGTGGCGAGCAGGATCTTGGGGCCGCCCGTCAGTTCGCTATAGGCATCGTTGAACGCGTCGCGCGCGGCCTGGTCCAGGTCGGACACCAGGATCGGCTCGTCAATCTGCACCCATTCGGCGCCCGCCGCCGCCAGGTCTTTCAGCACCTGCTGATAGACCGGGATGATCCTGGGCAGCAGCGCCCAGCGGTCCGAGCCGTCGCGCATCTTGGCCAGCTTGAGGAAGGTCACCGGGCCGACCAGCACCGGCCGGGTGGTGATGCCCAGATTCTTCGCTTCCCGGAACTCGTCCACCGCCTTGCTGGTGGACAGCGCGAAGGCCGTGTCGGCGGTCAGTTCCGGCACGATATAGTGATAGTTGGTGTCGAACCACTTGGTCATTTCCATCGCGGTCGCATCCTTGCTGCCGCGCGCCATGGCGAAGAAAAGATCGAGCGAGACATTCCCGCCCGCATGGTTATAGCGCGGCGGCACCGCGCCCAGCATGGCGATGGTGTCCAGCACCTGATCGTAGAGCGAGAAATCGTTGGAGGGGATGTGGTCGATCCCGGCCTTCTGCTGCAACACCCAGTGGCGGGCGCGCAGGGCGGCGGCGGTCTTGAGAAGTTCGTCCGCCGAACTCTTGCCCGCCCAATAGCTTTCGGTGGCGGCCTTGAGTTCGCGGTGGCTGCCGATGCGGGGGAAACCCAGATTGGTGGCCAGGATGGTCATGTCTTCCTCTCATGCGGCATGGCCGCGTTGTGGTTGCGGCGGGGACATGGAAGACGCACACGCGTAGGGGCGGAAAACACCGCCGGAACCCGCAAGCGACCAACAGGGACACCCCGCCCAAGGACGTATGCGCCGCAGGCAGGTCTCCTGGCTCACGGGTCCGCGCCCCTGCCCGGCCTTCCCGGCGCCCAGCACCAGTGACCACGTTCGGCAGACGGCTCGCCGCTTACAGTTGCGGGGGCAGCTCCGGCATTGCTCTCCCCATTGGGGAGGAGCGCACCGGCTTCCCTCTTAGCTTCCGGCAATCCGCCGGAAGAACCTACGACGGCCCGATACTCCGCCTGCCCGCGCCCGGAGTCAAGAAAGATATAAAGATATTGTTATATACGCATACAAAAATGCATTTCGGGGTTATGGGCTGGCACGGATACGGGCGCGACTGCGTGGAAAGCGCGTGGCGAGTCGCATCCGCCGGGTCGCGGCCACGATCATGGAAAGGACTGGCGATGGCCGCCTGCTTGCGGCGCAGCGCGATAAATCCTTCGCCGCATCCGGGAAAAAACACAGGCAAAGCCGCCCTTGCCCTGCGGGAGCCGGATTGCTAAACCCCGCGTCCTACCGGGATTATTCCCATGTGACTGTGCGGTCGTGGCGGAACGGTAGACGCACTACCTTGAGGTGGTAGCGGGGCAACCCGTGGAAGTTCGAGTCTTCTCGACCGCACCATTCGCATCACGCCCATGGCGCAACAGAATGCGGTGACACAGGCCGGGCGGCATGCCGCCAACGGCGGCGGACGCCCAATCGCCGATTTCAGATGCCTTCGCCGTCCACGCCGACATGGATGCCGCATTCATCCTTGTCCAGGCCCGACCAGCGCCCGGCGCGGTAATCCTCGCCCGCCTGGACGCGGCGGGTGCAGGGCATGCAGCCGATCGAGGGATAGCCGTCTTCCACCAGCGGATGGCGGGGCAGCTTGTGCTCCTCCATGAAGGCTTCCAGATGCGCCAGGTCCCACTGCCAGAGCGGGTTGAAGCGGTAACGGCCCTCGAAATACTCCACCGGCAGCATGTCGGAGCGTTCGCGGGTCTGGAACCGCTTGCGGCCTGTCACCTGTGCGGTGAAAGGCTCCAGCGCGCGGGCCAGCGGCACCACCTTGCGGAAACCGCAGCAGGCATCGGTGTTGCGCGACCAGAGCGTGCCTTCGGGATCGTTCTCGAAACGCGCCTGCAGCGAGGGCGCCAGGCTGCGCACATCGGTCAGGCCCAGGGCATCCTGCAAGCGGTCCCGGTAGCGCAGCGTCTCGCCGAACAGCTTGCCGGTATTGAGGAACAGGATGGGCGTATGGGGGTCGATGTCGGCCACCAGTTTCAGCAAGACAGCGCTTTCCGCCCCAAAGGACGACACCACGGCGGTCTTTCCGGTGAATTCGCCGGTCAGCGCCAGTTCGAGAATGCCGTGGGCGTCGCGGTCCTTCGCCTTGTCCTGCAACGCCGCCAGATGGGCCGCCACGCGCGGATCGGCGGCGCCCGAACCGGCGCGGTCGAAGGCATGCGGGGTCAGGCCCCGCTTGGTGTCGATCACGGTGACCGTGCGGGCCGCGCTCATAGCCAGCCGTTCCGTGCGATCAGGTCGCGCATATTCTGTGAAACCTGGGACGGGCTGAGGCCCTGCCCCCGCCAGCGGGCGCGGATCGCGCCCAGCTCCCTGAGGCGGCCGGTCCATTCCGGGCCGAACGCCACCGCCAGCTTTTCCCGCAAGGCCCGCGCCAGCCCCGGCGCCTGCCCACCGGTGGAGGCGGTCAGCAGCAGGTCGCCCCGGCGCACCATGGCCGGAACATGGAAGTCGCAAAGCGGCAGCACGTCCTCGACATTGACCAGAACCTTCAGGGCGCGCGCGCGGGTGGCCAGCAGGCGGGCTTCGCCCTCCTCCAGCCCGGCCACGAACAGCACCTGCAGGCCCTCCAGAAGGGCGTCAGGAACCTCGTCGGGCAGATGGCGAACCTCCACCCCGGCTTCGGCCAGCAGGGCCGCCCGGCGGTCGCGCGCTTCGCCACGGCCGGCAAGACCGGCCTTGAGGCTCACGGGGTTCAGGACAAGGGGAAGCATGTGGAAGGACAACCTCTCAGTCTGGGAGAGGTATGCCCGCACGGCCTAAAATGCAAGAATTGAGTGGGGAATATATAATTGTACTGTAAAACTATGTATTATCATAGCTCTTGAGAAGATCCACCACGGACACGGCGATCTTGTCGCCCTGGATCTGGATTTCGCCCCGCGCCACCGGCTTGTCATTGGCCAGCACCAGCACCGGGTCATCCTGGTGGGAATCCAGCTCGATCACCGCGCCGCGGCCCATCCGCAGAAGCTGGTGCATGGGGATCACCGAGCGGCCCAGCACCACCGAGATTTCGACTTTGACATTATCGACATTGGAAGCCATTGGACCGGCGCCTTACAGTGCGGAAACCCGCCAAGGGTGCCCGATCATGGTTTCGGAAAGCTTAACTTGAACGCACCCCTTCCCCGCCCCCTGCCTCCGGTCGAATGGAAAATCAGCGACGCGCCGGTCGCCTATCCCGAGGCGCTGGCGGAAATGGAAGCGCGCGCCGCCGCCATCGCCGACGGCACGGCAGGCGAAATGGCCTGGCTGCTGGAGCATCCGCCCATCTATACCGCCGGGACCAGCGCCCGCGACGAAGACCTGCTGGATGCGCGCTTCCCGGTCTATCGCACCGGGCGCGGCGGCCAGTTCACCTATCACGGCCCCGGCCAGCGGGTGGGCTATGTCATGCTGGACCTCAAGCGGCGCAAGCCCGATGTGCGCGCCTATGTCCAGGACCTGGAACAGTGGCTGATCGAAACCCTGGCCCTGTTCAACGTCAAAGGCGAGCGGCGCGAGGGTCGTGTCGGCATCTGGGTGCAGCGCGGGCTTCGTGAAGACAAGATCGCGGCGCTGGGTGTGCGCATCAAGCGCTGGGTGACGTTTCACGGCGTGGCCCTGAATGTGGACCCGGACCTGTCACACTTTTCCGGCATCGTGCCGTGCGGGGTGTCGGCGCATGGCGTCACCAGCCTGGCCGACCTGGGCATCCTGGTCTCCAGCGCCGATGTGGACGTGGCGCTGAAACAGAGCTTTCACAAGATATTCGGCTGAATCCGGCATCGGGAGAAACGCCATGCAGAACGATCACACGCGCAGCGGCCAGTGCCATTGCGGCGCGGTGAAATTCGAAGTCACCCTGAGCGACGGCTTCAACACCATCCGACGGTGCACATGCTCCTTCTGCCGGATGCGCGGCGCCATCGCGGTTTCCGCCGAGATGGGCGGTGTCCGCATCGTCGCGGGCGCAGACATGCTGACCAGCTACCAGTTCAATACCGGGACCGCCCACCATTTCTTCTGCTCCCGCTGCGGGATCTATACCCATCACCAGCGCCGGTCGAACCAGAACCAGTATGGCGTCAACGTGGCCTGCCTGACCGGCGTCAGCCCGTTCGACTTTGCCGAGGTGCCGGTGATGGACGGCGTGTCGCACCCCAGCGATACCGGCCAGCCAGCACGGCGCGCCGGCATCCTGCGCTTCGATCCTGCCTGAACCCCTCTAGAGACTGGGACGGCGGATGAAGCCCTTGTCCCTGGGCGGTTCGGAATTGTGCAGGTCCACGGCGCTGACCTTGGCGCCCTGCGGACCCTGGGTGGCGTGGCTGACGAACAGCTCCACCGCCTTGGTCGGGCCGCTGACCAACGCCTCCACCGAGCCGTCGGCGCGGTTGCGGACCCAGCCGTCCAGCTTGTGATGGGTGGCCGACTGGATCAGGAAGTCGCGGAAGCCCACGCCCTGCACAATGCCGTGCACATGCACGCGCAGGGAAGTAATCTCATCCGTCACGCGAGTCTCCGATCCTGAATGTCCCCCTAACATAAGCCGCCGCGCCCGCCAGACAAGCCTGCCCGCCACACCAGCCTGTCAGACAAGATGGTCCCGACCCTTTCCACAGCCCGCTCCATAAGCCTTGCCGTGTTCCGCGCCCATGTGGAGAACGGGGTGTCGGTGGGCATCGGCGTGGGCCTGACCGGGCTGACGGTCGGCGCTGGCCTGGGCTTCACCGCCGGGGTGGCGGCGGCCACCGGCGCGGTCTGCGTTTCGATCAGCGACCGCAACGATCCCCTTCGCAAGAAGGCCTGGATCATGGGATTCGCCTTTCTCAGCACCGCCTTCTTCACGGCGCTGTCGGCCTTTTCCATCTTCTCGCACACCGCCTTTGCCTTCGCCGTGGCCTTCACCGGCCTGTGGTGCGGCCTGATCTCGGCCTATGGCAAATGGGTTCTCAGCCTGGCCATGACCTGCGTGCTGTCCTTCGTCTTCGCGATGGGCGAGCACCTGCCCAACATGTCGGCGGCGGCGGACCACCTGATCCTGGTGATCTGCGGAGCGATGGCTTACACCACCTATGCGGTGCTGATGGCCTGGCTGTTCGACGACCGCAGCCGCCGCCTGCTGCTGGCGGAAGCCATGCGGGCCTTTGCCGATTACCTGCGGGCCAAGGCGGCGCTCGTCAATCCCGATGCCGAAGGCCCCGCCGCCTTTCGCGCCCTGATCGACGCCCATGCGACACTGGCCGACCGGATGCAGGCGGCGCGCGACAGCCTGTTCGCCCGCCGCGCCAGCCGCCTGCAGCTCAAGCGCATTGATACCCTGATCGCCCTGCTGGATGCCTTCGAGATGGTGCTGTCCAGCGATGCCGATATCGAGGCGCTGCGCCGCAGCCCGCACCGCGACCTGATGTGGCGGCTACACCAGTTCAGCCACCTGATGGCCGACGAGGTTGAGAACCTGACCCTGGCGCTCCGCAGCCGCCACGCCACCCCGCCCGCGCGCCGTCATGGCGACGAAGCCCAGGCGCTGACCGAGGCCGTGGCCGCCGCCCGCGCCGCCGCGCCGTCAGACCCCGCGCTCTACGCCTTCTACGCCACCGCCAACAAGCTGGTGCTGGCCGACAGCCATATCGCGGCGCTGGCGCAGGCACTGGACACCAACACGCCGCCCAGCGCGCTGGCCGCCAGCCTGGACCTGGACCTGTTCCGCCAGGACAGCCCGCGCGGCATTGGCGTGCTGCTGCGCCAGTTCCGCTGGCATGCGCCCGCCCTGCGCTATGCCATCCGCCTGTCGCTGGCGATGACCACCGGCTATGCCCTGACGCTGCTGTTTCCGCGCTTTGCCCATGCCAACTGGATATTGCTGACCATCGCGCTGATCATGCGCGCCAATTACAGCGTCACCAGCCAGCGCCGCTGGGACCGCGTTACCGGCACGCTGATCGGCTGCGCCCTTGCGGTGACGTTCCTGGCCACCATGCCGCCGCCGATGCTGCTGCTGCTGATCGTGCTGGCGGTGGGCACCAGCCATGCCTATGGCCTGGTCCAGTATCGCATCACCGCCATCGGCGCCTCGATCTCATCCCTGCTGCTGCTGCATTTCGTGGATCCACAGGTGCAGCCGCAATTCTTCGAGCGCATCCTGGACACGCTGATCGGCGCGGGCCTGAGCTGGGGCTTCAGCTTCCTGCTGCCCAACTGGGAGCGGGACGACCTGCCCCGCACCGTGCGCGGCCTGCTGGCCGCCGATACCGTGTTCGCCGAGGCGGCGCTGCGCCTGGAACCCGTCACCCAGCGCTATCGCCTGGCGCGCAAGAAGACGCTGGACGCCGTGGCGCAATTGTCAGGCGCGATCCGCCGCCTGGCCGACGAACCGAACGCCAACCGGCGGGCGCTGGCCTCGCTGAACGAATTGCTGGGCGCAAACTATCTTTTGGCCTCCGACCTGTCTTCCATGCCGGTGCTGATGAAACTGCGCATGCACGAACTGGATGCCTATGTCGCCAACACCGCCATCGCCCGGATGCGCGAACGGGTGGTGGGACTTCTCAATCCCGATACCGCCGGCGATGCCCCCGCCACCGCGCCGCCGCGCGACGCTTTTTCCGAACTGCATGGCAGCGAGGCGATGGAGGTGCTGGCCCGGCGGCTGGAGCATATCGAACATGCCGCCCGCAAGGTGGCGCGGCTGGCGGCACGGCCGGTCATCGAGGATATCTAATGGCCGTCGTCGGACCAGTGCGGCGGGTCTGACGGCAGCTTGATCACGCCGAAACCCGCGCCCACCGCGATCAGCTTCGGGTTCGAGCCGTTGCGCGGGCTGGTGGCGATGGACTGCATCTCGCCGTGAAAGTCCCGTATCTTCAAGGTGCCGGTCCAGCTGATGGTCATGTCAATGGCGCGGCGCTGGGTATGGCGGCTGACCAGCGCGGCGGGAAACTTGATCTGGTATCCCGCCATCATGCCCCGCGCCGCTTCCCGCGCCTTCTGGATCGAACCGCCATGCTTCCAGTCTATGTTCACGCCCTTCATGGCCGGCGCCCTGGCGGGGTCCTGACCGCTGCCGCCGATCATGCAGCACCAGTGCATCAGATAGGCCCGCTCCACCGGACGGTATGTGGCGGCAATCGTCACCGAGGCCCCCGCCTTTTTCAGGGCCGAGATGAAGGCCCGGCAGGAATCCCCGAAATCCGGCAGCAGGTCATCGAGCTTGGTGCTGGTGGGAAAGCGCGCGCACCAGTGCGCGCCGGAAAACTCGGCCATGTCTTGCCCCTGTTAAGCCCGGGCGCAGGTTACAGCGAGTCGTCCGCCGAAAGATCGGCCAGCACCTGGCGGATGCGATGGACAGCCGAATGCAGGTCACGGTCGGCCTCCTGCCGCCAGAGCCGCAGGATCACATAGCCCTGCTCGCTCAGAAGCCGGTCGCGGACGATGTGGACAGAGCGTGTCTTTCCGGGATCACCCTCTTCCAGGCTGATCACCAACCGCACCTGATGCTCCACGAAATCGAGCGTAAAGGTGCGGAAGGGCGAAGCCTTGCGGAAACGGTAGCCCTCCAGCGCCCGTAGCCGCGCCCAGAGCCGGGTTTCCAGCGTGTTGCGGCTGGCCAGCGGGCGGGTGCGCCGCATGGTCAGCGCAGGGCCGCGATCAGGTCCACCGCGCGGTCCACTTCCTGCGCCAGATGGGCCGCGCGCTTTTCGGCTTCCGCGTCCTGGCCCCACTTTTCGATCTGGTCGGTTTCGTCGATCCGCGACAGCCTGAAAGCATTGGGGCCGGTGATGTGCCCCTCCACCACCGCCAGACCCAGCACCAGCGAGCCGGTGACCGAGGCGATCACATGCAGCCCGGCCAGCGTCCAGGCGTCATAGCCCTCCATCACCTCGCGCAATGCCGTCAGCGCATCGGGCGGCTGGTCCAGATGCGTCACGCCCTCGGCCACATGAAGGCGCGCACCCAGCCGCTGCCGCGCCCAGGCCAGCACGGGGTCCCAGCCTTCGGCTTGGCGGTTGGCCAGTGCCGGCGGCTGGTGGGCGCGATAGCACAGCAGGTCATTCTCGCCGAAGCGCAGAATGGCGGTGATGACATCGGTGCGGTTCACCGCCACGCCATCGATCACCGTGTTGGACAGGCGCAGCAGCGGCATGGACGTGGCGACGATTTCGTCGCCCTGATCCCGCCATTCCGCCGCCACCGCTTCGGCCAGGCGGTGCGTGGGCAGCAGCAGGGGCTTGCGGCCGGGCGTGCGGACCGGCTTGCCGTCCAGCAGCACATGAAAGCCACCTTCGGCTTCCGCCAGCGTCACATCCTTGTAGAAGCGATTCATTTTTTGGATTTTCGCTTGTGGCCGACGCTGGTGGATTTCTTCTTGTGCTTCTGGACCGCGGGTTTCTTGCGGGCTGGAGGATCGCGGCGCGGTTCGTCAGCCCGCGTGGCCTTCTTCAGTTCGTGCTTTTTCGGCGGAAAGGGATTGCGCCGGTCGTCGGGATCGAAGCCCAGCGTCTGCCAGCTTTTTGTCATGTGCGGCGGCAGCGGCGCGGTGGCCTGCAAACGGCCGCCATCGGGGCGGCCGATATCGATGCTGCGCGCATGGAGATGCAGCTTGTCGGCGATGTCGCCGCGCGCCCGCGCATCGGTGCCGCCATACTTGAAGTCGCCCACGATGGGCGTGCCGATGCTGGCGAGATGGACGCGGATCTGGTGGGTGCGCCCGGTGATCGGCCGCGCCGCCACCCAGGCGAATTCGGTGCCCGCCGTGCCCATCACGGCATATTCGGTCAGGGCCGCCTTGGCTTCGTCATCGTCGCTGACGGCCATGCGCTCGTCGCGGCCACGCGGGCCGTGGCCGCCTTCCTTGGCCAGCGCCGCCTTGATAACCCCATGCTTCTGTTTGGGCACACCGCGGGTCAGCGCCCAATAGACCTTGGACGTGTCGCGCAGCGCCAGGCTGGCCGACAGGCCCGACGCGGCCTGCGCCGTGCGCGCCACCAGCAGCACGCCGGACGTGTCGCGGTCCAGCCGGTGCACCAGCTTGGGCCGGGTGGGCTTTTCATATTGCAGGCTGTCCAGCATGCCATCCACATGGCGGGTCAGGCCGGACCCGCCCTGCGTCGCCAGGCCCGGCGGCTTGTCCAGCACGATCACCTGCTTGTCCATGTAAAGGATGCGGTCGGCCAGGCTGCCCATGTCCTTGCTGGCCAGCGGATGCGCGGCGCGGGCTTCCGGCCTGTCCTTTTTCTGTTCCGTGACTTTGGCATGCACCACCTGCGGCGGCAGGCGCATCGCCTGGCCCGCCGCCACGCGCGTCCCGGCGTCGGCGCGCTTGCCGTCCAGCCGGATTTCGCCCTTGCGGAGCAGCTTTTCCAGCAGGATGTGGTTCACCGCCGGATAGTGCCGCCGGAACCAGCGGTCGAGACGGATGCCGTCGTCATCGGCGGCGATGGAAACGCTCTCAACCATAGAAGGCGCGCACAACCCACAGCCCCGCGAACAGGGCGGCGATGGACAGGATCGCCGAACCCGCGACATAGCTCATCGCCGTGCCGATGGCGCCGCGCTGGATCAGGAGCGCGCTTTCCAGGCTGAAGGTGGAGAAGGTGGTATAGCCGCCCATGATACCGGTGGTGAGGAAAGCCCGCATTTCCGGCGAGACGTTGAAGCGCAGCGCCAGCAGTTCGGCGATCACGCCCATGATGAAGCCGCCGCTGACATTGACCAGGAAGATGCCATAGGGAAAGCCGGTCCAGGCCGGACCCTGCACCTGGGCCACGAAATAGCGCGCCACCGAACCCAGCCCGCCGCCCGCCGCCACCGCCGCGATCACGCCCGCCTTCATGCCCCGCCCCCCTTCTTCGCCCGCAGCTTTGACCAATATTCCAGCCGCTTGGCAATCTCGCGCTCGAATCCGGCCTCGGCCGGCACATAGAAATGCTGGCGGGCCATGCCGTCGGGAAAATAATTCTGCCCGGAAAAGCCGTCCTCGGCATCCGGGTCATACTGATAGCCCGCGCCATAGCCCAGATTCTTCATCATCTTGGTCGGGGCGTTGAGGATATGGGCGGGCGGCATCAGCGAGCCATGCGCCTGCGCGGCACGGCGGGCCGCGCCGAAGGCCTTGTACACGCCCACCGACTTGGGCGCGGTGGCCAGATAGACCACGCATTGCGCCAGCGCCAGGTCGCCTTCCGGGCTGCCCAGGAAGTCGAACACATCCTTGGCGGCCAGCGCCTGATGCACGGCCTGGGGATCGGCCAGGCCGATATCCTCCACCGCCATGCGGACCAGGCGGCGGGCGATATAGAGCGGCTGTTCGCCGCCCGCCAGCATCCGCGCCAGCCAATACAGCGCCGCATCGGGATCGCTGCCGCGCACCGACTTATGCAGGGCCGAAATGATGTTGTAATGCTCTTCCCGGCTCTTGTCGTAGAGCGGCATGCGCCGCTGCACCGCCTTGGTGAGCCCCGCCGTATCCATCGGCTGGACGGCCTTCACCGTTGCCAGCTCCTCCACCAGGTTCAGCAGGTAGCGGCCGTCGCCATCGGCCATCGCACGCAGAGCGGCGCGGGCATCATCGGTCAGCTTGAGCGGTTCGCCATAATGGGCCTCGGCGCGTTTCAGCAGTTCTTCCAGCGCGGCGTCGTCCAGCCGCCGCAGCACCAGCACCTGCGCCCGCGACAGCAACGCGCCGTTCAGCTCGAAGGACGGATTCTCGGTGGTGGCGCCCACCAGCACCACGGTGCCGTCCTCCACCACCGGCAGGAAGCTGTCCTGCTGGCTGCGGTTGAAACGGTGAATCTCGTCGATGAACAAAAGGGTGCCCTGCCCCATCCGCCGCCGCTGGCGCGCGGCGTCGAAGGTCTTTTTCAGGTCGGCGACGCCGGAAAAGACTGCCGACAACTGGTCGAAGTGCAGGTTGAAGGCCGTGGAAAGCAGCCGGGCGATGGTGGTCTTGCCGGTGCCGGGCGGCCCCCACAGGATGATGGAATGGGGCCGCGCATTGGCGACCATGCGGCCGAGCGGGCCGCCCTCTTCCGTCGAGGATGGGGCCGCCAGAAGGTGATCCTGGCCCACCACCTCGGCCAGGGTGCGGGGCCGCAGCCGGTCGGCCAGGGGCCGCGGCGCATCCGCCTCCAGGCCGCCGGATTCGAACAGGTCAGACATGCCGCCTTATAGCAGTGAGGGCGGAAAGAGGCGAAGGCCCAGTGGACCTTCGCCTGCCCGACACCCGCCGGCACATGCCAGCGGGGTTTCACAGTCGGGGTATTCCAGAGACCTCCCTCCCCCCGCGCGCACCATGAAGAGGACATGGGCAGGCAAAGTGGGATTCCCGCTTTCGCGGGAATGACAGGTCAGGAAATTCCAGAGGCCCGCCTCCCCCTCGCGTGCGTCAGCACGCTGGAGGGGGAGGTGGTTTCAGCGTGCGAAGCCGACCTCTTGGGAGGCAAGCGAAAGCTGAACCGGAGGGGGTTAAATTAAAGCCTCCACTTCACGCCGACCGACATGTTGTTGCTGGTATTGCCGATCTGGGTCAGGCCGCCCGCATTCACGTTATGGGCGTTCTGGTAGCGGTATTCGGCGAACAGGCTGGCCTGCTCCGACACCCGGTAGTCCAGGCCGCCCAGGGCCTGCCAGCCCAGGACGGTGGAACCGCCGTGATTGCCGGCATTGTTGTCGAAGTTGGTCTGGACCGCGCCGATACCCGCGCCGCCATAAATCTCGAAAGGCGAGTTGGTGGGCAGGTGATAGATCAGGTTGGCCATGTAGGAGCTGGATTCGATACGCCCCGCATTGGCGGCCTTGAAAGTGGAGCGGTTGAAGAACCCGTCGGCCTCGACCGAGACGTTCGGCAGGTTCCAGTCGCTCAGATGGTAGCCGTAGCGCGCGCCGACATTGAAGCCGGTATCCATCTCGTTCTTGACGCCGCTGACGTTGATCCCCGGCGCGAAAGTCGGGCCGCCCAGGATCGAAACATAGGATTGGGCATTGGCGGCAGTGACGCCGAGCAGCAGCGCGGCGGAAGCAAGCAACAACTTTTTCATGTCAGTCCCTTTGCATGGCCCCCCATGCACGGTCCTAACGCAGCTCCACCTGTTCCGTGTCGTTACAAGCGGTTAAAGGGCGCAGAATTGATCGCGGGCAACAAAGTGCAACATTGCGCCAGCCGCAATTCCGCCATCAAGGCGCGACGATCACACATGTTACGACATCATCCGTCCACGGAGAGTGTCAGGTTCCGCCCGCCACGCTCCACCACCATGTCCCAGCGGGCAGCGCCATTGAGAATGCCGACAAGCTGGCCGACCCGGGTGATGGCGGCGCCGTTCACATTCCGCACGATGTCGCCGGGCTGGAAGCCATAACGGCCCGCGATGCTGCCCGCGCTGACCGAGACGATCGCCACGCCCTTCTGCATCACATCGAGCTGCAGTTCGGTATTCACGGCGGGCGACAGGTTCTGCACCCGCGCGCCGGTCAGCGGATTGCGGCCCGCGATGGTGGTGGCTTCACGCGGCGGCGTTTCGGGCGGCAGCGCCAGCGCCACCGTCACATCGCGCGCATCCTTGCCGGACAGCACGCGCATCCGCACATTGTCGCCGGGCCGGCGGGTGGCGGTGCGATAGTTCAGGCCCTGCATGTCGTCCACCGCCACGCCGTCCACGCTCTGTACCACATCGCCGGACTTCACGCCCGCTTTCGCCAGCGGACCGCCGGGATAGACATCCTTGATCAGCACACCGCCCGGCTTGGGCAGGCCCAGGCTCTTGGCAATGTCGCTGGTCACACCCTGGCCGCTGGCGCCAACCCAGGGGAATACCACGCGCGCGGGCGCGCCGCTTTTCAGGCCGCCTTCCACCCCTTCCACGATGCGGCGGGCAAGATTGGAGGGGATGGCGAACCCGATACCGATGCTGCCGCCGCTGCGCGAATAGATGGCGGTGTTTATGCCCGCCAGCCGCCCGTCGGAGGTGATCAGCGCCCCGCCGCTGTTGCCGGGATTGATAGCCGCGTCGGTCTGGATGAAAAGCTGATAGTCGCTGGTGGAAAGCTGGGAGCGCGCCAGCGCCGAAACGATGCCCAGGGTCACGGTCTGGCCCACGCCGAAGGGATCGCCCACCGCCAGCACCAGGTCCCCCACCTGCACCTGGTCGCTGTCGGCAAAGGGCACCACCGGCAGCCGTTCGCCCTTGGCGTCGATCTTCAGCACCGCCAGGTCGGTGCGGGCGTCGGCCAGCAGCACCTTGGCCTTGAACTCGCGCCGGTCGTTCAGCGCCACGGTGATCTCGGTGCCGCCCTCCACCACATGATTGTTGGTGAGGATCAGGCCGTCGGCGCGCACGATCACGCCGCTGCCCAGGCTGCGCTGGACGCGCTGGCGCATCTGGGGATTGCCGAACAGCTGCGCGAACAGGGGATCGCTGAAGAAGGGGTTGGTGGCGACCTGGGTGACGCTGGCGGCATAGACGTTCACCACCGCGGGCGCGACGCGGCGCACCACCGGGGCGAAGGTCAATTGCGCCTGCCCCATCGAGGCGGGCTGGGTGCGCGGCGGCGGCGCTACGGCGGGCGCCAGCCGCAGGGCGGGTTCCGGTTTCTCCGCCTTGTCCTGCGTAAGCGCGGGAACGGCAAACGCCAGGGCGGCCACCAGCGCGGCAGCGCCCACGCCCAACGATACGGTCTTCATAACGCCAAGCCTTCCGACAGTTTCAAGCCAGCGCATCTACCTAATTAGTCATGGCCCGAAGCGCAATTCCTGTACTTGAGGACGGTGGCCAGGATGGGCTCCTCCCGCGAGACCTTGCATGTGGCGGCCACGGCGCGGGCCACCGTGGCCATCTCGTCCTTCATGGCGCGCGCCTTGTAAGATTCGTTTTCGACGCAATATTCCGCCTCCGCGCTGTCGTTGATGCGCGTGACATAGTCTTCATATTCCGGCTGTGCCCCATCGGCTGGCACACGCGACGGCGGCACGCCCAGCGCGTCGGCCTTCTGCACCAGGGTCAAATCCTTGACCGCCAGCCTGGCGGGCTGTTTGGGAGCTTCGCAGCGGTCGCTGCCGCCACATGCGGCCAGAACCAGGGTCAGGAGAAGCGGAAAAGCCGGAAATGCGCGCATGATGCAACCTTTCGGAGAGTTCCAAATCACAGGTCACAACGCGCGAACCGCCCGGCGGTGGCGGCTGAAGGGGCGTAAAACGAAAAAGGGCGGCCTTTTGGGCCGCCCATGTTTTCCGTCAGCCGGAAGGCTGGATCAGGCCTCGGCCTCGTCCGCCACTTCCACCGGGCCGGAATCCTGGCCCTTGGCGCTTTCGTCGCGGTCGATGAACTCGATGATCGCCATGGGGGCATTGTCGCCGTGGCGGAAGCCGGCCTTGAGCACGCGGGTATAGCCACCGGGACGGTTGGCGTAGCGCGGGCCGATCACGTCGATCAGCTTGGTCACCTGGGCGGCGTCCTTGATCTGGGCCAGCAGCAGGCGGCGGGCGGCCAGGTCATCCTTGCCGCGACGCGACAGCGTCACCAGCTTTTCGATCACCGGGCGAAGATCCTTCGCCTTGGGCAGCGTGGTCTTGATCTGCTCATGCTTGATCAGCGCGGCGGTCATGTTTCCCCACATCGCCTTGCGGTGCGAAGCGGTGCGGTTGAACTTGCGTCCCTGATTGCCGTGGCGCATTCCTGTAAACTCCTGTCATGGCCCGCCAGCGAAGCGCGTGCGGGCCATCAAAAAATCAGTATTGGTCTTCGTAACGCTTGGCGAGATCTTCGATGTTCTCCGGCGGCCAGCCCGGCACTTCCATGCCCAGGTGCAGCCCCATCTCGGCGAGAACAGCCTTGATCTCGTTCAGCGACTTGCGGCCGAAGTTCGGGGTACGGAGCATCTCCGCCTCGGTCTTCTGGATCAGGTCGCCGATATAGACGATGTTGTCGTTCTTCAGGCAGTTGGCCGAACGGACGCTGAGTTCCAGTTCGTCCACCTTCTTGAGCAGCACCGGGTTGAAGGCCAGGTCGGGCTTGGCTTCCTCGGTGGTGCGGAGCTGCGGCTCCTCGAAGTTGATGAAGACCTGAAGCTGGTCCTGCAGGATGCGCGCGGCATAGGCCACGGCATTATCCGGCGTGACCGCGCCGTTGGTCTCGACCGTCAGCGTCAGCTTGTCATAGTCGAGGATCTGGCCCTCGCGGGTGTTCTCGACCTTGTAGGACACCTTCTTGACCGGGCTGAACAGCGAGTCCACCGGGATCAGGCCGATCGGCGCGTCCTCGGGACGGTTGCGGTCGGCGGGGACATAGCCCTTGCCGGTGGCGATGGTGAGCTCCATGCGGAAGTCCACCTTCTCGTCCAGGGTGCAGATCACCAGGTCGGGATTCAGGACTTCGATGTCGCCGCTGACCTGGATGTCGCCGGCCGTCACCTCGCCCGGGCCCTGCTTGCGCAGCGAAACGCGCTTGGGGCCTTCGGCATGCATGCGCAGCGCGATCATCTTCACGTTCAGCACGATGTCGGTGACGTCTTCGCGCACGCCCTGGATGGACGAGAACTCGTGCAGCACGCCCTCGATCTGGATGGCGGTGACGGCGGCGCCCTGCAGCGAGGACAGCAGCACGCGGCGTAGCGAATTGCCCAGCGTCAGGCCGAAGCCGCGCTCCAGCGGCTCGGCGGTGATGGTGGCGACATGACCGGCATCATGACCGGATTCGGTCTTGAGCTTGCCGGGCTTGATCAGTTCCTGCCAGTTCTTCTGAAACATGTTTTCCTCATCGTGTCCCGGGCATGTCGGACCATGCCCATACGTTCGACGGGTTAGTCTTCGTCCGAAAAATTATCTCTGGTCGCTCCGGCTCACGCCGACGCTCCTCTTAAACGCGGCGACGCTTGGGCGGGCGGCAGCCATTGTGCGGGATCGGGGTCACGTCGCGGATCGAGGTGACGACCAGGCCCACGGCCTGCAGCGCGCGCAGCGCGGATTCGCGGCCCGAACCGGGGCCGGAGACTTCCACTTCCAGGGTCCGCATGCCGTGATCCACGGCCTTGCGGCCCGCATCCTCGGCGGCCATCTGCGCCGCATAGGGGGTGGACTTGCGCGAGCCCTTGAAGCCCATCATGCCGGCCGACGACCAGGAGATCGCGTTGCCCTGCGTGTCGGTGATGGTGACGATGGTGTTGTTGAAGGTGGCGGCGACATGCGCCACGCCCACGGCAATGTTCTTCTTTTCTTTCTTGCGGGTGCGGCCAGCGGCCTTCTTGTCGGAAACAGCCATGGAATTACTTCGTCACTTTCTTCTTGCCGGCGATCGCCTTGGCGGGGCCCTTGCGGGTACGGGCGTTGGTGTGGGTGCGCTGGCCGCGGACCGGCAGGCCCTTGCGGTGACGCAGGCCGCGATAGCAGCCCAGGTCCATCAGGCGCTTGATGTTCATCGCGGTGTCGCGGCGCAGGTCGCCTTCCACCAGGAAGTCGCGGTCGATGACTTCGCGGATCTGGATGACCTCGGATTCGGTCAGGTCGCTGATGCGGCGGGTGGGATCGATGCCCAGCTGCTCGATGATCTTCTTGGCGATTTGCGGCCCGATTCCGTGAATGTAGCGAAGGCCGATTTCGACTCGCTTCTGGGTCGGGATGTTGACGCCGGCGATACGTGCCACTGGTGCTTCTCCGATGGCCGTTAGGCCGTTGAATTCGTTAACAAAAACTGTTCCGCCAGAAACCTGGACAAAACAGGGCGGCGGGACCTGAAAAAAGCCCCCTAAAACCCGGAAATGACAGGAAAACTGTCGCGAGGGCGCGGATTATAGGAATGCGCCCCCTCCCGTCAACTCCTGCCCCGGAATTATTGTCGCACCCGCCCCTCAGGCGGGAACGCCATCCAGGATTCCGGCGATCTGGGCGGTCACGGCCTCCACGGGGGCCATACCGTCCACGGTCTTCAGCTTGCCCTGCGCCCGGTAATAGTCGAGCAGCGGAGCGGTATTCTTGTAATAGACCCCCAGGCGATTCTGGAGGGTTTCGGGGGTGTCGTCCGCCCGTTGGGCGCCCCCGGCCTTGATCCGGGCCTCGACCCGGCTGAGAAGCACGGCGTCGTCCACCTTCAGTTCCAGCACCAGGTCGATCTTCCGGCCCCGCTGGGCCAGCATGGCGTCCAGCGCCTCGGCCTGGGGGATGGTGCGCGGAAAACCGTCGAACACCGCCCCGCCCGCACAGTCGGGCTGGTCATAGCGTTCGGCGATGATGCCGATCACGGTTTCGTCCGAAACCAGCTCGCCCTTGGCCATGATAGCCTTCACGGCCAGGCCCAGCGGCGTGCCCGCTTCGATGGCGGCACGCAGCATGTCACCCGTGGAAAGCTGCGGCAGGCCGCGCGCCTGGGTGAGAAGCTTGGACTGGGTGCCCTTGCCCGCCCCCGGCGGCCCGAACAGAACCAGGTTCACTTGCGCGCTCCCCGCAGCTTGGACTTCTTGAGCAGGCCTTCATATTGCTGGGCCACCAGATGGCTCTGGATCTGGGCCACCGTATCCATCGTCACGCTGACCACGATCAGGATCGATGTGCCGCCCAGCGCGAAGGACAGGTTGTATTCATAGAACATGAATTCGGGGATCAGGCAGACCACGGTCAGATAGGCCGCGCCGATCACCGTGATGCGGGTCAGCGTATAGTCGATGAACTGGGCGCTTTTCTTGCCGGGACGGATGCCGGGGAAAACGCCGCCATACTTCTTCAGATTGTCGGCCGTCTCCTGCGGGTTGAAGACGACGGAGGTGTAGAAGAAGGTGAAGAAGATGATCAGGCCGGCATAGAGCAGCATGTAGGCCGCCTGCCCGCGGCTGAGATGGGTGACGATGAACTGCAGCCATTCCGGCATGTTCTGGGAATTGAAGCTGGCCGCCGTGGTGGGCAGCAGCAGGATCGAGGAGGCGAAGATCGGCGGGATCACGCCCGAGACATTGAGCTTCAGCGGCAGGTGCGAGGATTCGCCGCCAAAGACCTTGTTACCGACCTGGCGCTTGGGATAGGTCACGAACAGGCGGCGCTGGGCGCGCTCGAAATAGACGATGCCCGCCACCAGCGCGACCGTGAACACCGCGAAGAAGATGACCAGCAGCGGATTCAGGGCGCCGGTGCGGGCCTGTTCCAGCGTCTGGCCGATGATGCGCGGGAAGTCCGCGATGATGCCGGCGAAGATGATCAGCGAAATGCCGTTGCCCACCCCACGGCTGGTGATCTGCTCGCCGATCCACATCAGCAGCATGGTGCCGCCGGTCAGGGTGATGACCGCGCCGATGCGGAAGAACCAGCCCGTCTCGATCACGATCGGGGTGGCGCCGCCAAAGCGTTCCAGGCCGATGGCGATGGCATAGGCCTGCACCACCGCCAGCACCACGGTGAGATAGCGGGTGTACTGGTTGATGACCTTGCGGCCCGCCTCGCCTTCCTTCTTCAGCGCTTCCAGTTCGGGAAACACCGAGGTCATCAGCTGGATGATGATGGAGGCCGAGATGTAGGGCATGATGCCCAGGGCGAAGATCGCCATGCGGTTCACGGCGCCGCCGGCCAGGGTGTTGAAAACGTCCAGAAGGCCGCCGCCGGCCTGGGCAAGCTGGGCCGCCAGGGCGCTGGGGTCAATGCCCGGCATCGGGATGTAGGTGCCGATACGGGCGACGATCAGCGCGCCCAGGGTGAACCAGATGCGCTGGCGCAGCTCCTTGGCCTTGGAGATGGAGCCGAAATTGAAATTGGCTGCCAGTTGTTCGGCTGCAGATGCCATCAGGCTGCTCCCAGAAACGCGCCGATTACACGCATCGGCCGGAGATGAATACCGGCCTCAATATAAGGACGCCGCCCCGCCTTGCGAGCGGGGCGGCGCCGTTTTTCAGGCCTTGCGGGCTTCGCGCTTCTTGGCGGATTCGGCGCGGCGGGTCTGGCGCTTGCCGGGTTCGCCCTTCTTGTTGCTGTAGACCTTCTTGACGAAGGTCGTGGTCACGGTGCCACCGGCCTTTTCGACGGCTTCCTTGGCCGCGGCGCTGGCGCCCGCCACTTCGATGTCGATCTTGGCGGTGATGGCGCCCTTGGCCAGCAGGCGGACGCCGTCGCGGCTCTTGTGCGCCAGGCCGGCCTTGCGCAGCACCTCTTCGGTGATCTTGGCCTTGGCGTCGAGCTTCTTGTTGTCGATCGCCTTCTGGATGCGGTTCAGGTTCACCTCGGAGAAATCCTTGGCGAAGATATTGTTGAAGCCGCGCTTGGGAATGCGCATGTGCAGCGGCATCTGGCCGCCTTCAAAGCCGTAGATACCGTTGCCGGTACGGGCCTTGGCGCCCTTGACGCCGCGGCCGGACGTCTTGCCCAGGCCCGAGGACGAACCGCGACCGACCTTGGTCTTGGCCTTGTGCGCGCCGGGATTGTTGGCGATCTGATTGAGCTTCATCTTACTTGCCTTCCTCGACGATCTCGACGAGATGCTTGACGGCGTTGATCATGCCGCGCACCGACGGGGTGTCTTCCAGCGTGCGGGTGCGGCGGATCTTGCCCAGCCCCAGGCCACGCAGGGTCTGGGCCTGGATGTCGGGCTTGCGGTTGGCGCTGCGGATCTGGCGCACCGTCACCGTCTTGCCGGAACCGGCCTTCTTGGTCGCTGCTTTCTTCTCGGCCATGACTTTATCTCTCTGTACTTACTTAGGCGGTCGCTTCGGACGCGGGCGCGTCTTCGCGGCGCGCCAGGATGTCCGAGACGCTGCGGCCACGGCGATTGGCCACCATGCGGGGGCTCTGCTGGTTCTTCAGCGCATCGAAGGTGGCGCGCACCATGTTGTAGGGGTTGGAAGTGCCCAGCGACTTGGACACGACATCCGACACGCCCAGCGCCTCGAACACCGCGCGCATCGGGCCGCCGGCGATGATGCCGGTACCGGCCGGAGCCGGACGCACCACCACCTTGCCCGCGCCGTGATGACCACGCACATCGTGATGCAGCGTGCGGCCATCCTTCAGCGGAATGCGGACCATCGCCTTCTTGGCGTCGTCGGTCGCCTTGCGGATCGCTTCGGGCACTTCGCGGGCCTTGCCGTGGCCGAAACCGACCTTGCCGTTGCCGTCGCCGACAACCACCAGAGCGGCGAAGCCGAAGCGGCGGCCACCCTTCACGACCTTGGCGACACGGTTGATGTGAACCAGCTTGTCGATCAGGTCGCTGTCACGATCATCCTTTTCGCGGCCACGGCCGCCGCGGCGGTCGTCACGGCCACGGCCGCCACGATCCTTGGAATCCCGCTGCTGTTCTTCGCGTGCCATGTGATTATCCCTCAGAACTCAAGACCGGCTTCACGCGCCGCGTCAGCGAGCGCCTTGATGCGCCCATGATAGATGTAGCCGCCACGGTCGAACATGACCTGGGTGACGCCGGCGGCCTTGGCGCGCTCGGCGATCGCCTTGCCAACCTGGCCGGCGGCATCGACATTGTAGCCCTTGCCCTTGGAATCCTTCTCGTTGGTCGAGGCGGAGGCCAGGGTGACGGCCTGCACATCGTCGATCACCTGGGCATAAATGTGCTTGCCCGAACGGAAGACCGACAGGCGCGGACGGTTGCCGTGCGTGGCCAGGCGGTGGCGGGTGCGCGACTGGCGCTTTTTGAAGAGAGCGTTGATCATCTTACTTCTTCTTGCCTTCCTTGCGGCGGACATATTCGCCTTCGTAGCGCACACCCTTGCCCTTATAGGGTTCCGGCGGACGCCAGGAGCGGATTTCGGCGGCGACCTGGCCGACCAGCTGCTTGTCCATGCCCGACACCGCGATCATGGTCGGCTTTTCGGTCACGATCGAAATGCCTTCCGGGATCGCATAGGGCACATCATGGCTGAAACCGAGCTGCAGGTTCAGGACCTTGCCCTGCACCGCGGCGCGATAGCCGACGCCCTGGATTTCCAGCTTCTGGGTGAACCCGGTGGTGACGCCGGTCACCAGATTGTTCACCAGCGTGCGGGACAGGCCCCACATCTGGGCGGACTGTTCCATTTCCTTGCGCGGCGAAACGGTGATGCCGTCATCACCGATGCTGACGGCGACCTGCGGAACCAGCTTGACGCTGAGCTCGCCCTTCGGACCCTTGACCTTGACGGTCTGGCCCTCGACCGAGGCGGTAACGCCCTTGGGGAGCGCGACGGGTTTCTTGCCAATACGGGACATGACGGCTCCTTAGAACACCTGACAGAGAACTTCGCCGCCGACATTCTTCTCGCGGGCGGTGATGTCCGTCATCACGCCCTGGGGCGTGGAGAGGATGGACACGCCAAGGCCCTGGCGATGCGGCTTGAGTTCGCTGACAGAGGAATAGACGCGGCGGCCGGGGGTGGAAACGCGCTTCAG
Source organism: Rhizomicrobium sp. (assembly GCA_035714165.1). Taxonomy (GTDB): domain Bacteria; phylum Pseudomonadota; class Alphaproteobacteria; order Micropepsales; family Micropepsaceae; genus Rhizomicrobium. The sequence goes on from DASTMN010000042.1 coordinate 33,289, forward strand.
TTCGCGGATCACCGGCTGGCCTTCGTGATACTTCAGTTCGATTTCCAGTTCCTTGTGGCCCTTGGTCTCCACCTCGGCATAGCCGCGGATGAAGCCTTCGGCCTGCAGGACGTCGAGCAGGCGGACGCGCAGGCGCGAATTGGGCGAGCGAACGGTGGTCGAACGGCGCATCTGGCCGTTGCGGATGCGAGTCAGAAGATCGCCAATCGGATCGATGATCATGGGTTCTCCTTACCAGCTCGCCTTGGTCATGCCGGGGATCTGGCCGAAATTGGACAGCGACCGCAGCGCGATACGGCTCATCTTGATCTTGCGATAATAGCCCTTGGGACGGCCCGAAAGCTCGCAGCGGTGATGGATGCGGACCTTCGAGGAATTGCGCGGCAGCTTGGCCAGCTTGAGGCGGGCCTCGAAACGGTCTTCCGGCGACACCTTCATGTCGTCGGCCTTGGCCTTCAGCGCGGCGCGCTTGGCGGCGTATTGGGCCACCAGCTTTTCGCGCTTCTTGTTGCGGTTGATCTGGGAAGTCTTCGCCATTGTCTAGCGCCTCAATTCGTCGTGAACGGGAACTGGAAGCCTTCGAGCAGCGCGCGCGCTTCCTCGTCGGTCTTCGCGGAGGTGTTGAACACGATGTCCATGCCCCAAACGGATTCCGTCTTGTCGTAGTCGATTTCCAGGAACACGACGTGTTCCTTCATGCCCATGGCATAGTTGCCGCGGCCGTCGAACGACTTGGGGTTGATGCCCCGGAAGTCGCGCACGCGGGGCAGCGCCATGGTGATCAGGCGATCGACGAATTCATACATCACGTCGCCGCGCAGCGTGACCTTGGCGCCGATCGGAAGACCTTCGCGGATCTTGAACTGCGCGATGGCCTTCTTGGCGCGGGTCTGCACCGCCTTCTGGCCGGCGATGGCGGTCAGGTCGTTCAGCGCCTGCTGGATCTTCTTGCCGTCGGAAGCCGCCTCGCCCGCGCCGATGTTCAGCACGACCTTGTTCAGCTTGGGAACCTGGAGCGCGTTGGTATAGCCAAAGCGCTTCATCAGGTCGGCCTTGATGGTATCGTTATAGCGCTTCTTGAAGCGCGGAACGTAACCGGCCTCCTTCGCGTGCTCGCCCACCGTCACATTGGTGCCGGTGTTCACTTCGCGGCGCTTGCCCGCGTCCTTCTTGGGGGCCTTGCCAGCGTCAGACATCGATAACCTCACCCGACTTCTTCGCGAAGCGGACCTTGCGGCCGTCGCCCAGCGTCTTGATACCTACGCGCGTCGCCTTGCCCGACTTGGGGTCAACCAGCGCGATATTCGAAAGATGGATCGGCGATTCCTTCTGCACGATCCCGGCCTGCTGGGTCTGAGTCTGGCGCTGATGGCGCTTGACCACATTCACACCCTGGACCAGCGCGCGGTCTTCCTTCGGGAAAACCTTGATCACCGAGCCCTTCTTGCCCTTGTCGCGGCCGGTGGTGACCACGACATTGTCACCCTTGCGGATATTGGCGCTCATTACAGAACCTCCGGCGCGAGCGAAATGATCTTCATCTGGCCCTTGTTACGCAGTTCGCGCGTCACCGGTCCGAAGATACGGGTGCCGATCGGCTCGCCCTGGGCGTTGACCAGAACGGCGGCATTGCCGTCGAAGCGGATCAGGCTGCCGTCGGGACGGCGCACGCCCTTGGCGGTGCGGACCACCACGGCCTTCAGCACTTCGCCCTTCTTCACGCGGCCGCGCGGAATGGCTTCCTTGACGCTGACGACGATGATGTCGCCCACGTCGGCGTACCGGCGGTGCGAACCGCCCAGCACCTTGATGCACATCACGCTCTTGGCGCCGGAATTGTCGGCGACATCGAGTTCCGTGGACATCTGAATCATGACTTAACTCCTTTCGCGCGGTCGGCGCTTACTTGCCAACGCGCTCGAGCACTTCCCAGGTCTTCAACTTGGAAAGAGGCCGGCATTCCTGGATACGGACGACATCGCCCAGCTTGAACTCGCCCTTTTCGTCATGGGCGTGATACTTCTTCGACCGGCGCACGGTCTTGCCCAGCACCGGGTGAATGAAGCGGCGCTCCACCTTCACCACGAGGGTCTTGGCATTCTTGTCGCTGACGACGACGCCCTGGAGTACGCGTTTCGGCATGGTCTTAAGCCTTGGTCTGGGCAGCGCGGCGCTGCTCGGTGAGAACGGTCTGGATGCGGGCGATATCGCGGCGCAGGGTCCGGATGCGGCCGGTATTCTCGACCTGGCCGTTGGCCCGCTGGAAGCGCAGGTTGAACTGCTCCTTCTTGAGACCGACAAGCTGGGTGTTCAGCTCGTCGGCGCTCTTGGCGCGGATATCGTCGGCCTTGGACGAAGCCTTGGCGGCGGTCGTCTTCTTGGCAGTCTTGGCGGCTTTCTTGGCCATCTTGCTATTCCTTACAGGCCGGTGCGCTGCACGAACTTGGTGGTGATGGACAGCTTGGCCTGACCCAGGCGCATGGCTTCCTTCGCCGTCTCAAGATCGACACCGTCGATTTCAAACAGGATGCGGCCCGGCTTGACCTTGGCCACCCAGAATTCCGGCGCCCCCTTGCCCGAGCCCATGCGGACTTCGGCGGGCTTCTTGGACACCGGAACGTCCGGGAAAATGCGGATCCAGACGCGGCCGGCGCGCTTCATCTGGCGGGTGATGGCGCGGCGGGCGGCTTCGATCTCGCGCGCGTTCAGGCGTTCCGGCTCCATCGCCTTCAGGCCATAGGCGCCGAAAGCCAGCGTGGTGCCGCCCTTGGCGGCGCCGTGGATGCGGCCCTTGAACTGCTTGCGGAATTTTGTGCGCTTGGGTGACAGCATGGTTGTTCTCTTTTACTCCGCGGCGGCGGGAGCGCGTTCGCGCTCGCGCGGACCGCGATTGCCGCCTTCGGCTTCGCTGGACTGGCGCTTCTCGGTGGCGAAGGGATCATGTTCCATGATCTCGCCCTTGAATATCCAGACCTTGACGCCGCAGGTGCCATAGGTGGTGAAAGCGGTGGCGATGCCGTAGTCGATGTCGGCGCGCAGCGTATGCAGCGGCACGCGGCCTTCACGGTACCATTCCACGCGCGCGATTTCGGCGCCGCCCAGGCGGCCCGAGCAGGTGATGCGAATGCCCAGCGCGCCCAGGCGCATGGCGGTCTGCACCGAACGCTTCATCACGCGGCGGAAGGCGACGCGGCGCTCGAGCTGCTGGGCGATATTCTCGGCCACCAGCTTGGCGTCGATTTCCGGCTTGCGGATTTCCACGATGTTCAGGTGCACCTCGTCGGAGGTGTACTTCTGCACATCGCTCTTGAGCTTCTCGATGTCGGCGCCCTTCTTGCCGATCACCACGCCCGGACGGGCCGAGTGGATGGTGACGCGGCACTTCTTGTGCGGGCGCTCGATGATGATGCGGGAGACGCCGGCGGCCTTCAGCTTGTCGCTGAGATACTCGCGGATCTTGATGTCTTCCTGCAGCAGCTTGCCGTATTCCTTCTTGCCCGCATACCAGCGCGAGTCCCAGGTACGGTTGATGCCGAGGCGCAGCCCGGTGGGGTTAACTTTCTGACCCATTAGGCGGTCTCCTTCTTCGCCTTGGCGGCGGTCTTGGCCTTCGCGGCAGGCTTCTTGGCGGCGGGCTTCTTGGCGGAAGCCTTGCCCTTGGGCGCGGCGGCCTTTTCTTCCTTCGGCGCTTCTTCGCGCTTTTCCTCGACCACGATGGTGATCTGGCTGAAGAACTTCTCGATGCCGCCCGCATTGCCACGCGCGCGGGCATGGAAGCGCTTCATCACGAGGTTCTTGCCGACGCTGGCTTCCTTGACGACCAGGTCGTCCACATCCAGGTCGTGATTGTTCTCGGCATTGGCGATCGCCGACTGCAGCGCCTTCTTGACGACGCCGGCGATGCGCTTCTGCGAGAAAGTCAGCTCGTTCAGGGCGCGATCAACCTTCTTGCCGCGAATCTGCTGCGCCACAAGGTTCAGCTTGCGGGGGCTGACGCGGATATTCCGGGCGACAGCCATCGCCTGGTGGTCCTGAAGGACGCGCGCGCGAGTTTCCTTGCCCATTAGCCCCTCTTCGCTTTCTTGTCGCCACCGGCGGCATGGCCGTGGAAGGTGCGGGTCGGCGAGAATTCGCCGAACTTGTGGCCGACCATGTCCTCGGTCACCAGCACCGGAATGTGCTTCTGGCCGTTATAGACACCAAAGGTGATGCCGACGAACTGCGGCAGGATGGTCGAACGGCGCGACCAGGTCTTGATCACATCCTTGCGGCCGGAGGCGCGCGCGGCTTCGGCCTTCTTCAGGATGTAGCCGTCTACGAACGGGCCTTTCCAAACGGAGCGGGTCATTAGCTTGCCTTGCCTTTACGGGTGCGCACGATGAACTTGCTGGTGCGCTTGTTGGTGCGGGTCTTGGCGCCCTTGGTGGGCTTGCCCCAGGGGGTGACCGGATGACGGCCACCCTTGGTGCGGCCTTCGCCACCACCATGCGGATGGTCGATCGGGTTCATGGCCGTGCCGCGGACGGAGGGGCGCTTGCCCTTCCAGACATTGCGGCCGGCCTTGCCCAGAACCTCGTTCATGTGGTCCGGGTTGGACACCGCGCCCACCGTGGCCATGCAGGTCAGCGGGATCTTGCGGACTTCCGACGAGTTGAGGCGGATCAGCGCGTAACCGGCGTCACGGCCCAGATACTGGGCATAGGCGCCGGCGGAACGGGCCACCTGGCCGCCCTTGCCCGGCTTCATCTCGATATTGTGGACGATGGTGCCGACCGGCATCGCGCCCAGCGGCATGGCGTTGCCGACCTTCACGTCCACCTTTTCGCCCGACACCACGGTGTCGCCGACATTCAGGCGCTGCGGCGCCAGGATGTAGTTCAGCGTGCCGTCCTTGTACTTCACCAGCGCGATGAAGGCGGTGCGGTTGGGATCGTATTCCAGGCGTTCGACCGTGGCCGGTTCGTTGAACTTGTTGCGCTTGAAGTCGATCAGGCGATAGCGCTGCTTGTGGCCGCCGCCCTGCCAGCGCACGACCACGCGGCCGGTATTGTTGCGGCCGCCCTTGGAGGTCTTGCCTTCGGTGAGCGCCTTGACCGGGCCGCCCTTGTGCAGGCCGGAACGGTCAACCAGCACCAGCTGGCGCTGGCCGGGAGTCGAGGGCTTGTAGTGTTTCAGAGCCATGTCTTAGAGACCCGTCGTGATGTCGATCTGGTGGCCCTCTTCCAGGGTCACGATCGCTTTCTTGATGTCCGAACGCGTATAGGCCTTGCCGCGGGCCGCCTTGCGCTTGCCCTTCACGACCACCGTGTTCACCGCCTTGACCTTGACCTTGAACAGGTCGGCAACCGCCTTGGCGATCGCGGGCTTGGTGGCGTCCAGCGTCACGCGGAACACGACCTGGTTCGCCTCGGTCATGCGCGTCGCCTTTTCGGTGATCACCGGCGACAGGATCACGTCATAATTGATGCTCATGCCAGCCTCGCTTCGATCGCCTTGATGGCGGCAGTGGTCAGGACCAGCTTGTCGCTCTTCATGATGTCATAGACGTTGATGCCGGCCATCGGCAGCAGCGCGACGTCGGCCAGGTTGCGGGCCGAAAGCTGGAAGTTCCGGTCGAACTCCGCATCGATCACCAGCGCCTTGCCCACGCCCATCTTGCCGAACTGGGCGGCCAGGGCCTTGGTCTTGACGTCCTTGGTCTTGGCTTCGTCCAGCACGACCAGCGAACCGGCCTTGGCCTTGGCCGACAGTGCATGGCGCAGGCCCAGGGCCTTGACCTTCTTGGGCAGGTCGAACTCGTGGCTGTGGCTGACCGGGCCCATCGCCTTGGCGCCGCCGACGAACAGCGGAGCCGAACGCGCGCCGTGACGGGCGTTGCCGCCGCCCTTCTGCTTGCCCAACTTGTGCTTGGTGCGGTTGATCTCGCCGCGCGTCAGGATCTGGTGCGTGCCGGAGCGGCGCTTGGCAAGCTGCCACACCACCACGCGCTGGATCAGGTCCTGGCGGGGCTCCAGGCCGAAGATGGCGTCGTTCAGTTCGACGTCGCCGGCGGCCTTGTTGTCGAGGTTGAGGACTTTGGTTTTCATCGCTTAGCCCTCGGCAGTCGTTTCGGGCGCCGGCGCGTCAGCGGCGGCGGCAACCGGAGCGGCGGCGGCAGCGCCCCGCTTCTTGACGGAGGCGGGAGACGGCACATCCTTGTGCGGGCGCTTGACGGCGTCACGCACCATCACCCAGCCGCCCTTGGAGCCCGGCACCGCGCCGCGCACCATGATCAGGCCGCGTTCGACATCCACCTTCGCCACTTCCAGATTCTGGGTGGTGATGTTGTCCACGCCGTAATGGCCGTGCATCTTCTTGTTCTTGAAGGTCTTGCCCGGATCCTGGCGGCCGCCGGTACCGCCCAGCGAGCGGTGCGAGATGGACACGCCGTGAGAGGCTTCCAGGCCGCGGAAATTCCAGCGCTTCATCGCGCCGGTGAAACCACGGCCGATGGTCACGCCGGTAACGTCCACCTTCTGGCCCGCCACGAAGTGGTCGGCCTGAAGCTGGTCGCCGACTTCCAGCATATTCGCGGAATCGACACGAAACTCGGCCAGCTTCTTGCGAGGCTCGATCTCGGCCTTGGCGAAGTGGCCGCGCTCGGCCTTGGTGGTGTTCTTGGGCTTGGCGAAACCCGAGCCGAGCTGAACGGCGGTATAGCCGTCCTTCTCCTGCGTGCGGGTGGCCACGACGGCGCAACCGTCGAGCTTGAGAACCGTGACCGGGACATGCGTGCCGTCTGCCAAGAACAGACGGGTCATGCCCACCTTCTGCGTGATGACGCCTGTGCGCACCTGACGCTCCTTACAACTTGATTTCGACGTCCACGCCGGCGGCGAGGTCGAGCTTCATCAGCGCGTCCACGGTCTGCGGAGTGGGTTCGATAATGTCGAGAAGACGCTTGTGAGTCCGGATTTCGAACTGTTCGCGGCTTTTCTTGTCCACATGGGCGGAACGGTTCACGGTGAAGCGCTCGATGCCGGTGGGGAGCGGAATCGGGCCCCTCACCTGCGCGCCGGTGCGCTTCGCCGTGTTCACGATTTCCCGCGTCGAATTGTCGAGAATCCGATGATCGAAGGCCTTGAGCCGGATGCGGATATTCTGACTTTGCATAGGATGTGTCCTTCGATCCCGGCCGTTACTTGATGATCTTTGCGACGACGCCGGCGCCGACGGTGCGGCCGCCTTCGCGGATGGCGAAGCGGAGCTTCTCTTCCATGGCGATCGGGGTGATCAGCTCGACGTTCAGCTCGGCGTTATCGCCGGGCATGATCATCTCAACGCCTTCCTTCAGGTGCACGATGCCGGTCACGTCCGTCGTGCGGAAGTAGAACTGCGGGCGGTAGTTGGTGAAGAACGGCGTATGGCGGCCGCCTTCTTCCTTGGTCAGGATGTAGGCTTCAGCCAGGAACTTGGTGTGCGGGGTGATCGAACCCGGCTTGCACAGCACCTGACCGCGCTCGACGTCTTCACGCTTGGTGCCGCGCAGCAGCACGCCCACGTTGTCGCCGGCCTGGCCCTGGTCCAGCAGCTTGCGGAACATTTCCACGCCCGTGCAGGTCGTCTTCTGCACGTCGCGGATGCCCACGATCTCCACTTCCTCGCCGACCTTCACGATGCCCTTTTCGATCCGGCCCGTGACGACCGTGCCGCGACCCGAGATCGAGAACACGTCTTCCACCGGCATCAGGAACGGCAGGTCCACCGGACGCTCCGGCTGCGGAATGTAGGCGTCGACCTGGGTCATCAGCTCAAGGATCCGATCCTCGCCGATCACCGGGTCACGGCCTTCCACCGCCGCCAGCGCCGAGCCCTTCACGATCGGGATGTCGTCGCCCGGGAACTCGTAGCCCGACAGAAGCTCGCGAACTTCCATCTCCACCAGGTCCAGCAGCTCTTCATCGTCGACCATGTCGACCTTGTTCATGAACACCACCAGCGCCGGAACGCCCACCTGACGCGCCAGCAGGATGTGCTCGCGGGTCTGCGGCATCGGGCCGTCCGCCGCCGACACCACCAGGATCGCGCCGTCCATCTGCGCCGCACCCGTGATCATGTTCTTCACGTAGTCGGCGTGACCCGGGCAATCCACGTGCGCGTAGTGACGGTTCTGCGTCTCGTACTCCACGTGCGCCGTGTTGATCGTGATCCCGCGCGCCTTCTCTTCCGGCGCCGCGTCGATGTCCTCGTACTTCTTCGCCGTCGCACCGCCCGTCTTCGCCAGAACCATGGTGATCGCCGCCGTCAGCGTCGTCTTCCCATGGTCAACGTGACCGATCGTGCCGATGTTGCAGTGCGGCTTGTTGCGTTCGAACTTCTCTTTGGCCATCAGGGTCCTGCCGGCGTTGCCTAAACTTGCGGTTCAAGGAGTTGGAGCGGGTAGCGGGAATCGAACCCGCATCCTCAGCTTGGAAGGCTGCTGCACTACCATTGTGCTATACCCGCCGACCAAAAGTTCGCGGGGCCGCCGCAACTCCTCAGTGAACTTCAAGCGCGTGGTGGGGGAAGTAGGACTCGAACCTACGAAGCCATTACAGCAGGGGATTTACAGTCCCCCCCCTTTGCCACTCGGGACATTCCCCCAGCGCGCTCGGAGCCTTCATCGGGGCCTTCTGAGAAAAGGCTTCCGCCCAAGGATGCGAGGGGCGTAAAGCGCCCAACTCAACGTCCAAAAGCGGCGGCCCACCGAGGGGGCCCCAAATCGGAGCGCGTCTTATAGTGGCCTCGCCTACGGAACGCAACGACGCCCGAAAGGGTCGGAATTTCCGCCCGAAACCACAGGGGAAACCCCATGGCCATGGCCGGCCCGAACGGCGGCCCTCAGGCGGCTCGGACGAGTGGATCTGGGGCTGGCACGCGGTGGAGGCCGCCCTCGGCAATCCCCGCCGCGGCGCGCCG
>DASTMN010000043.1:0-7239 GCA_035714165.1 Rhizomicrobium sp.
GTGGTGGCCTTCACCGACGACTGGGCCGAGGATGCCGCCCGCCGCGACTTCACCATCAATGCGCTGTATGCCGCGCCCGACGGCAGTGTGTTCGATTACGCCACGGGCGTGGAAGACCTGATCGCGGGCCGGGTGCGCTTCATGGGCGAGGCGGCGGCGCGCATCGCGGAAGATTATCTGCGGGTGCTGCGGCTGTTCCGCTTCCATGCCTGGTACGGCAAGGGCGAGGTGGATGCCGATGGCCTGCGCGCCGCTGCCGCCGCACGGGACAGGCTCAAATCCCTGTCGGCGGAACGGGTGCAGAAGGAGATGCTGCGTCTTCTGGAAGCGGGCAATCCCGCGCCGGTGCTGCGGGTGATGGCGGCGACCGGCATCCTGCCCGAACTGCTGCCGGGGGCGCTGCAACTGCCGCGGCTGGAACGGCTGACCCGGATCGAGGCCGATCATCTGCTGCCGCGCGACGGCGTGCTGCGGCTGGCGGCGCTGCTGCCGGACGGCGAGGAGGCCGCCCATGCCGCCGCCGACGCGCTGAAACTCAGCAATGCCGACCGCATGCGGCTGGAGCAGGCGCTGGGCGGGGCGGCCCTGCCCTGGCTGTCGGCACAGGATGCGCGCGCGCTGCTCTATCGCATCGGCGCGTCGCGCTTCCGCGATAAAGTTTTGCTGGAATGGGCGCGGGGCGGCGGCAATCCCATCCAGTGGCGCATGTTGATGACCATGGCCGAAACCTGGCAGCGGCCGCGCTTTCCGCTGACCGGGCGCGATGTGATGCAGGCGGGCGTGACCGAAGGCCCCGATGTGGGCCGCGTGCTGGCGCAGGTGGAGGACTGGTGGATCGGTACTGACTTTGCCGCCGATGAAGGCGCGTTGCGCGACCGGCTGGCCGAAGCGGTGGGGAAGGCCCGCGCATGACCCTGGCGGTGATCGACACGCTGTCGCTGCCGGGCGATGCGGCCAGGACGAATGAAGATGCGTTCGGCCATGACGATCACGCAGCGGTGGTGATGGACGGCGCCACGCCACTGGGTGATTCTCCGGGTGACGGCCTGATGCCCGGCCCCAGCGATGCGGCCTGGATCGCGCAGTTCGGCGCGCGGCGGCTGCTGGCGCATCTGCGCGACGGGGCGGGCGGGCGCAAGGCGCTGCGCGGCGCCCTGGCGGACGCGCAGAAAAGCTTTGCGGCCCTGCGCCGCATGCCGCCCCGGGCGATGTGGCAGACGCCCTGTGCTTCTATGATGTGTGTAGTGGAAGCAGGCGCGGACCAGCCTCCCCCCGGTGCGCGAAGCGCACAGCAAGATGGACATGCGCGAAGCGCACAGGAAGGAGAGGTGCCCGTAGCTGGCCCTCGGGCCAGCGAAGGGCGGAGGGGTTCGGAAACAGAATTCTTATGGTTTGGTGATTGTGCCGCGCTGGTGGCGCAGGATGGCAGGCCCGTGCAGGTGATCGGAGACGGCTTCGACAAGCGCGCCGCCGAGGCCGGGCGTGCCGCCATGCTGGCGAAGGAGAAAGGCGTGCCGCCCGCCGCGCGGCTGCCGGACTTCATCGAAGCCCTGCGTGCCTCACGCAACCGCATCGGCAGCGGCGGCCACTGGCTGTTCATGCCCGATGTGAAGGCGGCCACGCATGTGTCGCGCCGGGTGCTGACGCTGGCGCCGGGGGCGGTGATCCTGCTGGCGTCGGATGGCTTCCTGGCGCTGGCCTCGGACTATGGCGTTTACAGCGCCGATACGCTGATGGCGGCGGCGCAGGATCGCGGACTGGATGCGCTGGGCGAGGAACTGCGCGCCATCGAGGCCGCCGATCCCGGCGGCGAAACCTATCCGCGCTTCAAATCCTCTGACGATGCGACCGCTTTGCTGTTGCGGATCGTCTAGGATGCGGCTGATTTCATCCACCAGCTTCCTCCCCCTTCGCGCGCAGCGCACAGAAGGGGGAGGTGGCCGAGACGGGCGCCGGAGCGAAGCGCAGGCGTGATAGTCGAGGCCGGAGGGGGTTCGGCTAATGCAAAGCCCCCCACACCTCCATGCCGCCGTCATAGATCATCTTGAGCGCGACATAGACCACGATCGCCAGGCCGATATAGGAAATCCAGCGATACTTCTCGAGCAGCTTGGCGATATAGGTCGCCGCAGCGCCCATCAGGGCGATGGACAGCAACAGGCCGATCACCAGCACATCCACGTGATGGCGCGCCGCGCCCGCCACCGCCAGCACATTATCCAGCGACATGGAGACGTCGGCGATCAGGATCTGAACGATCGCCTTCTTGGCCGATGCGCCCGTCTCGATCTGCGGCGCGATCTCGGCCTTGCCGTGGTCGGACAGGTCGCGCCACATGCGCCAGCACACCCACAGCAGCAGGATGCCGCCCGCCAGCAGGAGGCCGATGATGGCCAGAAGCTGCACCGCCACCAGCGACAGCGCGATGCGCAGCACCACGGCCGCGATCAGGCCCAGCAGGATGACTTTCTTGCGCATCTCGACGGGGACGCGGGTGGCCGCCAGGCCGATCACCACCGCATTGTCACCGGCCAGGATGACGTCGATCATCAGCACCTGGCCAAGCGCCAGGAGCCAGCTTTCATTGAACACGTCGAACACGCGAAATCTCCGGGATGAGGATGGTCAGATCGTTCAGGGCGTAAAGGATGGCCCGGCGGGGTCTGCCGGGATGCTGATTTGCCGGCCAGTCTGCCTGATGGCTTCGCCCAGCACCATTGCCGCGGCCTGCGCCACGTTCAGGGACCGCCGTCCCGGCATCATGGGGATGACCAGCCGGGCGTCGGCGGCGTCATGGACATGGGGCGGCACGCCCGCGCTTTCCCGGCCCACCATCAGGGTATCCCCCGGCCGGAAGCGGAAATCGGTATAGGGCTGGTCGCCCAGGGTGGTGAGAAGCACGAGCCGCCCTTCGGATTCCTGCCGGAAATGGCGCTGGAACCGGTCCCAGGACTCATGGCGGCGAAAATCGGCGCTTTTGAGGTAATCCATCCCGGCCCGTTTCAGGCCCCGGTCGGTCAGCAGGAAGCCGCAAGGCTCGATGATGTCCACCCCCACCCCCAGGCAGGTTCCCAGCCGGATCAGGCTGCCCGCATTCTGGGGAATATCGGGCTCAAACAGGGCCAGGCGCACCCGAACCTCCCGCCATTGCCGGGGATTTGCCCCCAGGCCCGGTCCAAGGCACGGGCGGAAAAGGCATTTTCTGCGTCATCGTGCCGCAAGACCCTCGAAAATCGACTCTCTATTTTACCGGCCCAACGAACAAGCCTGCCGGGGGGAACTGGGACGCCCAGGCGCGTCACCGCGTCATACCCCTTCCATGCTTGTTTGTGGCAGTAGTTCGGCGTTTCTATCCAAGGCTTTCGAGCAGTTCTTTCCGAAGGGTGATCCCAGTGGCAGCATCTCACAGTGACGCGGGCACGCGACGCGATTTTCTCTACGTGGCGTCGGGCGCGATCGGCGGCGTGGCCGCCGCGGCCGTGGCCTGGCCCCTGATCGACCAGATGAACCCCAGCGCCGCCGCCCTGGCGCTGGCCTCCACCGAAATCGACATCGCCTCGATCCAGCCGGGCCAACAGATCATCTACAAGTGGCGCGGCCAGCCGCTGTTCGTGCGCCGCCGCACCCCGGCCGAGATCGCCGCCGCCAAGGATGTGGATCTGAAGACCCTGCCCGATCCGCTGGCCCGCAACCGGGGCAAGCCCGACGCCACCCCGGCCACCGACGCCGAGCGCACCGTCAAGCCGGAATGGCTGGTGCTGGTGGGCGTCTGCACCCATCTGGGCTGCACCCCCTCGGTCTCCACGCCGCAGATTCCCGAAGGCCAGTATGGCGGCTGGCTGTGCCACTGCCACGGCTCGGACTACGATATCTCCGGCCGCATCCGCAAAGGCCCCGCGCCGGAGAACCTCGCCGTGCCGCCCTATTCGTTTCTGACTGACACCCGCATCAAGGTCGGTTGAGGAGAACAACAATGTCTGGCCCTTCGACCTACAATCCCCAGTCCGGCATCGAGAAATGGCTCGACCAGCGCCTGCCGCTGCCGCGCCTGATGCACGACACCATGTCGAGCTTCCCCACGCCGCGTAACCTGAACATCTGGTACACCTTCGGCGGCATCCTGACCTTCTGCCTGGGCGTGCAGATCATCACCGGCATCGTGCTGGCGATGCATTATGTCGCCAGCGCCGACCTGGCCTTCAACAGCGTCGAAACCATCATGCGCGACGTCAATTACGGCTGGCTGATCCGCTATGTGCACGCCAACGGCGCGTCCATGTTCTTCCTGGCCGTCTATATCCACATGTTCCGCGGCCTCTATTACGGCTCCTACAAGGCCCCGCGCGAGCTGATCTGGATCATCGGCGTGCTGATCTACCTGCTGATGATGTCCACCGCCTTCTTCGGCTATGTCCTGCCCTGGGGCCAGATGTCCTTCTGGGGCGCCACCGTCATCACCAACCTGTTCAGCTCGATCCCCGTGATCGGCCAGGACATCGCCATCTGGCTGTGGGGCGATTTCGCGGTGGGCGAGGCGACGCTGAACCGCTTCTTCTCGCTGCACTACCTGCTGCCCTTCATCATCGCGGCGGTGGTGGGCCTGCACATCTGGGCGCTGCATGTGCCGGGCAACAACAACCCGCTGGGCATCGACGTGAAGAGCCCGCAGGACACTGTGCCCTTCCACCCGTACTACACGGTGAAGGACGCCTTCTACCTGGTCCTGTTCGTGATCCTGTTCGCGGCCTTCGTGTTCTTCTCGCCCGACTTCTTCGGCAACCCGGACAACTACATCCCGGCCAACCCGCTGGTCACCCCGCCGGACATCGTGCCGGAATGGTACCTGCTGCCCTTCTACGCCATGCTGCGGTCGGTGCCGCAGAAGCTGCTGGGCGTGATCGTGATGGGCGCCGCCATCGTCACCCTGGTGTTCATCCCCTGGCTGGACACCAGCCGGGTGCGCTCCTGCCGCTTCCGCCCGCTGATGAAGCAGTTCTTCTGGGCCTTCGTGGTGGTCTGCGTGGTGCTGGGCTATTGCGGCCACCAGGCGGTGGACGCGGAAGTCGCCGGCATCCCGCTGGTCTGGGTGGCGCGCATCGCCACGCTCTACTACTTCGCCTATTTCTGGCTGATCATGCCGATCGTGGGTCTCATCGAGACGCCCAAGAAGCTGCCGGCCTCCATTGCCCAATCCGTGCTCGGCGATAAAGCCGCGCCTGCCGAGTGAGAACGATCATGCGTCTGATACCTCTTTCGCCGCGTTCCCTGGTTCTCGGCATCGCCGCGGCCCTGGCCGTCTCCACCGCCGCCGTCGCGGCGGATGGCGGCACCAAGCGCCATCACCCCAAGGCCGAGGAGTTCTCCTTCGAGGGACCCTTCGGCACCTATGACCGCGGCGCGCTGCAGCGCGGCTTCCAGGTCTACAAGGAAGTCTGCGCCGCCTGTCACAGCATGAACCTGGTGGCGTTCCGCAACCTGACCCAGCCGGGCGGCCCGGAGTTCACCGAAGCCCAGGGCCGCGCCCTGGCGGCGTCGGTGAAGGTCCATGCCGAGCCCAACGACCGGGGCGAGACCACCGACGACAAGGGCCAGCCCCTGATGCGTCCGGCGGTGCTGTCCGACCATTTCCCCGCGCCCTATCCCAACGAGAACGCGGCCCGCGCCAGCAATTCCGGCTCCCTGCCGCCCGACCTGTCGCTGATCATCAAGGCCCGCCACGGCGGCCCGCAGTATGTCTATTCGCTGCTGACCGGTTATGGCGAAAAGCCGCCCGCCGGCTTCAAGGTGGTCGACGGCAAGTATTACAACCCCTATTTCGACGGCTGGACCATCGGCATGCCGCCGCCACTGGCCAATAACGGCGTCAGCTATTCGGACGGCACCAAGGCGACCATCGCCCAGCAGGCCCATGACGTGGCCACCTTCCTGGCCTGGGCCGCCGAGCCCAAGATGGAAGACCGCAAGCGCATGGGCTTCGGCGTCATCATCTTCCTGGTGGCGTTCGCGGGCGTTCTGTTTGCGGCTTATCGCAAGGTCTGGCACGACGCCCACTAGGCGCTTGTCGTTTGCCCGCCGGGTTCGTCGCGCTACGCCTCATGGGCTGTTTGCCCAGATCGGCTCGCCCTCCTGCCCGGACGGACAAAATCCTGCGCGCCGGACCTGTCACAAAGCCGGGATTGCCCGGCGGGTCATAAATGTTAAAAGGGCGCCTTCCTCAGGAAAGCGCCCTTTTTCATGACCAAGACGGTTCTGG
Source organism: Rhizomicrobium sp. (assembly GCA_035714165.1). Lineage (GTDB taxonomy): Bacteria > Pseudomonadota > Alphaproteobacteria > Micropepsales > Micropepsaceae > Rhizomicrobium. Next base: position 6,254 of record DASTMN010000043.1, read on the forward strand.
GTATCATCGGCGGTTCGGGCGTTTACGAGATTCCCGGCCTGGAAAATCCCACCTGGCAGACGGTGACAAGCCCGTGGGGGCAGCCGTCCGACCAGCTTCTGACCGGCAGCTTCGCCGGGGTGGACCTGGTGTTCCTGCCGCGCCACGGCCGCGGCCATGTCCAGACGCCCAGCTCGATCAACTACCGGGCCAATATCGACGCCCTCAAGCGCATCGGCGTCACCGACGTGATTTCCGTCTCGGCCTGCGGATCGCTGCGCGAGGAACTGCCGCCCGGCACCTTCGTGATGGCCGACCAGTTCATCGACCGCACCTTTGCCCGCGAAAAGAGCTTTTTCGGGCCCGGCTTCGTCGCCCATGTGCCGATGGCCCATCCGGTCTGCCCCAAACTGTCGGGCGCGCTGACCCTGGCCGCCCGCGAGCAGAAGATCGACCATAGCGAGGGCGGCACCTACCTCTGCATGGAAGGCCCGCAATTTTCCACCCGCGCCGAAAGCTTCCTCTACCGCTCCTGGGATTGCAGCGTGATCGGAATGACCGCGATGCCGGAAGCCAAGCTGGCCCGCGAGGCCGAGCTGCCCTATGCGATCGTTTCCATGGTCACCGATTATGACTGCTGGCACGACGATCACGAGCATGTGACGGTGGAAGCCGTCATCAAGGTGATGAAGCAGAACGCCGAGAATGCGCGCAGGCTCATCATGGCGGTGGCCCCCAAGCTGGGGCCGGACCGCGTGCCCTCCACTTGTCCCGACCGCCCGGAAACGGTGCTGGATTTTGCCATGATTACCGCACCGGACAAGCGCGATCCGGCGCTGGCCGCCAAACTCGATGCGGTCGCGGGGCGGGTTTTGAAGAAGGGTTGACCGACATGGATTTCAAAAGCGCCATCCGCACCATTCCCGACTATCCCAAGCCGGGCATCCAGTTCCGCGACATCACCACCCTGCTGGGCCATCCGCAGGCGTTTCGCGCCGCGGTGGACG
>DASTMN010000044.1:0-3801 GCA_035714165.1 Rhizomicrobium sp.
GTCGGACGCATCCAGCGCCAGGAACTTCTCGCGGTCGAACTGCGGCATCGAGAAGGGATTGTGGGAGAAGTCGATCTTCTTGTCGTCCTCGTTCCACTCATACATCGGGAAGTCCACGATCCAGCAGAACTTGAATTCGCCATCCGGGATCAGGTTCAGTTCGCGGCCCAGCTTTGTGCGGGCCTGGCCCGCGATGCCCGCGGCGCGGTCCGCCTTGGCGTCGGCCGAGAAGAACAGGGCGTCGCCCGCCTTGACCTTCGCGGCGGCGGCCATGTCGGCCAGCGCGGCCTCGGGAATGAACTTGGCGATGGGGCCCTTGCCCACCAGCTTGCCCGCTTCCTCCTCGAACTGGATATAGCCCAGGCCCGCCGCGCCTTCGCCGCGTGCCCATTCGTTCAGCTTGTCGAAGAACGACCGGGGCTGAGCGGCAGCGCCCGGCGCGGGGATCGCCCTCACCGTCTTGTTCTTGAAGGCCTTGAACTCGACATCGTCGCGGGCGAACACCGCCGACACGTCCACGATCTCGATGGGATTGCGCAGGTCGGGCTTGTCGCTGCCGTATTTCAGCATCGCCTCGGCATAGGGAATGCGCGGGAAGGCATCGGGCGCGGTGACTTTCTTGCCTTCGCCGAACTCCTCGAACACGCCCGCCAGCACGGGGGCGACGGCGTTGAAGACATCGTCCTGGGTGACGAAGCTCATTTCCAGATCGAGCTGGTAGAACTCGCCCGGCGAGCGGTCGGCACGGCCGTCCTCGTCGCGGAAACAGGGCGCGATCTGGAAATAGCGGTCGAAGCCCGCCACCATGATCAGCTGCTTGAACTGCTGGGGCGCCTGGGGCAGCGCATAGAACTGGCCGGGATAGCGGCGCGACGGCACCAGGAAATCGCGCGCGCCTTCGGGGCTGGAGGCGGTGAGGATGGGCGTCTGGAACTCGGTGAAGCCCTGTTCGATCATCCGGCGGCGCAGCGAGGTGATGATATTGGCGCGCAGCATGATGTTGCGGTGCAGACGTTCGCGCCGCAGGTCGAGGAAGCGATAGGTCAGGCGCGTGTCTTCCGGATATTCCTGATCGCCGAACACCGGCAGCGGCAATTCCTGCGCCTTGCCCTGCACGGCGCAGGTTTCGATCCGCAGTTCCACCGCGCCCGTGGGCAGGTCGTCGTTCACGGTGCCTTCCAGCCGGTCCACCACCTTGCCGGTCAGGGTCAGCACCCATTCGGAACGGGCCGCGTCCACCGCCGCGAAAGCCGCCGCGTCCGGCTCGATCACGCACTGGGTGATGCCGTAATGGTCGCGCAGGTCGATGAAGATCAGGCCGCCATGATCGCGCCGCCGGTTGACCCAGCCGGACAGGCGGACGGTCTGTCCCACATGCTCCTTGCGAAGCTGGCCGCAGGTATGGGTGCGATAGGCGTGCATGTGCGAAAAACCCTTGAAACATAAGGAATCCGCAGGGTTTTGGCGGTTTATGGGGGGCGGGTCAAGGGCGGCCGGCCGGGGGGCCGGGCGCGCGATTTCGCAGGGCGCCGGGGCGGTTTTTGAGCCGGAGGGGCGCGAATCCCGCTACACCCCTGACATGCGGATTATCGAGACCAACGAAGACCTTGCCGGGTTCATCGCCGAACTCGCGCCGGCGCCCTATCTGGCGCTGGATACCGAATTCCTGCGGGACCAGACCTATTATCCCAAGCTGTGCCTGATCCAGGTGGCGGGACAGCCGCCGGGCGGCAACCGGGTGGAGGGAATCATCGACCCCCTCGCCCCTGGGCTGGACCTGGCGCCCTTCTATGAACTGATCGCCCGGCCCGACATCGTCAAGGTGCTGCATGCGGCGCGGCAGGACATCGAGATTTTCTTCCTGCAGGGTGGCGTGCTGCCCAATCCGCTGTTCGACACCCAGGTGGCGGCGATGGTGTGCGGCTTTGGTGATGCGGCGTCGTATGAGACGCTTTCGCGCAAGATCGCCAAGGTGGAAATCGACAAGTCGGCCCGCTTCACCGACTGGAGCCACCGGCCCCTGTCCAAGCGGCAGCTGGAATATGCGCTGGCCGACGTTACCCATCTGTGCGTGATCTATGAATGGATGGCGGCGCGGCTGGAAAAGACCGGGCGGTTCTCGTGGGTGGCCGAGGAAGTGGCGTCCCTGCAGGATCCGGGGCTGTACAGGCTCGATCCCGACATGGCCTGGAAGCGGCTGAAGCCGCGCACCTCCAACAAGCGGTTCCTGGCGGTGCTGGCGGCGCTGGCGGCCTGGCGCGAGCGCGAGGCACAGGCGCGCGACATTCCCCGCGGCCGGGTGCTGAAAGATGAAGCGCTGACCGAGATCGCGGCGCATCCGCCCGAAACGCCGGAGGCGCTGGAACGCATCCGCGCGGTGCCCAAGGGCTTCGCCAATTCGCGCATGGGCAAGGGGCTGATGGAGGCCATCGCGGCGGGCCTGACCGCCCAGCCGCCCGAAGGCGCGCTGTCCGACAACCGCCAGCGCCGCCGCCGCGAGCCGTCGCCCGCCGTGGTGGACCTGCTCAAGACACTGCTGCGGCTGCGGTCCGAGGCGGTGGGCGTGGCCCCGCGCCTGATCGCCAATGCCGAGGATATCGAAAAGCTGGCCGCCGAGGAGGATGACGGCGTCGCCGCCCTCACCGGCTGGCGGCGCGAGGTGTTCGGCAACGATGCGGTGGCGCTGCGCAAGGGCGACCTGGCCATCGCGCTCGAAAACGGCGAGGCCGTGGTGGTGGAACTGGAGGGAGACGAGGCATGAAAAAGATCGTTCTGGCGACGGCGATGATGGCGCTGGCTGGCGGCGCGCAGGCCCAGACGGTGCAGCCCGCCGACTGGCTGACGCTGTCCTTCACGGCCGCCCTCAACAAGCCCGCCGATGTGGCCTGGGGCATTGTCGGCGGCAACGAGCTTTGCGCCATCGCCAAATATCTTGAAGTGAAGAGCTGCGAAGTGGTGTCGGGCAAGGGCGAACTCGGCTCGATCCGCACCATCAACGGCACCATCGTCGAGAATATCGTGGCGCGCAGCACGCGCTCCTATACCTATGCCCAGCCCTTCACGCCGATCTTCTATCACGGCACCATGTCGGTGGAGCCGGAAGGCACCACCCATTCGCGGCTGGTCTATACCCTGATCTGGAACCAGAACGGCTATCCCGACGCCAAGACCCGCACCGAACAGCGCGAGGGGCGGAAAGTCCGCTTCCAGGCGGCGGTGGACAAGATGGCGGCGGCGGTCAACACCGCGCCGTAACCGTCAGGCATAGGCCACCCAGCCGCGCCAGGTGAAGGCGGCATAGAACATCTGCACGTCGTGGAATCCGGCCGCGCGCAGCATCTCCTCGTCGCGCGCCGGATCGTAGAGGCATAGCGCGCCTTCGATGCCGGCGCGCATCTTCTCCACGATTTCGGGGTCCGCGCCGCTGCCCAGCGCATAGCCGGTGTAGCGCGACAGCCAGAGCGGCCGGGCGTCGCCCTGCGGAAAACTGGAATGGGCCGCCACGAAGGGCGCGCCGGGTTTCAGGCGGCGATGGATGTCCGCCTCGGTGCGGATGCGCTCGGCGGCATCCAGGAAATGCAGCGTCAGCAGGCAGACCGCGCCGTCAAACGGCCCCTGCGGCGCGGCGTCGATATAACCTTCCACCAGCGTGACGCGCGAAACCGCATCGCCCAGGGTCTGCCGCGCCAGGTCCAGCATCGCGGGGGCCGGGTCCACGCCCACAAAGGTCCAGCCGGGATGGGCCTCGGCCAGCGCCTTCAGTTCCAGCCCGCCGCCCGCGCCCAGCACCAGGATATGCGC
>DASTMN010000045.1:0-9028 GCA_035714165.1 Rhizomicrobium sp.
GCGACTATCAGGCGCGCATTTCCGGCCCGCTGTTCGACCGTATCGACATGCATGTGGAGGTGCAGGGCGTCACCGCCGCCGACCTCACCCTGCCGCGCAGCCCCGAGGGCAATGCCGAGGTCGCAGCGCGCGTGGCGGCGGCGCGCACCCTTCAGCGCGCCCGCTTTGACGGGCACGGCATCCGCACCAATGCGGAAGCAGAAGGCGAACTGCTGGACCGCATCGCCACCCCCGATGCGGCGGGATCAAAACTTCTCACCGACGCCGCCGAGCGCATGAAGCTGTCGGCGCGTGGCTATCACCGGGTCCTGAAAGTGGCCCGCACCATCGCCGACCTGGCGGGCGCAGAGACCAGCGGCAAGGCCCATGTCGCCGAGGCGCTGTCCTATCGCCGGATCATGCACCTGCCGGGATAGGGAACCAAAAGTTCCCGCGCGGGTTGTCTGCCCATTGGAACGCGCGGGAGGATATCCAATGAAGCCGATAGCGATTTTGGGCGTGGTGCTGATCTTGGCCGGTGTGGCGGGCCTGATTTTCCGCAGCATCGAATGGACCGAGACCAAGAATGTGGTGGATGCCGGTCCCATCCAGATCAACACCCAGGAAGAACATAACGTCTGGATTCCCACAGCCGCGGGCATCGCCGCCATTCTGGCGGGCCTGGGCCTGGTGGTGGTGAGCCGCCGCTCGGCCTGATCCGGCCTTGATCTGCACTTGATCTCTGCATGGGCCCGTGCCGGAAAACCGGCGCGGGCCGTGCTGCAAGCGCGAAGGCCACGGGGAAGTCCCAAGGCAAAGCCAAGGCTTAATTGCCTCGGCCGCGCGCCCGTGCCTATCATCCTCTCATAAACCCCAGGAGAGGATTTCCAGATGAAGCTTGCCAACGTGATTCTGGTCACGGCGGTGGCCTTCGGCGCGGGCGCCGGCGGCTATGCCCTGGCGCAGAAGGACCCCAAGGTCGGCGTCACCGTCAACGACCCGATCGGCCCCAAGCCCGATCCCACCCGCGTCACCGTGACCGAAGCCAAGGACCTGAAATGCTCCGGCACCCCCGGCAAGCAGGAAATGTGCATCCTGTACGGCGATCCCTCCAAGCCCGGCCCCTATACCGTCATGTACAAGTGGTATCCGGGCAATTTCTCCAAGCCCCACTTCCACAACAACGAGCGCTGGGCCTACATCGTCTCGGGCACCTGGTGGGTCTCCTCCAGCAGCGTCTATGACGAGCGCACCACCTACCCGGTCCGCGCGGGCGCGGTGGCGGTGGACAAGCTGAAGGGCATCCACTGGGACGGCTCCCGCACCGGCGAAAAGGAGCCCGCCGTGCTGATCCTGTCGGGCATCGGCCCCAACACCAACCAGAGCGTGGACGAGCACGGCAATCCGTCCGGCCCGCCGCGCTGATTTCCGCGAAAATGTGCTAGAAGCACCGCGCCGTCCGGACCCCTGAAAAGGCCGGGCGGCGCCTTTTTATGGCCTGGGTTATGGGTTGGGGATCATGATCGAAGACAAGCCTGAAACGCCGCGCCGGAGATTCCATCCGGTCTATCTGTTCCTGCTGCTGCCTTACATCGCGCTGCTGTGGGTGCCGTTCTACAACCGTATCGAACCCACCCTGCTGGGCGTGCCTTTCTTCTACTGGTTCCAGATGAGCTGGATCGTGCTGGGCGCGCTCTGCATCCTGCCGGTCTTCCTGTTTGAAGAGCGCCGCAAATGAGCATGGCGCCCAATCCCGTTACCCTGGCCGTATTCCTCGGCCTGTTCGCGCTGGTCACCGGCCTTGGCTTTGTCGCGTCGCGCTGGCGCGCGGGCGATCTTTCCAACCTGCATGAGTGGGGCCTGGGCGGACGCCGCTTCGGCACCTGGGTCACCTGGTTCCTTTTGGGCGGCGATCTCTACACCGCCTATACCTTCATCGCCGTGCCCGCGCTGGTGTTCGGCGCAGGCGCGCCCGGCTTTTTCGCCGTGCCCTACACCATCCTGATGTTCCCGCTGTTGTTCCTGGCGTTCCCGCGGCTGTGGTCGGTGGCGAGCAAGCACGGCTATGTCACCGCGGCCGACTTCGTGCGCGGCCGTTTCGGCAATCGCGGGCTGTCGCTGGCGGTGGCCGCCACCGGCATCATCGCCACCATGCCCTATATCGCTTTGCAACTTGTGGGCATGCAGGTGGTGCTGGCGGCGATTGGCGCGAACTTCACCTGGACGATACCGGGCTTTGGTCCGGTGGACGCACCGCTGCTGATCGCCTTCACGGTGCTGGCCTTCTACACCTATTCGTCGGGCCTGCGCGCGCCCGCGCTGATCGCGGTGGTGAAGGACCTGCTGGTCTACATCACCGTCTTCGCCGCCCTCATCTACATACCGGCCAAGCTGGGCGGCTATGGCGCCATATTCGCGGCGGCGCCGCCCCAGAACCTGACGCTGGCGCCCGCCACCGCCACCAGCCTGGGACCGCAGTTCGGCTATGCCACGCTGGCGCTGGGGTCGGTGCTGGCGCTGTTCCTGTATCCCCATGCCGTGACGGGCCTGCTGTCCTCGTCCAGCCGCCATGTGATCCGGCGCAACGCCATGATCCTGCCCGGCTATTCGCTGGCGCTGGCCCTGATCGCGCTGCTGGGCTACATGGCGGTCGCGGCGGGCGTGAAGGGCGATCCGGCCTATGCCGCCGGTTTCGCCGCCTTCGGCAACAATTTCGCGGTGCCCGCGCTGTTCCTCAAGATGTTCCCGGACTGGTTCGCGGGACTCGCCTTTGCCGCCATCGCCATCGGTGCCCTGGTGCCCGCCGCGATCATGTCCATCGCCTGCGCCAACCTGTTCACGCGCAACATCTACAAGGAATGGCTGAAGCCCGACTGCACACCGCAGCAGGAAGCTTCGGTCGCCAAGATCGTCTCCATCGTGGTGAAATTCGGGGCGCTGATTTTCGTGCTGGAACTGCAAAGCACCTATGCCATCCAGCTGCAGCTGCTGGGCGGCATCTGGATGTGCCAGACCCTGCCCGCTGTCATCATCGCCCTCTATACCCGCTGGTTCAATCCGATCGGGCTTTTGTCAGGCTGGGCCGCCGGCATGGTTTCGGGCACGGTGATGGTGTGGCAGCTGGGCCTGAAAAGCAGCACCTATCCTTTGGCGCTGTTCGGCCTCACTTTCCCGACCTATGCGGCGCTGCTGGCGCTGGCGCTGAATCTCGCGGTGGCGGTGATCGTCACGCTGGCGCTGGGCAAGCGGCGCGGCACGGACGAGACGGTGCCGGGAGACTATGTCAGTTAGAGGGCCGCATGTCGTGAAAAGGCTAATAGCGCGAGCAGCTCTGGGCGCAAGTTTGGCCGTTTATGCTGCTGCGTTAGCCGCTGAGCGCATGATGATCGAAACCTCAGGGTTGATGTTCTGGGTTTCTATGGTCGCAGTCGCAGGGATTTTTGTCAGCGCCACCTTCTGCTTGGTGTTCCAGATTTCTGGCCGAAACACGCAAAAGGTTAGGCCCTAGGCGTGAGGGATTTTGTGGCGTGGGCAGGAGGCCGCGCGGAGCCTACCTAGCGTAGGTGAGCACGGCCGACGAACCCACGACACAAAAGACCCGCGCGGACGCTTAACCGAAGCGGCCAGTAATATACTGCTCCGTCCGCTTGTTGTCGGGCGCGGTAAAGATCTTTTCCGTCGCGCCATATTCGATCAGCTCGCCCAGATACATGAAGGCGGTATAGTCGCTGGCGCGGCTGGCCTGCTGCATGTTGTGGGTGACGATCACGATGGTGTAGTCGTTCGCCAGTTCCTCGATCAGTTCCTCGATCTTGGCGGTGGAGATAGGGTCCAGCGCCGAGCAGGGTTCGTCCAGCAGGATCACTTCGGGCTTGGTCGCCACGCTGCGCGCGATGCACAGGCGCTGCTGCTGGCCACCCGACAGCGACAGGCCCGAGGCGTTCAGCTTGTCCTTCACCTCGGTCCACAGCGCGGCGCGCGACAGGGCGCTTTCCACCCGGCCGTCCATCTCGGACTTGGGAATGCGCTCATACAGCTTTATGCCGAAGGCGACATTGTCATAGATGGACATGGGAAAGGGCGTGGGCTTCTGGAACACCATGCCGATGCGGGCGCGCAGCAGGTTGAGGTCCTTGGCCTTGAGGATGTTCTCCCCGTCCATCACGATCTCGCCCTCGGCGCGCTGGTTCGGATACAGCTCGTAGATGCGGTTGATGGCGCGCAGCAGCGTGGACTTGCCGCAGCCCGACGGGCCGATAAAGGCGGTCACCTTCCGCTCCATCAGCGGCAGGGTGATGTTCTTCAGCGACTTGGACGCGCCGTAGTAAAAGCTGAGGTCGCGGATATCCACCTTGGTCTTTTCCAGGGCGGCGGCGGGCGCGTGATGCTCCGGCGTCAGGTGAACAGCGGTATCCATGGATCAGGTCCGTTTCTTTTCAAGGAGGCGGGCAATAACGGAAAGGGTCAGGACGGTGGCGGTGACCAGCAGCGCGCCCGCCCAGGCCAGCGCATGCCAGTCCTCATAGGGCGACAGCGCATACTGGAAGATCACCACCGGCAGCGAGGCGATGGGCTTGGTGATGTCGGTGGACATGAACTGGTTGTTCAGCGCGGTGAACAGCAGCGGCGCGGTCTCGCCGGAGATGCGGGCGATGGCCAGCAGCACGCCGGTGATGATGCCCGCTTTGGCCGCCTTCCAGGTCACCAGCTTGATGACATAGCTGCGCGGCGCGCCCAGCGCGGTGGCCGCCTCGCGCAGGCCGTTGGGCACCAGCAGCAGCATGTTCTCGGTGGTGCGCACCACCACCGGAATCACGATCACCGTCAGGGCCACCGCGCCCGCAATGGCCGAGAAATGGCCCATCGGCACCACGATCAGTTCATAGATGAACAGGCCGATCACGATGGACGGGGCCGAGAGCAGGATGTCGTTGACGAAGCGCACCACGAAGGACAGGCGTCCGTGGCGGGCATATTCGGCCAGATATGTACCCGCGAACAGGCCGATGGGCGTGCCCAGCGCCACCGCGCCCAGGCTCATCACCACGCTGCCGAAGATGGCGTTGATCAGGCCGCCCTGCGCGCCCGGCGGCGGCGTTACCTCGGTGAACAGGTGCGGCCCCAGCGCCGCGATGCCGTCTTTCAGCAGCGCGCCCAGGATGAAGCCCAGCCAGACCAGGCCGAACAGGGCCGCGCCCAGCGACAGCACGATAAAGGCGTAATTGGCGGCGCGGCGGCGCGCGTAAAGGGTGGAGCCGGCCTGCATGTCAGTGCCCCGCGTGCTTGTTCATGGCGCGCAGCATCAGTTGGGCGCAGGCCAGGACGATGAAGGTGATGACGAACAGGATCAGGCCCATTTCGATCAGCGCGGCGGTGTAGAGCGGGCTGGTGGCCTCGGCGAACTCGTTGGCGATGGCGGCCGAGATCGAGGTGCCCGGCGCGAACAGCGACGGATTGATCTTGTGGGCGTTGCCGATCACGAAGGTGACGGCCATGGTCTCGCCCAGGGCGCGGCCCAGCGCCAGCATCGCGCCGCCCACCACGCCGGTGCGGGCAAAGGGCAGGCAGACCTTCCACATCACTTCCCACTGGGTGCTGCCCAGGCCGTAGGTGGCCTCCTTCAGCACGCTGGGCACCGTCTCCAGCACGTCGCGGGTGACGGCGGCGATGAAGGGCAGGATCATGATGGACAGGATCAGCCCGGCGGTGAAGATGCCGATGCCGTAGGGAATGCCGCCGAACAGCGTGCCCAGCACCGGCACGCCGTCCAGCGCGGCGATGACCGGCTCCTGCACCGCGGTTTGGAACCAGGGCGCGAAGACGAACAGGCCCCAGATGCCGTAGATGATCGAGGGAATGCCCGCCAGCAGCTCGATGGCGATGCCGATGGGCCGGCGCAACATGCGCGGGCACAGTTCGGTCAGGAAGATGGCGATGCCGATGCCCACCGGCACGGCGATGACCATGGCGATGGCGCTGGTGACCAGCGTGCCGTAGATCGGCCCCAGCGCGCCGAACACCTCGCGCACCGGGCGCCAAGCCTCGGTGACGACAAAGCCGAAGCCGAAGGCCTGGAAGGCGGGCATCGCGCCATGCACCAGCGAGACGATGATGCCCAGGAAGATCAGCAGCACGGTACAGGCGGCCGCCAACGTGACCAGCCGGAAGCGGGTGTCGCCCGCGCCGGCGCGGCGGGCCTTCTGGGCGCGGAGGGTGAGGGCGGCAGGTTCTTGCAAGCTGATATCTGTCAAGGAAAGCCCCGGGAACGGCGAAACCGGGAGCAACTCACACCCGGCGCACGCCACGAACATCACAGTCCTGCAAAGCTTTTGTGACGGCGCCCGGCGCGGCGGCCATGCCCCATTCAAGCCGTTGGAATGATTGAGGTTTATTCGGGGTGCGACATTCCGCAGGGACCGCCGGTTAACTGGAACTTTAAGCGTTTCTGAAGGGTCGCGGGGCCAGACTGCGGCCCTGGAAAACGCAAAGGAAGGTCAGGCCCAGGTGCTGGCGCGGGTCATTCGCATCGTATTCGGCTGTGTGGCGGGGGTCATGCTGGTCGCCGCCCTGGCCAATGTGGTGCTGCTGGGCCATCTGAGCATCATCACGCCCTTCAGCTTCGGCGCGCTGCTGACCGTGGCGATGGCCTTCCTGCTCAACAACCTTCTGACCTATCGCGAGCGCGGCGAAATCCTGTCGCGCCAGGCCGACCAGCTCAAGACCGTGGCGGGGCGGCTGGAAGCCTCGCTGAAGAATGCCGCCGCCATCAATGCGCGCCTCAACCAGAGCGAGACACGCTACAAGGGGCTGGTGGACGCGCAGGGCGACGCCATCTTCCGCCGCGACGCGCAGAGCCGCCTCACCTATGGCAACGACGCCTTCTTCCGCATGTTCGGCCTGACCCCGGCCCATTGCATCGGCTATCCCTTCGCGCCGGAGCCGCATCCCGAAAGCCGCGCGCCCCTGTTCGGCAGCTTTCTGGAATCGGGCCAGAACCGCGCCCGCTACGACCAGCATGTGCGGACCGCCGAAGGCTATCGCTGGATCGCCTGGGAGGATTTCGCGGTGCGCGATTCCCATGGCCGCCTGGTCGAGGTGCAGAGCGTGGGCCGCGACATCACCGAGCGCAAGGCGCTGGAAGACGCGCTGACCGAGGCGCGCGACCATGCCGAGGATGCCAGCCGCGCCAAGTCCGGCTTCCTGGCCACCATGAGCCACGAGATCCGCACGCCGATGAACGGCGTGCTGGGCATGGCGCGGCTGCTGCTGGAAACCGACCTGCGCCCCGAACAGCGCACCTATGCCGAGGCGATCACCCAGTCGGGCGAGGCGCTGCTGACCCTGATCGGCGACATACTGGACTTCTCCAAGATCGAAGCGGGCATGCTGACTCTGGAGGAGGAGGATGTGGACCTGCGCTTCATGCTCTGCAACATCGCCGAGCTGCTCTGCCCGCGCGGCCACGCCAAGGGCGTGGAGGTCACCACCGTCGTCGCCTCCGACGTGCCCCGGCTGATCCGCGCCGACCAGGGACGCCTGCGCCAGGTGATCACCAACCTGATGGGCAATGCCGTCAAGTTCACCGAAAAGGGCGGCATCTGCGTCGAGCTGCGGCGCATCGGCGACATGCTGCGCCTGGAAGTGCGCGACACCGGCGTCGGCGTGCCGCCCGCCAAGCGCCAGGAAATCTTCAAGGAGTTCGTGCAGGCCGATTCCAGCCATGCCCGCAAGTTCGGCGGCACCGGGCTGGGGCTGGCCATCTCCAAGCGGCTGGTGGACACGATGGGCGGACAGATCGGCGTGGATGCCGCGCCCGATGGCGGCTCGGCCTTCTGGTTCACCATGCCCGCCCATGTCGTCGAACCGGCGCGGGCGGAAGGCCTGCCGCTGCTTGGCCTGCGGGTGGCGGTGGTGTCGCGCAACAAGGCCTTGCTGGAAGGCACGCTGCTGCAGGTGGCCGCCGCCGGCGGCGTGCCGGTGCGCCCCGGCAATGGCGATGCCGAAGTGGTGCTGATCGACGCCGGAACCGGCAACCTGCCCGAACTGACGGTGCATCCCGATGCCGCGGTTCCCGCGCTGGTGCTGCTGACGCCCAATGCGCGCGGCAGCCTGGCGGAAATGCGCGCCCTGGGCTTCGCGGGCTATCTGGTCAAGCCGGTGCGCCAGGCCTCGCTGGTGGAACGCCTGCAGCTCTGCCGCCGTGGCGGCGCAGGCCAGCCCGCACAGGCCGTCCCCGCCTTGCCGCCGGTCGCGGCAGCGGAACCGCCGCCGCTGGTCGCCCCGCGCCAGACCGAAACGGTGGATTTCGATCCGCCCGCCATCCCTGCGCCGTTTCTGGAAAACCATCCACCCGCCGCGCGCAGCGCCGGTCCGGCCCCTGTGTCCATGACGTCCCAGCAGGGCCTGAACATCCTGCTGGCCGAGGACAATCCCATCAACATGATGCTGATCCGCGAGCTGCTGCGCCGCCGTGGCCATGTGGTCACCGAGGTCACCACCGGCAATGACGCGGTGCAGGCCGTGCTGGAGCGCCGCTTCGACCTGCTGCTCACCGACATTCACATGCCGGGCATGGACGGCATCGAGGCCGCCCGCGCCATCCGCGCCGGCGAGGCGCGGCTGGGCCGCCCGCGCATGCCCATCGTCGCCCTGACCGCCGACGTGCTGGAAGGCGGCAAGCGCGCCTGCCAGACCGCCGGGATGGACGGCTTCCTCACCAAGCCGGTGGACCCCGCCGAGCTGGAGGAAATGTTCCTGATGCTGTTCCCCGGCGAAGACCAGATCGTCGCCGCCTAGGCGCATCCGGCGTTAGCCGCTATAGCTTTGGCCCTGATCGCAAGGGGACGGGCATGACGGATTCGACGGCGCGCACATGGCGGGACGGCATCCGGCCCTATATCGAGAAGGAAGCCGTGGCGGCCTTCTTCCTGGGCGTCTCCTCCGGCTTTCCCTATGCGATGATCGCCGCCACCCTGACCACCCGGCTGGCGCAGGACGGCATCTCCAAGCGCACCGTCACCGCCTTCGCCCTGGCCTTCCTGGTCTACAA
>DASTMN010000046.1:0-33401 GCA_035714165.1 Rhizomicrobium sp.
CGGCGGTGCGGCTGACCTGGGTGACGGCGCGCCACTGGGCGCGCATGGCCGTGCCGTCATACAGCGCGAAGACGATGTTGGTATTGCCGGCGTCGATGGCGAGCAGCATCAGAAATAGACCTCTCCGGCGGTGATGGCGCGAGTATGCCCCTGCTCGTCCAGCAGCAGCGCCCCGTCCGGCCCCAGCCCGACGAACAGGCCGTGGCGTTCCTCGTACGGCAGGCGCGCATGGATCGGCCCGCCCAACCCTTCGGCCCGGGCCAGCCAGGCCGCCCGCAAGGGTTCAAAGCCATCCGCCATCCAGACATCATACCAGTGGGCGAAACGCGCGGCGATGCCGGTCAGGGCCTGATCCGGCGTGCGCTGCGCGCCCGCTGCCGCCAGCGATGTGGCGGGAAACGCGGTCCCTTCCGGCGCGGCGGCCAGGTTGACACCGATGCCGACCGCCAGCCAGCCGTTCCCCGCTTCCAGCAGGATGCCCGACAGCTTGCGCCCGTCCAGCAGCACATCGTTGGGCCATTTGACGGTGACGGCATGGCCCGGCGCGGCCTCCACCACCATGTCGGCCACGGCCAACGCGGCGGCGAAGGACAGTTGCGCCGGATTGTCCTTTACCGGCCGCAGCAGCAGGGTGGCGGCAAGATTGCCCTCCGGCATCTCCCAGGCGCGACCACGGCGGCCACGGCCCGCGGTCTGGCGCGTGGCGGTTATCCAGACAGGCCCGCCCTCGCCTGCTCCGGCCAGACGGCGCGCATGGTCGTTGGTGGACTCCAGTTCCGCGTGCCGTTGCAGCGCATAGCCACGCGGCCAGCCTGTCAAGGCAGCAGCGCCTTGGCGGCCGCATCGGCGGCGGTGATAACCGGCGACGCCGCGACGATGAACAGCAGCGCCACGGCGGCGGACAGGCCCAGTATCGCCCGGGAGCCGAAGCCTTCCACACCGTCGAAGGGCGCGGCGGGTTCGTCGAAATACATGATCTTCACCACCCGCAGGTAGTAAACCAGGCCGATGGTGCTGGCCAGAACGCCCAGCACGGCGGGCACCACCAGCCCCGCCTCGATGGCGGCGAGGAAGACATAGAACTTGCCGAAGAACCCGGCCAGGGGCGGCACGCCCGCCAGGCTGAAGAACAGCAGGGCGAAGACCAGCGCCAGCATCGGCTGGTTGCGCGACAGGCCCGCCAGATCGGAAATATTCTCCACCGCCTCGCCCTTGCGGCGCATCGCCTGGATGGCGGCGAAGACACCCAGATTGGTGAAGACATAGATCGCCAGATAGATCAGCACGCCCCGCGCGCCCAGCGATGTGCCTGCCGCCAACCCCAGCAGGGCATAGCCCATATGGCCGATGGAGCTGTAGGCCATCAGGCGCTTGATGTTGGTCTGGCCGATGGCGGCGATGGCGCCCAGCGCCATGGACAGCACCGAGATGAAGACGATGATCTGCCGCCACTGGTGAACCAGGTCCGGGAACGGCACCAGGATCGCGCGCAGGAACAGGCACAGCGCCGCCACCTTGGCGGCGGTGGCAAAATAGGCGGTGACCGGGGTGGGCGCGCCTTCATAGACGTCGGGCGTCCACATATGGAAGGGCACGGCGCTGACCTTGAAGGCCAGGCCCGCGATCAGAAAGACGATGCCGAAGGTCACGCCCAGCCCGGCCGCGCCCCCGGCGGTGACGGCGGCGATGGCGGCAAAGCTGGTGGAGCCGGTGAAACCGTAGATCAGCGAGATGCCATAGAGCAGCATGCCGGAGGACAGCGCACCCAGCACGAAATACTTCAGTCCCGCCTCGGTCGAGCGGAGATGGTCGCGGTTGAAGGAGGCCAGCACATAGAGGGCCAGCGATTGCAGCTCCAGCCCCATATAGAGCGACAGATAGCTGGCCGACGACACCATCAGCATCATGCCCAGGGTGGCGATCAGCATCAGCACCGGCAGCTCGAAGCGCGACAGCCTGATGCGGGCGAAGAACTCCTCGGCCAGCAGGATGGACAGCGCCGCGCCCAGCAGGATCAGAACCTTGGCGAAACGGGCAAAGCCGTCGGAAACGAAAGCGTCATGGAACGCCACCGCGTCGGACCCCGTCACCACCGCCACGCCGGATGCCGCCAGAAGCGCAATGGCGCCCCAGGAAATCACGGGCGCGGTCTTTTCCCCACCGATGGCCCCGGCCAGCAGCAGCGCCATCGCGCCGATCGCCAGGATCAGTTCGGGCAGAAGAACCAGAAGGTCGGCCTGAAACGTCACGGTGTGGCTTCCTTCTGCACGGCGGCGAGCTTGCCCGCCTTGTCGGTGGCCAGCGCGGTCTTGTGGTCCCGGATCAGCTTGGTGACAGCGGGCGTGGTCACATCGAACACCGGCTTGGGATAGACGCCCAGGGCGATGGTGATGACGACCAGCGGCGCCAGCAGCGCGATTTCACGCGGCGTCAGGTCCCGGATGGTCTGGAGCGACGGCTTGACCAGCGCCCCGAAGACGATGCGGCGATAGAGGAACAGCGCATAGGCCGCCGACAGGATCACGCCGGTGGCGGCGAAGATGGCGATCCAGCTGTTGTGGATGAACGCGCCCAGCATGGTGAGGAACTCGCCCACGAAGCCGGAGGTGCCCGGCAGGCCGACATTGGCCATGGTGAAGACCATGAAGAAGGCGGCATAGAGCGGCATCCGGTTCACCAGCCCGCCATAGGCGGCGATGTCACGGGTGTGCAACCGGTCATAGACCACGCCGACGCAGAGGAACAGCGCGCCCGACACCACGCCGTGGCTGAGCATCTGGAAGATGCCGCCTTCTACGCCCTGATGGTTGACCGTGAAGATGCCCATCGTGACGAAGCCCATATGGGCCACAGACGAATAGGCGATCAGCTTCTTCATGTCCTCCTGGGCCAGCGCCACCAGCGAGGTATAGATGATGGCGATCACGCTCATGGTGAAGACCAGCGGCGCGAACAATTCGGTGGCGCTGGGGAACATGGGCAGCGAAAAGCGCAGGAAGCCATAGCCACCCATCTTCAGCAGGATGCCCGCCAGGATGACGGAACCGGCGGTGGGCGCCTCCACATGCGCGTCGGGCAGCCAGGTATGGACCGGCCACATCGGCATCTTGACCGCAAAGCTGGCGAAGAAGGCCAGCCACAGCCATATCTGCATGCCCGGCGGGAAACTGGGATTGTCCAGCAGAGCCACGATGTCGGTGGTGCCCGCATACCAGTACATGCCCATGATCGCGAGCAGCATCAGCACCGAGCCGACAAAGGTATAGAGGAAGAACTTGAAGCTGGCATAGACGCGCCGCTTGCCGCCCCAGATACCGATGATCAGGAACATCGGGATCAGGCCCGCCTCGAACAGCACGTAGAACAGCACCAGGTCCAGAGCGCAGAACACGCCGATCATCATGGTCTCCAGGACCAGGAAGGCGATCATGTATTCCGGCACGCGCTTCTCGATGCTCTCCCACGAGGCGGCGATACAGAAGGGCATCAGGCCGGCGGTCAGAACGACGAACAGCATGGAAATGCCGTCCACGCCCAGATGGTAGGAGATGCCGCCGCCCAGCCAGTCCAGCCGTTCGACCATCTGGAAACCGGGATTGGCATTGTCGAAGCCGGACCACATCACCAGCGACAGGGCAAAGACGACGATCGTGGTGCCCAGCGCGATCCAGCGCGCGCTGACGGCTTCCGGGCGAACCAGAATGGCCAGCGCGCCCAGCAGCGGCACGAAGGTGCAAAGGGAGAGGATGGGAAGACTCACAGGCCACCTCCCGACACCATGAACCAGGTGGCCAGGGCCACCACGCCCAGCAGCATCGCCAGCGCATAATGATAGACATAGCCGGTCTGCAGCCGCACCGCGCCGCGCGTCGCGTCCAGCACGCGGGCGGCGATGCCGTCCGGTCCCAGCCCGTCAATCACGGTGCCGTCGCCGCGCTTCCACAGGAAGCGGCCCAGCCGCAGCGCCGGACGCACGAACAGGAAGTCGTACAGCTCGTCGAAGTACCACTTGTTGTAGAGGAACAGGTACAGCATTCCCTTGCGCGCCTGGATGGCGGCGGCCAGCGCCGGATGCAGGATGTAATAGTAATAGGCCACCAGGAAACCGATGACGGTGACCACCAGCGGGCCGAACTCCACCCACAGCGGCAGATGGCCTTCCTCGCCATGCCCCACTACCAGCGAGCCGCGCCAGAACTCATGGGCGCCCTCGCCCAGGAAATAGTGGAAGAAGCCCATGCCGGAGAACAGCGCGCCCAGCGACAGCACGGCCAGCGGCACCAGCATCACCAGCGGCGATTCATGAACCTCGCTGAGCTTGGGCGCATGATGGTGTTCGCCATGATCGTCCGCATGCCCATCGTCATGATTGTCGGCGGCGGCATGGTGGTGGTGATTGTCATGGGCGTCACCGCGATAGGGACCGTGGAAGGTCATCAGGAACTGGCGCCAGGAATAGAAGCTGGTCATGCCCGCCGCCACCAGCAGCAGGGTGAAGGCATAGGAACCGATGCCTGTATGGGCGGCAAAGGTCGCATTGATGATCGCGTCCTTGGAATAGAAGCCCGCGAAACCGATATGCAGCAGCGGCAGGCCCACGCCGGTCAGCGCCAGGTTGCCGATCAGCATCATCGCCCAGGTGAAGGGAATGGCCTTCCACAGCCCGCCCATCTTCCGCATGTCCTGCTCGTGATGCATGGCATGGATCACGCTGCCCGCGCCCAGGAACAGAAGCGCCTTGAAGAAGGCATGGGTGAACAGGTGGAACATGGCGGCGTTGTAGGCGGCCACGCCCGCCGCCGCGAACATGTAGCCGAGCTGCGAGCAGGTCGAATAGGCGATCACCCGCTTGATGTCGTTCTGGAACAGGCCGACCGAGGCGGCGAAGAAGGCGGTGGTGGCGCCCACCACCGTCACGAACTCCAGCGCGAAGGGCGCAAGCTGGAACATGGGCGAGGCGCGGCAGACCAGGAACACGCCCGCCGTCACCATGGTGGCGGCGTGGATCAGGGCGGAGACCGGCGTGGGGCCTTCCATCGCGTCCGGCAGCCAGGTGTGCAGGCCAAGCTGGGCCGACTTGCCCATCGCGCCCACGAACAGCAGCAGGCAGAGGGTGGTCAGGATGTCCACATTCTGGCCGGCGAATTCAAAGGTCTTGCCCACCATGCCGGGGGCCGCGGCGAACACCGCCTCGAAATCCAGGGTGCCGAACACCGCCCAGATGCCGAAGATGCCCAGGGCGAAGCCGAAATCGCCCACGCGGTTGACGATGAAGGCCTTCATCGCGGCGGCATTGGCCGACGGCTTGGTGTACCAGAAGCCGATGAGCAAATAGGACGCCAGGCCCACCCCTTCCCAGCCGAAGAACAGCTGGAGGAAGTTGTTGGATGTCACCAGCATCAGCATGGCGAAGGTGAACAGCGACAGATAGCTGAAGAAGCGCGGCCGATGCGGATCCTCGTGCATGTAGCCGATCGAATAGAGGTGAACCAGGCTGGACACGCCCGTCACCACCACCAGCATCACCGCCGTGATGGTGTCCACCCGCACCGTCCAGTCCACCAGGAAGCTGCCGGAATGAATCCAGGGCAGCAGCGGAATGACATATTCATGCCCGCCCAGCGCCACATCGCAGAAAGCCAGCACCGACAGCGCGGCGGAAGCCAGCAGAAGGCCGGTGGTGACCAGTTCCGACGGGCGGGCGCCGATGACGCGGCCCAGCAGTCCCGCGATCAGCGAGCCCAGAAGCGGCAGGAAGACGATAGCGGCGTACATCGCCTAGCCTTTCATCAGGTTGACGTCCTCAACCGCGATGGTGCCGCGGTTGCGGAAATAGACGACCAGGATGGCCAGGCCGATGGCGGCCTCGGCGGCGGCAACGGTCAGCACGAACAGCGCGAAGACCTGGCCCACCAAGTCGCCCAGATAGGTGGAGAAAGCGACGAAGTTGATGTTCACCGCCAGCAGGATCAGTTCCACCGACATCAGGATGATGATGATGTTGCGGCGGTTCAGGAAAATGCCCAGCACCCCGATGGTGAACAGGATGGCGGCGACGGTCAGGTAGTGGCTGAGCCCGATATCCATGTCAGCCCCCCTCTTTCTGGGCGGCCTGGCCCGGCTTGATGTCCACCATCTCCACCGCCATGGCGGCGGTGCGGGCGTTCTGCACCGCGATCACCTGGCGGCGCACGCCGGGGCGGCTGCGCAGGGTCAGCACGATGGCGCCGATCATGGCGACCAGCAGCACCAGACCCGCGATCTGGAAGTAGTAGATATAGTCGGTATAGAGGATGTGCCCCAGCGCCTCGGTATTGGTGACGCCATCGGGCGTGGCATGGGCCAGCGCATTCTGGGCCGCGGGCTTCAGTGCCCAGGTGCTGCCCACCATCGCCAGTTCCACCACCAGGATCAGCCCGATCAGCACGCCGAAGGGCAGGTATTGCAGGGTGCCGCGCTTCAGCTCCGCGAAGTCCACATCCAGCATCATCACCACGAACAGGAACAGCACCGCGACGGCGCCGACATAGACGACGATCAGGATCATCGCCAGGAACTCCGCCCCGATCAGCACGAACAGCCCGGCGGCATTGAAGAAGGACAGGATCAGGAACAGGACCGAATGCACGGGATTGCGCGCGGCAATCACCATGATCGCGCTGGCGATCAGGATGGCCGCGAAGAAGTAGAAGGCGATTGCCTCAAACATGCGTTTCCCTCAGGCCCTGACGGCCCACTCCCCTACCGGTAAGGCGCGTCCAGTTCCAGGTTGCGGGCGATTTCACGTTCCCAGCGGTCGCCATTCGCGAGCAGCCGGGACTTGTCGTAATAGAGTTCCTCGCGCGTCTCGGTGGAGAACTCGAAGTTCGGGCCTTCCACGATCGCGTCCACCGGGCAGGCTTCCTGGCAGAAGCCGCAATAGATGCACTTCACCATGTCGATGTCGTAGCGGGTGGTGCGGCGACTGCCGTCGGCGCGCGGCTCGGCCTCGATGGTAATGGCCTGGGCCGGGCAGATCGCCTCGCACAGCTTGCAGGCGATGCAGCGTTCCTCGCCGTTGGCATAGCGGCGCAGGGCATGTTCGCCCCGGAAGCGCGGCGACAGCGGTCCCTTTTCAAAAGGGTAGTTCAGGGTCGCCTTGGGGGCGAAGAAATAGCGCATGGACAGGATGAAGCTCTGGATGAACTCCCAGAAGAAAATCTGCCGTGCGGTGCGGTCGAAGCTCATGGCAACCCCTTAGAGATGCGGACGGACGAACAGGACCCAGCCCGCCGTCAGCACCACCCACAACAGCGACACGGGCAGGAACACCTTCCAGCCCAGGCGCATCAACTGGTCATAGCGGTAGCGCGGCACCATCGCCTTCACCATCGCGAACATGAAGAAGAAGAAGCAGATCTTGATCAGGAACCAGAAGATTCCGGGAACGGCGTTCAGCGGCCAGATGTCCAGCGGCGGCAGCCAGCCGCCCAGGAACAGGATCGAGCACATCGCGCACATCAGCACGATGGACAGATACTCGCCCAGGAAGAACAGCAGGAAGGGCGTGGAAGAATATTCCACGAAGAAGCCCGCCACCAGCTCGGATTCCGCCTCCACCAGGTCGAAGGGCGGGCGGTTGGTTTCCGCCAGCGCCGAGACGAAGAAGATCGGCAGCATGGGGAACAGCATGGAGAAGACGAACCAGCCATCCTTTTGCGCCCGCACGATCTCCGACAGGTTCAGCGACCCGGCGAACAGCAGCACGGTGATGATGACGAAGCCGATGGAGACTTCGTACGACACCATCTGGGCGGCGGCGCGCAGGGCCGACAGGAAGGGATATTTCGAGTTGGACGCCCAGCCCGCCATGATGATGCCGTACACGCCCAGCGACGACATGGCGAACAGGTACAGGATGCCGACATTGATATCGGCCACCACCCAGCCGTCATCCAGCGGCACCACCGCCCAGCCGGCGAATGCCAGCGTCACGGTGATCAGCGGCGCGATCATGAAGATGACCTTGTTGGCGCCCGCCGGGATGATGACTTCCTTGAACAGGAACTTGAACAGGTCGGCAAAGGTCTGGAGCAGGCCGAACGGCCCCACCACGTTGGGGCCGCGGCGCATCTGCACCGCCGCCCAGATCTTGCGGTCCGCCAGCAGCAGGTAGGCGATCATCACCAGCAGGACGACGTCGAAGATCAGGATGGTGAGGAACTGGCTGATGAACCATCCCAGCGAATGGTTCATGCCCAGGCCGGCGAAGAAATCGGTAAACAGCATTATTCCGCCGCCATCTTCGAATGCCCGGCCACGAATTCACGGCTGCACTGGGCCATGGTCTGGCTGGCGCGGGCCACCGGGTTGGTGAGGTAGAAATCGGCGATGGCATGCGCCACCGGCGTTGCGCCGTCCAGCGGGCCGCTCTGGCCGATGCCGCTCCAGGTCGCGGCTGCCGTGTCGGCATGCACCGGCGCTTCGTTCAGCGTGGCGAAATGGCTGACATCGGCCTCCAGCGCCTTCAGCAGCGCGGCGCGGTCGTCATAGGGCAGCGTCACGCCCAGCACCTCGGACAGGGCGCGCAGGATCGCCCAGTCCTCCCGGGCCTCGCCCGGCGGGAAGGTGGCGCGGCGGCCGCGCTGCACCCTGCCCTCGAAATTCACATACAGGCCGTCCTTCTCGGTATAGGCCGCGCCCGGCAGGATCACATCGGCATGGTGCGCGCCCGCATCGCCGTGGCTGCCCTGATAGACCACAAAGGCCCGGCCCAGATGGGCGACGTCGAACTCGTCCGCGCCCAGCAGGTACAGGAAATCGATCTCGCCCTTCTGCGCTCCGTCCACGATGCCCGCCACATCCCGGCCGCCATCCCTGGGAAGGAAGCCCAGGTCCAACGCGGCCACGCGGCTGGCGGCGGTGTGCAGGATATTGAATCCGTTCCAGCCGCCTTCGGCATGGCCGCCGGCCGGGCCGATCATACCGGTGTCGCCCGCGATGCGCGCCGCCAGCGCCAGCACCGCCGCGCCGTCCGCGCGGGTCAGCGCGCCGGAGCCCAGCACGATCATCGGGCGCTTGGCCTCGGTCAGCACCCTGGCGAAGGGATGGCTGCCGTTTGCGATGGCCGCCAGCACAGTGATGTCGGTGCCAAGCTGCTCGGCGGGATAGGTCAGGTCCACCGCCGGGCCGATATTGGCCACCGTCACGCCGGTGGCCAGCCAGGCCTTGCGGATGCGGGCATTCAGCACCGGCGCATCCCAGCGGGGATTGGCCCCCACCAGCAGGATGGCGTCGGCGGCTTCCACGCCCGCGATGGTGGAATTGAACAGGTAGGTCTGGCGCGGGCCGCTCGAAATCTTGGCCCCGTCCTGGCGGCAGTCCAGATTGGACACGCCCAACCGCGCCATCAGGTCTTTCAGCGCCTTGATCTCCTCGGCGGCGGCCAGGTCACCCACGATGGCGGCCATCTTGCCCGGGCTGGTGGTCTTCACCTTGGCGGCGATGGCAGCGAAGGCTTCACTCCAGCTCGCGGGCTTCAGCTTGCCGTTGACGCGGACATAAGGACGGTCGAGGCGCTGGCGGGACAGGCCGTCACAGGCATGACGGGTCTTGTCGGAGATCCACTCCTCGTTCACTTCCTCGTTCAGGCGCGGCAGCACGCGCATCACCTGCGGCCCGCGCGTATCCACGCGGATGTTGACGCCCTGCGCGTCCATCACATCCACGCTTTCGGTCTTGCGCAGCTCCCAGGGGCGGGCATTGAAGGCATAGGGCTTGCTGGTCAGCGCGCCGACCGGGCACAGGTCCACCACATTGCCCGACAGTTCGCTGGCAAAGGCCTTTTCCAGATAGGTGGTGATTTCCACATCTTCGCCGCGGCCGGTGGCGCCCAGGTCGGGCACGCCCGCCACCTCGGTGGCGAAGCGCACGCAGCGGGTGCAGGCGATGCAGCGGGTCATGATCGTCTTGACCAGCGGCCCCATATACTTGTCTTCGACGGCGCGCTTGTTCTCGTTGAAACGGTGGAAGGCGGCGCGGCCATAGCCCATCGCCTGGTCCTGAAGATCGCACTCGCCACCCTGGTCGCAGATCGGGCAATCCAGCGGATGGTTGATCAGCAGGAACTCCATCACGCCCTCGCGCGCCTTGCGGGCATAGGGGCTGGTGGTGTTGATCCGGGCGGGCGTGCCGTCCTTGTTGGGGAAGATGTCCTTGACCTGCAGCGCGCAGCTCGCCTGCGGCTTGGGCGCGCCCACCCACTCCACCAGGCACATGCGGCAGTTACCCGCCACCGACAGGCGCTCGTGAAAGCAGAAGCGCGGAATCTCCGCGCCCGCCTGCTCGCAGGCCTGCAACAGGGTGATGGATTCGTCGGCGTCGATTTCCTTGCCGTCCACGATGAGCTTGCGCGTGGCCATGACTTACTCCGCCGCCATCTTGCCGAACTCGGCGATACGCTTTTCGATCTCCGGGCGGAAATGCCGGATCAGGCCCTGAATCGGCCAGGCCGCCGCATCACCCAGGGCGCAGATGGTGTGCCCCTCGATCTGCTTGGTGACTTCCTGCAGCAGGTCGATTTCGGACTCGCGCGCATCGCCCCGCACCATGCGGGTCATCACCCGCCACATCCAGCCGGTACCCTCGCGGCAGGGCGTGCACTGGCCGCAGCTTTCATGCTTGTAGAAATAGGCCAGCCGCTGGATCGCCTTAATCACGTCGGTGGACTTGTCCATCACGATCACCGCGGCGGTGCCCAGCCCCGACTGCACGGCCTTCAGGCTGTCGAAATCCATCAGCACATCGTCGCAGATGCTCTTGGGCAGCAGCGGCACCGACGCGCCGCCGGGGATCACCGCCAAAAGGTTGTCCCAGCCGCCGCGCACACCGCCGCAATGCCGGTCGATCAGCTCGCGCAGCGGAATGCCCATTTCCTCTTCCACGTTACACGGCTTGTTCACATGGCCTGAAATGCAGAAGACCTTGGTGCCGGTATTGTTGGGGCGGCCGATGCCCGCGAACCAGTCCGCGCCGCGGCGCAGGATGGTGGGCGCCACCGCGATGGATTCCACGTTGTTGACGGTGGTGGGGCAGCCATACAGGCCGACATTGGCCGGGAAAGGCGGCTTCAGGCGCGGCTGGCCCTTCTTGCCTTCCAGCGATTCCAGCAGCGCGGTTTCCTCGCCGCAAATGTAAGCACCCGCGCCATGATGGACATAGAGATCGAAGTCCCAGCCATGGATGTTGTTCTTGCCGATCAGCCTGGCGGCATAGGCCTCGTCCACCGCGCGCTGCAACGCCTCGCGTTCGCGGATGAACTCGCCGCGTACATAGATGTAGCAGGCATGGGCGCGCATCGCGAAAGACGCCACCAGGCAACCTTCGACCAGCGTGTGCGGATCGTGGCGCATGATGTCCCGGTCCTTGCAGGTACCGGGTTCGGATTCATCGGCATTCACGACAAGGTAGTGCGGACGCTCCTTCACTTCCTTGGGCATGAAGGACCATTTCAGGCCGGTGGGGAAACCCGCGCCACCGCGCCCGCGCAGGCCCGATTTCTTCATGATGTCCACGATGCCTTCGGGACCCAGCGCCAGGATGGCCTTGGTATTGTCCCACTGGCCGCGCTTCTTCGCCGCGTCCAGGCCGGGGTCCTGAAGGCCGTACAGGTTGGTGAAAATGCGATCCTTGTCGGCGAGCATCAGGTGGCCGCTCCCGGCGGTTTCTGTTTGGGCGCTTCGCGGTCCGAGGCCGCCTGGGTGGGCCTCTTGGCCTCGGCATCGGTCAAGGCCGGCTGCGGCGCGGCGACCGTGTAACGGCCGATGATGGAGCCGTCATACAGCGCACCATCGGTCAGCGTGGTCG
Organism: Rhizomicrobium sp.; assembly: GCA_035714165.1. GTDB lineage: Bacteria > Pseudomonadota > Alphaproteobacteria > Micropepsales > Micropepsaceae > Rhizomicrobium. The sequence continues at coordinate 11,845 of DASTMN010000046.1, forward strand.
CGCCGCCTTCCGGCTCGGACGAGCGGCGGCTGTTGGCGGGACCCACCTTGGGCGCCCTGCCCGCCTTGAGATCGGCGATCAGCTGCTCGGTCAGCGGGCCGTCCAGGTCTTCATAGAAATCGCTGCCGATCTGGAGCATCGGCGCGTTCACGCAGGCGCCCAGGCATTCCACTTCCATCCAGCTGAACCTGCCGTCTTCCGACAGGGTCTTTTCGTGCGGATGGATGTGCTTTTTGCAGGCATCCACCACCGCATCGGAGCCGCGCAGCCAGCAGGGCGTGGTGGTGCAGACCTGCACCAGCGTGCCCACCGGCTGCAGGTTGAACATGGTGTAGAAGGTCGCCACTTCCAGAACGCGGATGAAGGGCATGTTGAGCATCCCCGCGATCACCTCGATCATGGGATGCGAGACCCAACCCTCCTGCTCCTGCCCGCGCCACAGCAGCGAGATCACCGCGCTGGCCTGGCGGCCCTGCGGATATTTCGCGATGGTAGCCAGCGCCCATTCCGCGTTCTGCGCGTTGAACGCGAAGCTGGCGGGCTGGACTTCCGGCGGGGCAAGGCGGCGAAGCGACATTCCGGTTCCTATTTCGCGAAATCCACGCGGCAGATCAGGCCGTCGCGGAAGCTGTAGATCGCGATGATCTCGAATTCCTCGCCGCCGGGGGCGCGCACCACGCGCTCATGATCGACGACGGTGTTGCCCACCACGATGCGGTTTTCCAGATAGGCCTTGTTGCGCGGAAAGGTCTCGAACGCCTTGGCATAGCGCGCCTTGATCGCCGCGCGGCTGGTCTCGGTCGGCGTGCCGTTCAGGCCGGACACGATGCAGTCTTCCGTGAAATAGGAGACGTAGGTATCCAGGTCCTGCGCGTTGTAGGCGTCAAGCTGCGCCTGGGCGACATCCACGTTGCTCACCGGTCCACCTCTCCAAACACGATGTCGAGCGAACCCAGCACCGCGGAAACGTCGGCCAGCATGTGGCCCTTGCACATGTAATCCATCGCCTGGAGATGGACATAGGACGGCGCGCGGATCTTGCAGCGGTACGGCTTGTTGCTGCCGTCGGCCACCAGATAGACGCCGAACTCGCCCTTGGGCGCTTCCACCGCGGCATAGGCCTCGCCCGCCGGCACATGGAAACCCTCGGTATAGAGCTTGAAGTGATGGATCAGGGCTTCCATCGAGGTCTTCATCTCGCCCCGGCGCGGCGGCACCACCTTGTGGTCGGTCGAAACCACCGGACCGGCGGGCATCTTTTCGATGCACTGGCGCATGATTTTGGTCGCCTCGCGCATCTCTTCCATGCGCATCACATAGCGGTCGTAATTGTCGCCGTTTTTGCCGATCGGGATTTTGAAATCCAGCTCGTTGTAGCACTCATAGGGCTGGCTGCGGCGCAAGTCCCAGGCCACGCCGGTGGAGCGCAGCATCACGCCCGACATGCCCCACATCTCGGCCTCGGCGCGGGTGACCACGCCGATATCCACGTTGCGCTGCTTGAAGATGCGGTTTTCAGTCAGCAGTCCCTCGATATCGTCCAGCACGGTGACGAAGTGATCGCAGAACTTCAGGATGTCGTCGGCCAGGCCGGGTGGCATGTCCTGGTGGACGCCGCCGGCGCGGAAGAAGGCCGCATGCATGCGGCTGCCGCTGATGCGTTCATAGAACACCATCAGCTTCTCGCGCTCCTCGAAGCCCCAGAGCGGCGGGGTCAGCGCGCCCACGTCCATCGCCTGCGTCGTGACGTTGAGCAGGTGATTGAGGATGCGGCCGATCTCGGAATAGAGCACGCGAATATACTGGCCGCGCTTGGGCACTTCCAGGCCGATCAGCTTTTCGATAGCCAGGCAGAAGGCATGCTCCTGGTTCATCGGCGCGACGTAATCCAGCCGGTCGAAATAGGGGATCGCCTGGAGATAGGTCTTGTGCTCGATCAGCTTTTCGGTGCCGCGATGCAGAAGCCCGATATGCGGGTCCACGCGGGTGACGATCTCGCCGTCCAGGTCCAGGATCAGGCGCAGCACGCCATGCGCCGCCGGATGCTGGGGACCGAAATTGATGGTCAGCTGCGGATCGTCCGAGATATGGCCCTGCTTGGCGTCAAGCGTGACGGTGCTCATGGCTTTTTCCCCGGATCGCCGGACGTGGCATCGGGCGCCATCGCGGCCTTTTCGTCACCCGGCAGGATGTGCGGCGCGCCTTCCCAGGGCGACATGAAATCGAAGTCGCGGAATTCCTGCACCAGCTGCACCGGCTGATAGACCACGCGCTTCAGTTCTTCGTCGTAGCGAAGCTCGACATAGCCGGTGAGCGGGAAGTCCTTGCGCAGCGGATAGCCGGAAAAACCATAATCCGTGAGGATGCGGCGCATGTCCGGATGCCCCTCGAAGGCGACGCCGTACATGTCGAAGGTTTCGCGCTCGAACCAGCCCGCCGCCGGATAGACCGGAATGATGGAGGGGATGCTTTCGCCCTCGCCCACCTGCGCCTTCACGCGGATGCGCAGGTTCCGCGTCAGCGACAGCAGGTGATAGACCACATCGAAGCGCTTGGCGCGCTGCGGCCAGTCGGTGCCGCAGGCATCCACCAGGATCTTGAAATCCTCCGGCCCCTGCAGATGCGCCATCACCGCCACGATATCGGCAGCGGCCACGTCCAGGGTGAGTTCTTCGCGCGCCACCGCAACGCCGGTAACCGCGCCGCCGAGCGCCGACTTGATGCTTTCGCCAAGGGCCGCCAGATCGGTCATGTCAGCGCTCTATCGTTCCGGTGCGGCGGATTTTCCGCTGCAGCAGCAGGATGCCATAGACCAGCGCCTCGGCCGTGGGCGGGCAGCCAGGCACATAGATGTCCACCGGCACGATGCGGTCGCAGCCGCGCACCACGGCATAGCTGTAATGGTAATAGCCGCCGCCATTGGCGCAGGAACCCATCGAGATGACGTAGCGCGGTTCCGGCATCTGGTCGTAAACCTTGCGCAGCGCCGGTGCCATCTTGTTGGTCAGGGTGCCGGCGACGATCATCACGTCGCTCTGGCGCGGCGAGGCGCGCGGCGCGATGCCGAAACGCTCCAGGTCGTAGCGCGGCATCGAAGCCTGCATCATTTCGACGGCGCAGCAGGCCAGCCCGAAGGTCATCCACATCAGGCTGCCGGTGCGCGCCCAGTTCACCAGCGCCTCGGAACTGGTGAGCAGAAAGCCCTTGTCGGCCATCTCGGCCTGCAGCGCCTTGAAATAGGGATCGTTGTCGGTGATGCCGGCGGCGCCGCCTTCGACACCTGCGCGTGCCGCGGTTCCGTTCGGGGTCAGGATCACTCCCATTCGAGCGCCCCCTTCTTCCATTCATAGATGAAACCGACGGTCAGCACGCCCAGGAAGGCCATCATGGACCAGAAGGCGAAGACGCCCGTTTCGCCCAGCGTGATCGCCCAGGGAAACAGGAAGGCCACTTCCAGATCGAAGATGATGAACAGGATGGCGACCAGATAGAAGCGCACATCGAACTTCATGCGGGCATCGCCAAAGGCGGGAAAGCCGCATTCATAGGCCGACAGCTTTTCCGGATCGGGCTTGGACGGCGCGACCACCAGCGGAACCAGGATCAGCGCACCACCCAGGACAGCCGCCAGCCCGATGAAGATCAGGATCGGCAGATATTCCAGCAGCAACTCTTCCATGCACTACCCCATGCTCCGGCTCTGCGCGGCGCGTCCCTTGGCGGGGTGCCAGACGAATGGACCGAATGCGTCTTTTCGCGCGTGCAGTATACGCATGACCTGCGTTCGCGCACGGGGGTTTAAAGGAAGATTCGCCGCAGAAGAACAGGAAAATCCGCGCATCGGCGCGCATGCGCAGAAGGCAGTGGAAACAGCCGTCTCTGTTGCGAAGCACTCTCAACTGGAGACCGTTTTTTGCAACAAAAAACCGCGTTCCGGACAGAACGCGGTTTTGAAACTGACATGCCACTTCCGGGAAGGAAGTGGCGGGAGCGACGGGGCTCGAACCCGCGACCTTCGGCGTGACAGGCCGACACTCTAACCAACTGAGCTACGCCCCCGCGGCGGTTCCTTGCGGATACGCGCGAAGGGGGCCGATGTACGGGTGCGCCCCTGCCCTGTCAAGCCAAACCAACGGCTTATTGCCGGGGCGGCGGGCCATCCGGCCGGGCGGGACCGGCGCCGGGCTTTTTGCCCCCGGCGCGGACCAGTTCCTGGGCCGATACCGTGCCGTCATGGTTCGCATCCAGTTGCGAAAACAGCGAATAAGGCGCGGCGGAAAATTCGGTGTAGTTGACGCAGCCGTCCTGATTCCAGTCCTGCAGCGGCGAGGCCGTGGAAAGATCGGTGGCGACGCGTTCCTGGTTGATTTCCGCGGTCTGGTCGCCGTCCAGGCAGCCCTTGCCGCCTGTGTCATGGGCCGCGAACTCCGCTTTCACGCCATCCACCAGCTCCTGACGCGTCACGGCGCCGTCATGGTTGGCGTCATATTTGAGCAGCATGGCGGCGGGACCGCCGCGGAAATTCTCGTCGCGCGGCGTCTCGGCCGAACGCATCCAGGGCGGGACCGGATTGGGCCGTCCGCCGCAGGCCGCCAGCGGCAGAATCGCCGCCAACGCAAGAAACAGGGAAAGAGGACGCATTGGCGAATCCTAGCCCGGAACACACGGCCCGGCGAATGACGAAGCCGACAGGCGGGCCGCTTGGCCTGGTGGGCGGTGACGGACTCGAACCGCCGACCCTATCGGTGTAAACGACATGCTCTACCAACTGAGCTAACCGCCCGCATTGCGAAGGCCCACGGTCGTCCGAAGGCCCAAAAGCGCGATGCCGCGCGGACCAGGGCCCGCGCGGCACCGGAATAGGAAAAGCCAGGTCCTAGTTCAAGGAATCCTTGAGTTGCTTGCCAGGGCGGAAGCGCGGCTGCTTGGACGGCTTGATGGTGATTTCCTCGCCGGTCTGGGGATTGCGGCCCTTGCCGCCGGCGCGGGTCGCGACCACGAACACGCCAAAGCCCGTCAGGCGGACTTCCTCGCCGTCCTTGAGCGAGGCGGCGATCAGGTCGAACACCCCATCCACGGCCTTGGCCGCGTCATTCTTGGCAAGGCCGGTCGTGTCCGAAAGCTTCTGGATGAGATCGTTCTTGTTCATGGAGGGCTCCTTTTCTCTGGTCGTCCCGTTCTGTGATCGTCCCGGTGATCGTCCGGTTTCTGGCCGTGCCGGGCGGGGCCGGGCGGCATGCGATTCTGTCCCGCTCCCCGGACTCTAGGGGGGGGAAAAGCGCCGCGTAAAGGCGAAAAGTCGCGGAATCAGGCGATTTTTCCCCGTTCAGGGCAAATAAAAGGGGCCGGAACCTGCGTTCCGGCCCCTGTATTTAGGCTTTTTATCCTAGTGGGTGACCATCGGATCGGCATCCCCGTCGGCCAGCGGCACGGGGGCCACCACCTCCGGTTCCACCCAGTCGATCGCTTCCGGCTGGCGGGTCAGCGCCACCGACAGCACCTCGCCCATCGTGGACACCGGCACGATCTTCAGCCCGGTCTTCACATTGTCCGGCACCTCGGCCAGGTCCTTCTCATTGTCCTTGGGAATGACAACGGTGGTGATCCCGGCCCGCAGCGCGGCCAGCAGCTTTTCCTTCAGGCCGCCGATGGGCAGCGCCCTGCCCCGCAGCGTCACCTCGCCGGTCATCGCCACATCGCGGCGCACCGGAATGCCGGTGATGACCGAGATGATCGAGGTCGCCATCGCCAGGCCGGCCGAGGGGCCGTCCTTGGGCGTCGCGCCTTCGGGCACATGGACATGGATGTCGATCTTGTCGAACAGCGGCGGCTTGATGCCAAAGCTGGTCGCCTTGGAGCGGACATAGGACCGCGCCGCGTCGATCGACTCCTTCATCACGTCGCCCAGCTTGCCGGTCGCCTGGAAGCGGCCCTTGCCGGGCAGCATGACGGACTCGATGGTCAGCGTTTCGCCGCCCACTTCCGTCCAGGCCAGGCCCGTGACCACGCCGATCTGGTCCTCGCCCTCCATCTCGCCGAAGCGGTGGCGGCGCACGCCGGCGAAGTCGCCCAGATTTTCCGGGGTGACCTCCACCGACTTGACCTTCTTGGACAGGATCTCCTTCACCGCCTTGCGCGTGAGGTTGGCGATCTCGCGCTTGAGGTTGCGCACGCCGGCCTCGCGGCTGTAGTAGCGGATCAGGTCGCGGATGCCGTCATCGGTGATCTTCCATTCGTCCGGCTTGAGGCCGTGCGCCGCCATCTCCTCCGGGATCAGGTGGCGCTTGGCGATCTCGACCTTCTCATCCTCGGTATAGCCGGGGATGCGGATGATCTCCATGCGGTCCATCAGCGGCTGCGGCATGTGCAGGCTGTTGGCCGTGGTGACGAACATCACGTCCGACAGGTCGAAATCCACCTCCAGGTAATGATCGTTGAAGGTCGAGTTCTGTTCCGGATCCAGCACCTCCAGCAGGGCCGAGGACGGATCGCCACGATAATCGGCGCCCAGCTTGTCGATCTCGTCCAGCAGGAACAGCGGATTGCCGGTCTTGGCCTTCTTCATGGACTGGATGATCTTGCCGGGCATGGAGCCGATATAGGTCCGGCGATGGCCGCGGATTTCCGCCTCGTCGCGCATGCCGCCCAGGCTCATGCGGACATATTCGCGTCCCGTGGCCTTGGCGATGGACTTGGCGAGGCTGGTCTTGCCCACGCCCGGCGGGCCGACCAGGCACAGGATCGGACCCTTGAGCTTGCCGACGCGCTGCTGCACGGCAAGATACTCCAGGATGCGCTCCTTGACCTTCTCCAGGCCGAAATGGTCGTCGTTCAGCACCAGTTCGGCGGCGACGATGTCGCGCTTGACCTTGCTCTTCTTGCCCCAGGGCAGCGACAGCAGCCAGTCGAGATAGTTGCGCACCACCGTGGCTTCCGCCGACATGGGCGACATGGAACGCAGCTTCTTGACCTCGGCCAGCGCCTTCTCGCGCGCTTCCTTGGACAGCTTGGTCTTGCGGATGCGCTCTTCCAGCTCGTTCATCTCGTCGCGGCCTTCTTCGCCTTCGCCGAGTTCCTTCTGGATCGCCTTCAACTGTTCGTTGAGGTAGTATTCGCGCTGGGTCTTCTCCATCTGGCGCTTGACGCGGCTGCGGATCTTGCGCTCGACCTGGAGCACGCCGATCTCGGCCTCGATCAGCGACAGGATCTTTTCCAGCCGCTCGGTGGTGCCGAAGGTTTCCAGCAGCGCCTGGCGCTCGCCGATCTTGACCGACAGGTGCGAGGCGACGGTGTCGGCCAGCTTGGCCGCATCGTCGATCTGCGCCACCGCGGCCAGGGTCTCGGACGGGATCTTCTTGTTGAGCTTGATATACTGCTCGAAATTGGCCTTCACGGTGCGCATCAGCGCCTCGGACTCCTGGGCCGCGGGCGCCTCGTCGCCGATCCGCTCGACGGTCGCCTGGAAGAAGTCGGTGCGGGCGTTGAAGCCGGTGACGCGGGCGCGCCCCTTGCCTTCGACCAGCACGCGCACGGTCTGGTCGGGCAGCTTCAGGAGCTGGAGCACCGTGGCCAGGGTGCCGATGGTGTGCAGGCCCTCGGCCGTGGGATCATCCTCGGCGGCATTCTTCTGGGTCAGCAGCAGAATCTGCTTTTCGTCGTTCATCACCTCTTCCAGGGCGCGCACGGACTTCTCGCGGCCCACGAAGAGTGGAACGATCATGTGGGGAAACACCACGATATCGCGCAGCGGCAGAACCGGCGCGGTCAGCGTGCCGTCAGCAGCGGCATCAACGGTGGCATCAACAGTCTTGGGGGCGTCATCCGCCATTACGCTACTCTCCTGACCGGCCAGCCTGCCGGTCCCTGATCCGGCTCCTCCCCGGATGGGCGGGAAGCCTTGCTTGAAAGAACCGTCCTGGGCGGGACCGGCTCCGGATACCGTAAAGTGGCCCCCCTAACCGCAGGTTTCAAGGCAAGCGCGCGGCACCGGGAACGGAAGTTCCCGTTCCAGCACAGGAATTTGGCGCAGGGCCACGCTTTTGCCGTGGAAAACCCGGCTCTGGCGCGCCGCACAGGCCCCGCTAAGCTGCGGCAAACGAAAAACGTGGAGTGTCAGGCATGTTCGACCGGCGCAGATTCTGTGGCGTGGCAGCGGCGGCAAGCCTGCCCTTTCCGGCCCGCGCGGCGGGCGCCGACCTGCCCTTTTACGCCAGCCTGGGACCGGAGCTTTTCTGGTACGGCTTCAACGAGGAGAATGGCGAACTGGTTCGCAAGGGCAGCGTGCGCCTGCCATCCAATGTCCAGTATGCCTGGCCCGACATGGCGGGTTTCAGCTTTCTCTATGTCGCGGCCAGCAACAACCGGCCCGATGCCGATGCGGCCACCAACCGGCACTGTTTGCAGGCCTTCCATGTCGGCGGCGATGGCGCGTTGACGCCGGTGGGCGCGCCCGTGCCGCTACGCCAGCGCCCGGTGCATATCACGCTGGACTCCGCGAACCGCTATCTGGTCGCGGCCTACAACATTCCCGCCGCCGTCAGCGTCCATCACATCCGGCCCGACGGCGCCATCGGCGAAGAAATCCCGCAGCCCGCGCTGGATACCGGCATTTACGCCCATCAGGTGCGCTTTACGCCCCTGGCCCGCAGCCTGGTGCTGGTGGCGCGCGGCAACGATCCGCGCCCCGGCAAGCCGGAGGACCCCGGCGCGCTGAAAGTTTTTTCCTTCCGCGACGGCAGGTTGTCGAACCTGCAATCCCTGGCTCCGAAGGGTAACGGCATCGGCTTCGGCCCGCGCCATGTGGATTTCGGCCGGCGTCACTGTTTCGTGTCGCTGGAGCGCGAAAATTCCATCGGCGTGTATGACCTGAAACCGGATGGCAGGCTGGGCGACGAACCGCTGTTCATCCGCAACGCGCTGCTGGACACCGATGCCAAGGCCAAGTTTCCCGGCCAGACGGCGGGGCCGATCCATGTCCACCCCAATGGCCGCTTCGTCTATCAGACCAATCGCGGTTCGGGCACGGTGGATTTCAACGGCCGCAAGGTTTCAAACGGTGGCGAGAACAATATCGTGGTGTGGGCGGTCAACCCGGCCACGGGCGAGCCGACCCGCATACAGAATGCCGACAGCCACGGCTTTGAAGTCCGCACCTTTTCGATCACGCCGGACGGCCGGTGGCTGATCGCCGCAGCCCAGGTCGGGCTGGATGTGCGCGACGGCGACAGCACACGCTTTGTCAGCGCGGGATTTGCGGTCTATCGCATCGGAACGGATGGACGGCTGGCCTTTGCCCGCAAGCTGGATGTGGACACATCCGCCGGGCCGCTCTTCTGGTCCGGCCTGCTCACCATGCCTTAAAGGCTAGGAGGGCCCTGAAGGCTAGGAGGCGGACTTGGCTTCGGCTTTATCGCTGTAGGTGTACAGCGGACGCGCCTTGCCCTCGACCACATCGGCGGTGATCACCACCTCCTGCACGCCCGTCAGGGTGGGCAGTTCGAACATGGTTTCCAGCAGGATTCCCTCCAGGATCGAGCGCAGGCCGCGCGCGCCGGTCTTGCGCTGGATGGCCCGCTTGGCGATGGCATGCAGCGCCTCTTCCTGGAAGCGCAGCTTGACGCCTTCCATCTCGAACATGCGCATATACTGCTTGGCCAGCGCGTTCTTCGGGCGGGTCAGGATTTCGATCAGCGCCTGCTCCTGCAGGTCGCCCAGCGTCGCCATCACCGGCAGGCGGCCGATGAATTCGGGGATCAGGCCGAACTTCAGCAGGTCTTCCGGTTCCACCTCGCGCAGCAACTCGCCGGTGCCGCGCTCGTCCGGGCCCTTGGGATTGGAGCCGAAGCCCATCGAGGAACCCTGGGTGCGTTGGGCGATGATGCGGTCCAGGCCCGCAAAGGCGCCGCCGCAGATGAACAGGATGTTGGTGGTATCCACCTGCAGGAACTCCTGCTGGGGATGCTTGCGGCCGCCCTGCGGCGGCACGGAGGCGACGGTGCCTTCCATGATCTTCAGCAGGGCCTGCTGCACGCCCTCGCCCGACACGTCGCGGGTGATGGACGGGTTGTCGGACTTGCGGCTGATCTTGTCCACTTCGTCGATATAGACGATGCCGCGCTGGGCGCGTTCGACATTGTAGTCGGCGGCCTGCAGCAGCTTGAGGATGATGTTCTCCACGTCCTCGCCCACATAACCGGCTTCGGTCAGGGTGGTGGCATCGGCCATGGTGAAGGGCACGTCCAGGATGCGCGCCAGCGTCTGGGCCAGCAGCGTCTTGCCGCAGCCGGTGGGGCCGACCAGCATGATGTTGGACTTGGCCAGCTCGACATCGCCGTTCTTGCCGGACGAGTTGATGCGCTTGTAGTGGTTGTGGACCGCGACCGAGAGCACCTTCTTGGCATGGGCCTGGCCGACCACATAGTCGTCCAGCACCTTGAAGATCTCCTGGGGCGTGGGCACGCCCTCCTTGGACTTCATGAAGGAGGTCTTGTTCTCCTCCCGGATGATTTCCATGCAGAGTTCAACGCATTCGTCGCAGATGAACACGGTCGGTCCCGCAATCAGCTTGCGAACCTCATGCTGGCTCTTGCCGCAGAAAGAGCAGTAGAGCGTGTTCTTGGACTCGCCGCCGCTGGTCTTGCTCATCTCATCCACCGGGCCCTTTCGACCCTTTTCTGGCCCATTCCGGGGCCGGACAGCTTCCAGCCTAACCGGCCTTTGCTGCTTTGCACAACAAGACGGGCGCCGAAGCACCCGTCATCCCAACATTCGACCATGCTAAGGCCGGCGGGATCAAGATTTGTTTAATCCGGCACGATGCCGAATCTGCTTGGAATCCCGGAACTTTAGCCCGGAATCGCCCTATTGCGGGGCGGCATCCTCTTCCGGGCGGCGTTCCATCACCTGGTCGATCAGACCGAAAGCCCTGGCTTCCTCGCCAGTCATGTAGGTATCCCGGTCCAGCATTTTTTCAATGGCTTCCACGGTCTGGCCGGTATGCCTGGCATAGATCTCGTTCAGCCGCTTCTTGAGCTTGACGATCTCCTGGGCATGGCGGGCGATGTCGGCGGCCTGGCCATAGAAGGAGGCGCTGGGCTGGTGCACCATCACCCGCGCATTGGGCAGGGCATAGCGCTGGCCCTTCACGCCCGCGCAGAGCAGCAGCGACCCCATCGAGGCGGCCTGGCCGATGCAATAGGTATGCACCTGGGGCCGGATGTACTGCATGGTGTCGTAGATCGCCATGCCCGCCGTCACCAACCCGCCGGGCGAGTTGATGTACATGTGGATTTCCTTTTTGGGGTTTTCCGCTTCCAGGAACAAAAGCTGGGCGGTCAGCAGGCTGGCGCCGTAATCCTCGATCGGGCCGGTGATGAAGATCAGCCGCTCCTTCAGCAGGCGCGAATAGATATCGAAGGCGCGCTCGCCCCGGGCGGTCTGCTCGACCACCATCGGAACCAGGGTGTTGTTGTAGAATTCGGTGGGGTTCGACATCGGATGCGCCTTTTCGATTCGCCGGCAGATTCGTCAGAAGACAGTAGCCGGAAAATCGGCTCACGCTGCTTAATATAGCGTTGAACCGTCTTTTAACTACCCCCTCGGGCCTCGACTATCACGCCTTCGCTTCGCTCCGGCGCCCGTCTCGGCCCCCTCCCCCTTTCATGCGCTTCGCGCAAAGGGGGAGGCCGGGCACAGCCTAGCGGATGGTCGCGCCGCCGCGTGCGGCGCTCGCGCAGGGCTACTTGGCCGGTTCATCTTCCGGGTCGGCGAACAGCGTCTCGCGGTCCACCTTGCGCTCGTTGACCGTGGCCAGCTCGGTGATGAAATCCACCACCTTGTCCTCATAGAGGGGGGCGCGGATTTCAGCCTGGGCCTGGGCGTTGTTGGCATAGAACTGGAACACCTGCTGTTCCTGGCCGGGGAACTGGCGGGCGCGGTTCAGGATGGCGCGCTGCACCTCGTCATTCTGGACGGCGATGCCGTTCTGCTCGCCCAGCTTGCCCAGCACCAGCCCCAGGCGGACCCGGCGTTCGGCGATCTTGCGATACTCGTCCTTCAGCTCGTCTTCCGTCTTGCCCTCGTCGGCGGCGGTCTTGCCTTCGCGCTTCAGCTCGTCCTCGACCTGCGCCCAGATGTTGGCGAACTCATGCTCGACCATCGCGGGCGGCAGCGGGAAGGCGTGGGCGGCGTCCAGCGCGTCCAGCACCCGGCGCTTGAGATGCATGCGGCTGGCGGCGGCGAAATCGCTCTTGAGCTGCTCGCGCACCCGCTCCTTCAGGGCGGGAAGATCGTCCAGGCCCAGCTTCTTGGCCAGTTCGTCGTCGATCTTGGTTTCCTCGGCTTCCTTCACCTCTTTCACGGTGACGGCGAAGACAGCCTCCTTACCGGCCAGGTCGGGCGCGTGGTATTCGGTGGGGAACGTCACCTTGACGTCACGCTTCTCGCCCGCCTTGGCTCCGATCACCTGATCCTCGAAACCGGGAATGAAGGTGCCCGAGCCCAGGGTCAGGGCATAATCGTTGCCCGCGCCGCCGTCGAACGGCACGCCGTCCACGCTGCCCAGATAGTCGATCACCGCGATGTCGTCCTTGCGGGCTTCCGAACCTTCGGCCCGGTTGACATAGTTGCGGACGCTCTTGGCCAGGCGCTCCAGCGCCTCGTCAATGTCGGCATCGGTGATGTCGGAGGTGATCTTTTCCACCGTGATCTTGGAGACGTCCGAGGTCTCGAAGTCGGGCATCAGGTCCACGATCACCTTGAAGGTCAGGTCGGCCTTGCCGTCCACCACGGCCTGCACATCGCCCACCGGCTCAACGCGCGGCTGCAAAGCGGGCTTGAGCTTGTTGTCGGCGATGGCCTTCTGGCTGCCCTCGCTCACGGCGGCCTCGACCACCTCGCCCATGATGGACTTGCCGAACTGCTTCTTGAGGAAGGAGACGGGCGCCTTGCCGGGGCGGAAGCCCTTGAGGTTGACGCGGCCCTTCATCTCTTCCAGGCGGGCGTTCACGCGGCTGTCCAGATCGGCGGCCGGCACGGTGATCGTGAACTGCTTGTGCAGGTCCTGGGAAAGGGTCTCGCTGATCTGCATGTCCGTCGTCCTATTCTCTTTATCTTCTGTCTTCGCGCGAACCTGGCGAGACGGGTGGTGCGGGCAGAGGGACTTGAACCCCCACGACTTTCGTCACTGGAACCTAAATCCAGCGCGTCTACCAGTTCCGCCATGTCCGCCTTATGGGCCGTGCCCTATATCAAGTGTCGCCGGGGGTGGCTAGGCGGTTGGCGAGGCTTTTTGGAAGGATTTCCGGCAAATCCTCGGCGATCAGGCCCGGCCCGAACCGGGCGGCGGCATCGCCATGCAGCCAGGCCCCGGCGCAGGCGGCGTCGAAAGCCGGTAATTTCTGGGCCAGCAGCCCGGCAATGAAGCCCGCCAGCACATCCCCTGCCCCGGCCGTCGCCAGCCAGGCGGGCGCGTTGGCGGTGATGGCGGCCTTTCCGTCCGGCCGCGCGATCACCGTGTCCCCACCTTTCAGCAACACCGTGCAGCCCGCCCGCGCGGCGGCGGCGCGCGCCGCCTCGACCTTGCTGGCGCTGCCGTCCAGCAGGCCGGGAAACAGCCGCTCGAACTCCCCGGCATGGGGCGTCAGCACGCAGCCGTCATGCAAGCGGTTGAACAGGGCCTCCGGGTCGTCCCGGAAGGATGTCAGGGCGTCGGCATCCAGTACCGCTGCGGCCCCGGATTTCAGCACCGCGTCTACCAGCGCGCGTGTCTCGCCCCCCACACCCAGTCCCGGGCCGATCACCACACTGTTCAGGCGCCGGTCTTCCAGCAGCGCCGCCAGGCCGCCAGCGCCTTCAAACGGCTTGAGCATGACGGCGGTGAGATGCGCCGCATTCACCGCCAGCGCCTCCGGCGGCGAAGCGACACTGACCAGCCCTGCGCCGATCCGCAGCGCGCCCCGCGCCGCCAGACGCGCCGCGCCGGTGGCATGCGACGGACCGCTGACCACGACACAGTGGCCACGGCTGTATTTGTGTCCCGCCGCCTGCGGCCAGGGATAGCGCCACAGAGCGGGCGTATTCTCATAAAGCGCCGTGACGGCGGCATCATCCGGGATTCCGATATCCGCCAGCACGATCTCGCCGCACAGGGCGCGGCCCGACAGCAGCAGGTGAGCGGGCTTCTTGCGGAAGAAGGTGACGGTAAGCGTCGCCGTCACATGGACCGCGCCCAGCGTTTCGCCCGTATCGCCGCTGACACCGCTGGGAACATCCACCGCCACCACGGGAAGATCGCCCAGCGCTTCCACGACCTGCGCCGCCGCGCCTTCCAATGGACGGGACAGCCCTGCCCCGAACAGCGCATCCACCACCAGTTTCGCGCCGCGCAGGGCATCGGGGGTCAGCGCCTCGGTCTGACCGCTCCACTTCGCCGCCATGACATCGGCATCGCCTTTCGTGCCCCCGTCATGGGCGACGCGAACGGTAAAACCTTCCTCATCCAGAAGCCGCGCCACCACGAAACCGTCGCCGCCATTGTTGCCGGGGCCGCACAGCACGGTGACGGCACAGGGACGGATGCGCGCCACGATGGCGTCTGCCACCGCGCGTCCCGCATTCTCCATCAGGGTCAGCGAGGGTGTGCCGCGCGCCACCGCAAGGGCGTCAGCCCCGGCCATTTCGGCGGTGGTGAGGATTTCCCCGGTCATGCCGTGGCAAAGTACTGTTCGAGCCGCGCCAGCGATTGTTCGATCAGCGCCTGCTGCTTGCAGAAGGCAAAGCGCACATAGGTATCCGGCGTGCCGCTCTTGAAGAAAGCCGACAGCGGGATCAGCGCCACCCCCGCCTCGCGGATCAGGCGCTCGCAGAAGGCGAAGTCTTTTTCGTTGGTGATTTTGGAAATGCCCGCCGTCAGGAAATAGGTGCCCTCACAGGGCTGCACCTCGAACCCCATGCGCGTCAGCCCCGCCGCCAGGATGTCGCGGTTCTTCTGGAGCCGCCGGGTCAGGGCCAGCGGAAAATCCATCTCCCGCGCCAGGCCATGCGCCACGCCCATTTGCAGGGCGGGTGGCGTGGTGAAGGTCAGGAACTGATGGGCGCGGAAGGCCGCGCCCGCCAGCAGGCGCGGCCCGGTGATCCAGCCCACCTTCCAGCCGGTCAGCGAGAAAATCTTGCCCGCCGAGCCGATGCGCAGGCAGCGTTCCCGCATGCCCGGCAGGGTGGCGAGTGGAACATGCGCCAGCCCGTCAAACACCAGATGCTCGTAAACCTCGTCGCAGATCACCACCGCGTCGGTTTCCAAAACCACCCTTGCCAGGATTTCCAGTTCGGCGCGGCTGAAAACCCGGCCCGCTGGATTGTGCGGCGAGTTGATCAGCACCGCACGGGTGCGCGGACCGATGGCGGCGCGCAAGACCTCCTCGGTCAGCCGCCAGCCCGGCGGCGACAGCGTGACGGCGCGCACCACCGCGCCCGTGGCCTCCACGATGGGCCGGTAGCTGTCATAGGTCGGCTCGATCAATACGAACTCGTCGCCCGGCACGGCGGTGGCCAGGATACAGGCCGCCAGCGCCTCGGTGCCGCCGGAGGTGATCACCACCTCTTCCTCCGGGTCATAGTCCAGACCGTAAAAGCCGCGGGCATGGGCGCCGACCGCCGCCCGCAGGCCGGGCAGCCCCTTGGACGGCGGATACTGGTTGGGACCGTCCAGCAGCGCCTTGGCCGCCACCTCCCGCAGGCCCACCGGGCCGTCCTCGTCGGGAAAGCCCTGCCCCAGATTGATGGCATCATGGCGCAGGGCCAGGCCGGTCATGTGCTGGAAGATGCTCACCGGCAGGGCGGCAAAGACGGGATTGAGCTGGGACATGGCAGATGGAACCTTACAGGGGGCGGACCGGCTGGCAAGGCGACCCCGAAACACCCCTCAGGCAGCACAATCAGAGTGCAACCTGCCTATATTAGATGCATACTTTTCCGCCGTCATTTTGGGCACACTCGTAAACCATTGTGAATACTGTGATTTTTTTCGGCGAAAACCGGCACAAGTCCTGCTAACGGGTTAACGAGCGTCGCGGCCGCCGCCGCGCGGAGGAGCACATGAAAAAGATCGAAGCCATCATCAAACCGTTCAAGCTCGACGAAGTGAAGGAAGCCCTGCAGGAAGTGGGCGTTCAGGGCATCACCGTTACCGAGGCCAAGGGTTTCGGCCGCCAGAAGGGCCATACCGAACTGTACCGGGGCGCCGAATATGTGGTGGATTTCCTGCCCAAGGTGAAAATCGAGATCGTGATCAACGACGACCGCCAGGACGCCAGCGTGGAAGCCATCCAGAAGGCTGCGCGCACCGGTCGCATCGGCGACGGCAAGATTTTCATCCTTCCTGTCGAGGAAGCCATCCGCATCCGCACCGGCGAGACCGGCGCGGACGCCATCTGACGCCGCCGCGCCGGACAGCGCGGAACAAGCAAGATCAACGTTGAAGGGAAGACCGAACGAAATGGCCGACAAGAAAACGACTGCCGCCGACATCCTGAAGCTGATCAAGGACAAGGAGGTCAAATATGTGGACGTGCGCTTCACCGACCCGCGGGGCAAGTGGCAGCATGTGACCTTCGACCTGATGATGGTCGATGAGGATTTCCTCAACGAAGGCACCATGTTCGACGGTTCGTCGATCGAGGGCTGGAAGGCCATCAACGAGTCCGACATGCTGCTGAAGCCGGACCTCGACACCGCCGTGATCGATCCGTTCTTCGCCCAGACCACGCTGATCCTGGTCTGCGACGTGCTGGAGCCGATGACCGGCCAGAACTATGCCCGTTGCCCGCGCTCCATCGCCAAGGCCGCCGAGGCCTATGTGAATTCCTCGGGCGTCGGCGACACCACCTATTTCGGCCCGGAAGCCGAATTCTTCATCTTCGATGATGTGCGCTTCGATGTCGGCATGAGCGCCGGCTACTACTATCTGGATTCCAAGGAAAGCGCGGTGAACACCGGCAAGGAATATCCGGAAGGCAATCTGGGCCACCGTCCCAAGGTGAAGGGCGGCTATTTCCCCGTCCCGCCGATCGATTCCGAGCAGGACATGCGCGGCGAGATGCTGGCCGTCATGAAAGACATGGGCATCCAGCCGGAAAAGCACCATCACGAAGTCGCCAGCGCCCAGCATGAACTTGGCTTCAAGTTCAACACGCTGACCAAGTGCGGCGACTACATGCAGATCTACAAGTATGTCATCCACCAGGTCGCCCAGGCCTATGGCAAGACCGCGACCTTCATGCCCAAGCCCGTCTATGGCGACAACGGATCGGGCATGCATGTTCACCAGTCGATCTGGAAGGACGGCAAGCCGCTGTTCGCCGGTTCGGGCTATGCCGACCTGTCGGACACCTGCCTGTACTACATCGGCGGCATCATCAAGCATGCCAAGGCGATCAACGCCTTCTCCAACCCGCTGACCAACAGCTACAAGCGCCTGATCCCCGGCTTCGAGGCTCCCGTCCTGCTGGCCTATTCGGCCCGCAACAGGTCGGCCTCCTGCCGCATCCCCTTCTCGCCTTCGCCCAAGGGCAAGCGCGTCGAGGTCCGCTTCCCCGATCCGGGCGCCAATCCGTATCTGTGCTATGCGGCGCTGCTGATGGCGGGCCTGGACGGCATCGAGAACAAGATCCATCCGGGCGGCCCGATGGACAAGGACCTCTATGCCCTGCCGCCGGAAGAACTGTCCAAGGTGCCGCAGGTCTGCGGCTCGCTGCGCGAGGCGCTGGACAGCCTGAAGGCCGATCACGAGTTCCTGAAGAAGGGCGGCGTGTTCAGCCAGGACTTCATCGACAGCTATATCGAGATGAAGATGGAAGATGTGTATGCCTTCGAGCACACGCCGCACCCCATCGAGTTCAAGATGTACTATTCGGTCTGAAGACCTTTCAGGCGAAGCTTCAAAGGGCGCGGGTCATCCCCGCGCCCTTTCTGCTTGGTGTGAGACCGCTGCGTTTCAGGCCACCGCCGCGCGGCGTGCGTCCGCTGGAACCGGCAGGGTGACATAGACCGAGCAGCCCTTGCCGTATTCGCTTTCCATCCAGGCGCGGCCGCCATGCAGTTCGGCCAGGCCGCGCACCAGCGACAGGCCAAGCCCCGTGCCGCCCGCCTGACGGTCGAAGCGGTTGTCCACCTGGTTGAAGGGATGAAAGACCCGGTCCAGTTTGTCGGGCGGCACGCCGGGGCCGTTGTCGCGTACCAGGATCTGAAAGCTGCCGTCCTGCGCCCGGCTGCCGGTCACTTCGATGCGCCCTCCCTCGGGCGTGAACTTGACCGCGTTGGACACCAGGTTGATGAGAATCTGCTTCAGCGCGCGTTCGTCGGCATGGAGCGCGGGCGCGCCGGGCGTTACCGAGATGACGAGTTCCTGGCCCTTTTCCCGCGCCTTGCTGCCGATCAGCTTCAGGGCGATGTCCAGCACACGCGCCGCGTCCAGCTCGTGCGGCGCGATTTCCATGCGGCCCGCCTCGATCTTGGCCACATCCAGCAGGTCGTTGATCAGTGACAGCAGATGCGCGCCGGACGAATGAATGTCGCCGGCATAGTCGCGATAGCGGTCCGATCCCACTGGCCCGAAACATTCCTGCGAAATGATTTCGGAGAAACCCAGAATGGCGTTCAGCGGCGTCCGCAACTCGTGGCTCATATTGGCCAGGAAGGCGGTCTTGGAGGCATTGGCGGCTTCCGCCTCGAAGCGCTTGCGCAGGGCGTCGTCGCGGGCTTCCTCCAGCTCGCGCGCCAGGTCGCCGACCTTGAAACGCAGGCGGGAATCCTCGCCCATCCGCTTCACCAGCGGCGAGCCGGTATGCCAGAGCTGGAAGGCGATGAAGGGCGCCAGCGCACCGATCACCATGTCCACCGTGTTGTCGCCGGTCAGGAACCGCGCCGAGGTCATGGCGGTGACGGGCGCCAGGCTGGCGATATACATCTGCATGTTGCTGCCACGGCTGACCACTAGCGCGGCAATCACCGACATGGTGGCGGCGGCCAGGAACAGGTGGTTGACGGGATTGCCCGGCTCCCAGCACAGCCAGGGCATCAGTCCCCAGGCGGCGCTACCCACCGTCTGCACCACCACGAAACAGTGCAGCCAGGATGCCGCGTCATTCTCGGAATCGCCATACCGCTCATAGGCCGTGGCCACCAGCACGCTGGCGCCGATCACCAGCCCCACCGCCAACGGCAGCAGGATGACGCTGGACAAAGGCGCATTGCCGAAGATGCCGGTCTGGCTGGAACACAAAAGGGCCGCGAACACCGCCCAGATCGGCGAGGTGATGCGGGTGGCATGCATCGAGCGCGCGGCCAGGTCCAGCTGCGCCTTGAGGACGCGCGGATCGCGCACCACGGCCGCGCCGGTACCCCCCTCGCTGGAACTGCTCGACACCACTGATGCCTCGAAACCCGGTACGCGCATGGGGGCATTATCCCGCCGGGCGTCTTAATATTTGCTTCTTCGCGTCACAGGCCGGTGCCGGAATTCGGCTCGCTTTTGATGGTTGATGAACCGTAAAAATAGTCCGCCGGAGACCCGATTCGCATCTCCGGCGCGTTTTCGTCCGCAACCTGTTCACCAAGCTCCCGATCGTCATGGCCCGCAAATCAGACCCCGACCTGTTCGACAGCTCCGCCACCGCCTCCAAGGCCTATACCGCCAAGGATATCGAGGTGCTGGAAGGGCTGGAGCCCGTGCGCCGCCGCCCCGGCATGTATATCGGCGGCACCGACACCAACGCCCTGCACCATCTGGCGGCCGAGATCGTGGACAATGCCATGGACGAAGCCGTGGCCGGCCATGCCAGCCGCATCGAGATCGAACTGAAGCCCGGCAATATCCTGTTCGTGCGCGACAATGGCCGCGGCATTCCGGTGGACCCGCACCCCAAGTTCAAGAACAAGTCGGCGCTGGAAGTCATCATGACCACGCTGCATGCGGGCGGAAAGTTCGACGGAAAGGCCTATGAGACCTCCGGCGGCCTGCATGGCGTGGGCTCCTCGGTCGTCAATGCTTTGTCGGAATGGATGGAAGTGGAGGTCGCCCGCGACAAGCATGCCTGGAAGATGCGCTTCGAGCGCGGCCATGCCATCGGCAAGCTGAAGGACCTGGGCGCGGTGAACCGCCGGGGCACTATCGTCTCCTTCCGGCCGGACGAAAAAATCTTTGGCGACCTGCAATTCTCCCCGGCACGGCTGCATCGCGCCGCCAAGTCCAAGGCCTATCTGTTCCGGGGCGTGGAGATTCACTGGATCTGCGATCCGTCGCTGATTGCCGACGGCACCCCTGCGCAGGACACGCTGAAATTCCCCGGCGGCCTGCTGGACTTCCTGCGCGGCGAGATCGGCAAGGCCCAGACCGTCAACCAGCGCGACTTCGCGGGCCGCACCGAAAACAAGGATGGTCGCGGCGCCGTGGAATGGGCGGTGACCTGGGCGCCCAGCCGCGATCCCTTCACCCGCTCCTATTGCAACACCATTCCCACCCCGATGGGCGGCACCCATGAACAGGGCCTGCGCAACGCCCTGACCAAGGCGTTGCGCGCGCATGGCGAGCGCACCAACAACCGCAAGACAGGGCTGATCACCGCCGACGATGTGATGGACGCGGCCTGCGCCGTGCTGTCGGTCTTCATCCGCGAGCCGGAGTTCCAGGGCCAGACCAAGGACAAGCTGTCATCCCCCGACGCGCAGCGCTTGGTCGAAACCGTGGTGCGCGACCATTTCGATCACTGGCTGGCGGAAAGCCCGGCCGAGGCCGATCGCCTGCTGGGTTTCGTGATCGACTGCGCCGAGGACCGGCTGAAAAAGCGCCAGGAAAAGGAAACCAAGCGCCAGTCGGCGACGCGCAAGCTGCGCCTGCCGGGCAAGCTGGCCGACTGCTCCAAGGGCGCGTCCGACGGCACCGAAATCTTCCTGGTGGAAGGCGACAGCGCGGGCGGCAGCGCCAAGCAGGCGCGCGACCGCGCTACCCAGGCCATCCTGCCCCTGCGCGGCAAGATCCTCAACGTGGCCAGCGCGGCGGCGGGCAAGCTGCAACAGAACCAGGAACTGTCGGACCTGGTGCAGGCGCTGGGCTGCGGCACCGGCACGAAATACAGCGCCGGCGACCTGCGCTACGACCGTATCATCATCATGACCGACGCCGATGTGGACGGGGCGCATATCGCGTCCCTGCTGCTGACCTTCTTCTATCGCGAGATGCCGGGCCTGATCGCCGACGGCAAGCTGTTCCTGGCCATGCCGCCGCTCTATCGCCTGACCCAGGGCGGCAAGACCGTTTATGCCCGCGACGATGCCGACCGCGAACGCATCCTGAAAACCGAATTCCGCGCCAATGCCAAGGTGGACGTCTCGCGCTTCAAGGGCCTGGGCGAGATGATGCCCGCCCAGCTCAAGGAAACCACCATGCGGCCGGGGCATCGCACCCTGTTGCAGGTCCAGATTCCCGAAGGCGACGGCAAGGCGACCGAAAACCTGTTCGAACGCCTGATGGGCAAGAAGCCGGAACTGCGCTTCCAGTTTATTCA
>DASTMN010000047.1:0-5486 GCA_035714165.1 Rhizomicrobium sp.
CTGTGCACTATCGCTTGGTTTTGGGTACCCATGAGCGAAATGTATGGAATATACCAGCATTTCAAGCGGTGGGAGTTCCCCGCATGGGCCGATTCAATCGCAATCCCCTTTTTCTATATCAGCGTGATGGCGTTTATCGGCTGGTTGGTTCTTGCCATCCTTATTTGGTTTGTCGTGCTGAGAAAATCGGCTTTACCGGTAAGAATTTGGACATGGCCAAGCAGCAGGCCGGTTGCAAATATCGTCTTGAGCATGATTGCGGCGGTTTCACTGGCAACGACGGCCCTTCTGATATGGAAAGCGCTTCGATACGGGCCCTTTGTCGAGATTCCCGGACTTCTGCTATGGGCATACGCGACCTTGATCGCAAGAGCAGCGGCGCTCTCTCACTCAACTCGCCGCGAACTGTCTGAACTCTGAAATCACGCCTTTGACCGCCGCCGCCACGATCTTTTCCCCCGCCGCGATGCTGGCCTGGCCGGGATCGGAGCCGATGCGTCCGTCCGGGAAACGGCGGCGATAATCGTCTGCATCCAGAATCGGGCCGGTCGGGGCGATGCGCGGCGTCATCGCCACCGATTTCACCGCTTCGGGATAGGCGAAATATGTCACCGAAACTTCCGACGGGGTGGCGTGGCTGCCCTCGCCCACCGGGAAAAGCTGGCGGCACAGGTCCATCACCCCCGGCAGTTCCCACCAGTTCCGCAACGAACAGCGCAGCGGCGGATGGTTGCTGCCGGAGCGGTCAAAGCTGATGCCGTGATAGATCTCGCTGAAGGCCGCCGTGATGGTGGCGATGTTGCCGCCATGCCCGTTCAGCCAGTAGATGCGCTCGAAACCGTGGCGGGCCAGGCTCTGCGTCCAGTCCTGCATCGCCGCGATCATGGTGCTGGGCCGCAGGGTGATGGTGCCGGGAAAGCCCATGTGATGCTGCGCCTGCCCGACATTGAAGGTGGGGCCGACCAGGATGCCCGCCTCGTCGCCCGCGCGGCGGCCGATCACCTCCGGGCAGATGGCATCGGTGCCCAGCAAGCCGTTGGGGCCATGCTGTTCGGTCGAGCCGATGGGAATCAGGATCGCCTTTGACCGGGCCAGATAGGCCTCGATCTCGGGCCAGGTGGACAGATGAAGCTGCATGATCCTTCCCGCTGTGCGCGCCGCCGGTGGCGGCAGGCTGGCATCATCACCGCCCGCGCGCGGGTCTGGCAACCTCCAGCCGGATCGTTTTGAGCCTGGCAGGGTCGGACGCCAGTTCCGCCGGTCCCGCCGGAAAGCCGTTGGCTTGCAGCATCAGCGCCACGATATCGGCATTCTCGGCCGGGCTGAGTGTGCCGGGGCGGCTGAGGGGCATGGTCACGGCAACCTTGTCGAACAGCGTCGCCAGATCGGCGCCCGCCCAGGCATGCAGGAACACCCCCGTCAGCGGCGGGGTTTCGTAATCGCCGCCCAGGCCGGGCCGGTGGCACATCACGCAATGGCGCGCATACAGCGCCGCGCCGCGCGCGGCCTGCGCCTGGGTATAGACGCCGTCCCAGGCTGACCGCTGCGGCTGCGCGACGGCCGCGCCCGCCATCGCCGCCCATGCCATCACGGCCGCTGCCAGAACCGTCCTGCCGTTCATGCCGCGCCCCTCCCCATCCCCGGATCAGGCAACAGACTTGGGAAAGCGCGCGAAAAGCTGTTCGATCACCCGCACCGCGTTTTCGGTTTCCGAGCGGTTGGCGATCTCGTTGCTGTCGCCCACGCCGTTCATTTCGCCCCGCACCGGGCCGGGCGCACGCAGCACCATGATGCCGTCGCTCTTGGAGAGCACGCTGGTGCCGTTATAGGAGAGGCCGTAATTGACCTCCGGCTGGGGGATCAGCCAGCCGGTCTGGCCCCGCACGGGGATCATCGCCTTGTCCTTCCACATGTCGCGCGCCGCATAGCCGGGACAGTTGATGACCACCTTTTCCGGCAGCGCGCCCAGTTCGGCGGGCGCATGGAACTGGCGGATCACCACCCTGCCGCCCGCGCCATAGAACTCGCGCATCAGCACCTGGCCCAGTTCGGTGAAATTGAAGAACATGCCGGTGTTGCGCGAGACATGCCGGACCGGAAACGGCGTCGCCCCTTCGGGCAGGATTTCCGGGCGCGGCGTCAGGTCCCGGATGCGGTCGTCATAACGGCCGAACTCGTAATTCTGCTGCGGCATGCCGGTGGTTTCATAGCTGCCCTGTATGGCGGGGTCGGGCTGGTGCAGCGTGGGCTGGAACGGCGTATCGGACAGGGCATACTGGTCGCAGAAGGCCACCGGGTTTCCCGCCAGCCCCAGATAGGAGCGATAGGCCTTCCAGGAATAGCGCGCCATCTGTTCCCACAGCACGCCGAACCCCGGCCCGGCGGGCTGTGCCAGCGCGATGCGCGAGGACGGCGTCCAGCTTCCGTTGGCGCGCACCGAACGCGTCTTGGGCAGGAGTTCGCGGGTATAGATCGTGACCTGCGCCCCGGCCCGCTGGGCGGTGATCGCCGAGGTCAGGCCGATGATGCCGCAGCCGACCACCGCGATCCGCGCCGGGCTGGTGGACATCGCCTTCTGCACGGCGATGTTGGCCGAACCCCAGGCCAGCGACCAGCCGCTGCCGCCATGCCCGTAATTGTGCACCACCATCGCATCGCCGATCTGTTCGACATCCAGGCGCGGACCCAGCACACGGAACGGGCGCAGGCACACCTTGATGTCGAAGATGCGGTCGGTGCGGGCGCGGATCGGCGCCAGCGACAGCATCGGATCGCGGAAGACAGGCGCAGCGGTTGCGCCGCCACGCGGCGCGGTGGCGCACGCGCCCAGCCCCATCAGCCCGCCGGTGGCGAGCGAGGCCTTCAGCAGGTGCCTGCGGTCCATAGCAGGATCAGGGCTGTTTCTTGGCCGCGATCAGCTCGATTTCGACCAGCAGGCCCGGCGCGGCCAGGCCCGCGACCTTGACGGTCGAACGCGCGGGCTTGCCCGGCTGCTGCGCCGTGCCGAAATGCTTGGCCCATTCCGCGTTCATGCCCGCGAAGTCCATCTCGCCACCCTTGGCGGGATCACCGACCAGGAACACCGTCGCCTTGACCACATCCCCGAAGGTCAGGCCCAGCTGCGCCAGGATGTCCTTCAGCTTGCCCAGGGTGCTGGCGGTCTGGGCCGGGGTGTCGCCCAGCGGACCACCCGGCGTGGCGGGCGAAGGCGTGGTGCCGCTGATGTAATAGGTGGTCAGGCCCGGCGGCACGATCACGGCGGGCGCGATCAGCGCATTGGGATTGGTGCCCGGCAGGCGGGAAATCTCCTGCGCGGCGGCGGGACCGCCCAGCGCCCCCGCCAAGGCCAGCGCGGCGGCGCAAAGCGCGAATTTCGGAAATAGCGTCATGGTATCGTCCCCCTTATTGTGCGCAGGTGTTCTGCGTATCTTTATTCTTCCCTGCCCCGCTTTGCGGAGGCAGGCAGGCGCGATTATGGCTTCGCTACAGGACAGGAAGGCGTGACGTTGCCGCGCCTTGCAAGAACCGTTGCGATCATAGCACCATCGCCCCCCAGGAAAAGCCGTAAAAAAGAGCAATGTGATGTCCGATACCGTGTTTGCAGTGCCGCAAGAATGGAAAGACCGCGCCCACATGACAGCGGCGCAATATGAAGCGGCCTATGCGGACTCCATACGCGACCCGGACGGTTTCTGGGGCCGGGAGGCGGCGCGGCTGGACTGGCTGACGCCCTTCACACGCGTCCGCAATGTCAGCTTCGATCCCGCCAACCTGTCGATCAAGTGGTTCGAGGACGGGGCGCTCAACGTGGCGGCCAATTGCCTGGACCGGCACCTGGCGGCGCGCGGCGGCCAGACCGCCATCATCTGGGAAGGCGACGATCCGTCCGAGAGCAGGCACATCACCTATGCCGAACTGCACGAACAGGTCTGCCGCTTCGCCAATGTGCTGAAAGCGCGGGGCGTCCGGAAGGGCGACCGCGTCACCATCTACATGCCGATGATCCCGGAAGCGGCGGTGGCCATGCTGGCCTGTGCCCGTATCGGGGCGGTGCATTCGGTGGTGTTCGGCGGCTTCTCGCCCGACAGCCTGGCCGGGCGCATCACCGACTGCGATAGCAAGGTCGTGATCACCGCCGATGAGGGATTGCGCGGCGGCAAGACCGTGCCGCTCAAGGCCAATACCGACGAGGCGCTGGCCAAGGCGCCCGGCGTCACAGCGGTGATCGTGGTCCGCCGCACCGGCGGCGCGGTGGCGATGACGCCGGGCCGCGATATCTGGTGGCACGAAGAAAGCGCCAAGGTTTCCGCCGACTGTCCGGCAGAGGCGATGAATGCCGAAGACCCGCTGTTCATTCTTTATACGTCGGGCTCGACCGGCAAGCCCAAGGGCGTTCTGCACACCACCGGCGGCTATCTGCTGTGGGCGGCCTGGACCCATCATTACGTCTTCGATTACCACCCCGGCGAAATCTACTGGTGCACCGCCGATGTGGGCTGGGTGACGGGCCACACCTATATCGTCTATGGCCCGCTGGCCAACGGCGCCACCACCCTGATGTTCGAGGGTGTGCCCAACTATCCCACCACATCGCGCTTCTGGGAGGTGATCGACAAGCACAAGGTCAACACCTTCTATACGGCGCCCACCGCCATCCGCGCCCTGATGCGCGACGGCGATGGCCCGGTGCAGAAGACCAGCCGCGCGTCCCTGCGCCTGCTGGGCACGGTGGGCGAGCCGATCAATCCCGAAGCCTGGCTGTGGTATCACCGGGTGGTGGGCGACGGCCGCTGCCCGATCGTGGACACCTGGTGGCAGACCGAGACCGGCGGCCACCTGATTACGCCCCTGCCCGGCGCGACCGACCTCAAGCCCGGCTCGGCCACCAAACCGCTGCCGGGCATCGTGCCCGAACTCGTGGATACCGACGGCAAGGTTCTGGATGGCGAAGCCACCGGCAACCTGTGCATCGCGCAAAGCTGGCCCGGCCAGATGCGCACCGTCTATGGCGACCATCAGCGTTTCGTGGAGACCTATTTCACCACCTATCCCGGCAAGTATTTCACCGGCGACGGCTGCCGCCGCGATGCCGACGGCTATTACTGGATCACCGGCCGGGTGGATGACGTCATCAACGTCTCCGGCCACCGCATGGGCACCGCCGAGGTGGAAAGCGCGCTTGTCGGCCATGCCGCCGTGGCCGAGGCCGCCGTGGTCGGCTATCCCCACGACATCAAGGGCCAGGGCATCTATGCCTATGTCACGCTGAAGGCGGGCATCGCGGCCAGCGACGCGCTGAACGCCGAACTCAAGAAGTTTGTCGGCCATGAAATCGGCCCCATCGCCCGGCCCGACATCATCCAGTTCGCGCCCGGCCTGCCCAAGACCCGCAGCGGCAAGATCATGCGGCGCATCCTGCGCAAGATCGCGGAAGGCGATGTCTCGACGCTGGGCGACATCAGCACCCTGGCCGATCCGTCGGTGGT